>NZ_JBQKDZ010000002.1:0-226271 GCF_052121575.1 Collinsella sp. LCP19S3_C9
CCTAACGGCCTGGTACCAGCGGCAGGCGCCGGAGGGGGCGGTGACCTGGACGGCGGCGTTGGAGGGCTGGGAGCTGAAGCCGGTGGCGCTCACCGACAGCGACCCCGACGACGCGGAGCAGGACAGCTTCACGTCGGGCCGGGCGACGCTAAACGAGCCTTCGCCACAAGAGAACGCTTCGGCCCCATCCAGAATGCACCAAGCTTTGACAGTCTTCTTTCCAAAGACATCTTGTAAATCATTTAACTGGATGGTACAAATCCAAGAATCGCCAGACCGTTTAGCCGGAATCCATTGGGACTTTCCGCCCTCGGACAATATTTGATATGAAACCGCATTCGGCTCTATTGCCCATTGTCCAGCGTTAACGGTAACTTGAGTCTCAGTTAAATCGAAAGACAGCGAGCACTTATTGTCACCAAACGTCTTAGAATCCACTTCAAAAGTCTCATTGTTCACCGTAACGTAAGCGCTGACTTTAAAAACGCCATATTCCCTATCAAAATCAAAGGAGGCACTCCAGCTGTGGTCCTTCTGATCGTACGCTTGAACCCAATCAACGCGCCCCGAGGGAGATTCAACCTTAAACGCAGCATTTGTGGGCTCTCCACCAGAGCATTTCAAGGTCATATCGATTTTTTTGCCTGATTTTTTATATTCAAGCGAGCCATTAAACCATGTTGATTTGGGGAACTGGGAAATGATGGCATCCGCGTCAGCTTCGCCAAGTCGCTTGCATCCTTCATCATTAAAATAATTCCAGACATCACCGGCATTTGAAATGAAGCCATGTTCAATCAAGATACCCGGAATCCCTTGCTCACGCGCACAGCGAATAACGGCAAACTCATAACCGAGCTCCATCTGGAATACACCACGGTAGGTTAAGCCAAGAGCATGCAGGTTATTCATTACTTTCTGAGCGAGCTCAACAGACGCCTGGGTATAGCTCGTGCCATTGGCCGTAGGCGCGTAAACCTCAGCACCATGCGCCGCAGAACTACCAGAGTTAATGTGAAAGCTCACAAAAGCTTGTGCGCCCTGCTTTACGCATCGCTGAACGCGGTACAGATAATCGTTGCTGCCGTAAGATCCACTTTGCTCTCGAGACATCACAACCTTAAAGCCGTATCGCTCAAGTTTGGCCTTGCAGGCAACAGCAATCTTCCAAGTTAGATCTGCCTCGCTCTTCCCATTACCTTGAGCGCCGGGATCAACGCCGCCATGACCAGGATCAAGAGCAATAACATACGCACCGTTCACAGCAGTATCGGTAAGAGAGAGAGATTGCACCCCATTTGAGGCGTTAAGCGCATCGCCAATCGTGGCAGCCTGAATCGCATCGCCAGAATCGTCTGAATAGTAGACAGACGAATTGACACTGCCTTCGACGAGGTCGTCGTCCACAGTGGCATTCGCATCAATGTCGAACGCATATCCGCATTGCATCAAATCGACACTGTGCTCCGTGGCATCGCCTTGCAGATGATAGGAGATCGAAATCAAATCATATCCGCACTCGGCATAATCCTTTCCGAACTGGAAAGCAGCTGTATTGGCATTAACTGCAGAAGATTCAACGAAAAAGGTATGACCCGTTGTGGACTCAAGTTCGAGCGTTGCGTCAACAATAACATCGGAATCATTTGGGGTCGCGAAAGCAATCACCTGGTTCGTACCGACCGGCAGTTGAGGGTAGGCGATATAAAGATACTGATACGAATCTGCTGAAACATCGCTGGCATCATCCAATACGGCGAAAGAATTGTCTTCTTCCGCAGATAGAATATCAGACTCGCTCTGGTTCTCAACGGAGGCAGAGGAGTCAGAGCCGCTAGTCGAGTCTGAATTGTCTGCAGAATCCGTGACATCAGCAGATGAATCCTGTTGAACAAGCTCTCCATTGATTGCATAGGCGGTAGCAACCGGCCCAATCAGAGGATTGAGTCCAATAACTAACGCTGCAACGAATACAACAAGCAGTCGCAGGTGACGTTTCATACAAACCCCAAATAGTTCGGAACAATGTTTAGACTTGTTGAATTATAGGGCATGCAGAGCAGAGGTAGACTAACGTGCGACAGGATGGCCGCCAAACGGCATCGAAAGTTCCATCGCGAAAACTGAATTTAAGGCAATTTCATTGAAAACAAACTAAATTCAATTATTGATGAAGAAGATGGAGGCTATAACGGTATTCGAGCATGGCATTTGCTTATCATAACGAAGGCAACATTGAGGATGCTCTCGATACCATTGCAACCCATTTTGGATTGACTATTTCGCACGCAATTGTTGTCAATTTGCTAGCCAATTAACTCCTCAATCAACCGCACCGTCTTGAGATACGAATGCGGGCGATCAAACTGCTCTTCTGCGATGGCGCGTGCCCTCTCCCCCATCCGCGAACGACGTTGCGGATCCTCAATAAGATCGACAAGCACCTCTGCCATTCCCTCAGCATCTCCGGGCTTCACATTCACGCCAAACCCATCTGCCTCAACCTTTGCCCTAAACTCTTTACTGCACGATGTATTGACCATGGGTTTTCCGGCGGCAAGATAGTCACCGATCTTGGTCACGATGCTCTGGGCGGCTTTTTCCACCAGCGAGTTGATTGTAATGTCGCTCTTGGAAAGCCATGCAGCCATTTGGCTATAAGGCAAATAGCCATGGAACACGACCTCGGCACCGCTAGAATGCGCTGCGGCCTTAAGATTGTCGCGCTCTGAGCCATCGCCCAAGATTTGCAGCTTAGCCTCGGGGTGAGTTTTCTGCACCAGCGCCATGGCCTTGACCAATGTCTCCAGGTCATAGCACGCGCTTAGCGTACCTGCATAGGAAACCCAAATGTCCCCAGCGGACTTATCAATCTGCGAAGCATGCGCAGCAATGCCAGCATCAAACTCGCACAGCTGATTACCAACATATACGGTTTCACTCGGAATGCCAGCTCGGGCATCACGCAAACCACGCTCGCGGTACTCATCCGAAGTGCCGACAATGGCATCGGCCATCTGATATACAGCTTTGGCCTGTCGATAAAACGGCGCGAACAAAATATCGGAAAGAACAGGAACGTCGAACGCCACACGGAAGGCCTCAGGCCAAAGATCATTAACATCGACCACAAATGGAATATTAAACTTATGGGCTGCCTTGCCAATCTCCCTAGCCACATCATTGGGCGGAATCTGACAATAAATTAAATCGTAGTCGTGATGCTCATCGAAATACTCCGACACCCGCTTGGCAACGACGTGATGCGCCCAGATACGCTGGGGGCACATATTCTTGGGGTAAAACGGCTCCTCAATAAATCGAATCGCATAGGCGTCGGTCCCGGCATCAAAATGCTCAACGTCGCGTTGACGTTTTTCCCAATGCTGAAATCCCGAAGTAATAAAATCGACATCATAGCCATGTTCATGCAGCAACGTTGCAAGAAATACATAGCGCGTTGCACCCTTGACCTCATTGCCAAGCTTGGCATCTTGCGTATAAATGGCAATTCGCTTCTTGTCTGTCATATCACTAATCCACTCTCACGGCTTTGTTAGGCACTCGTTTTATCGCGGCGCTCCCCTTTTTCGGCAGCTCGGCGATTGCCAAACAAACCGATACGCGAGAAAGCGAACCCAAAACCATTAGTGCGCAACGAATAGACGAACTCCGAGGCAAGATAGGCGACATATGCCAATTTATTGTCCGAAACAACTACACCGGTGAGCTGGGAATATGTCTGCTTAAATGCACCGCTAATGTGCAACATGCCCGAAACGATTTCAGGATTCATGCGTTTAAACAATGCCGCACAGCGAGCCTTAAGTGCCGGGTCCTCAAAAGCCCCCTGCTCAATAAGCCCACCAACATACCTAAAACCGATGGTATAGAAAGACTCGAGAATCCCCTTGTCGGAAATACTAAGTTCATCAACGATATCGGCCATATCATTCCAGCGAACAATAGGGAGATCGCTTGCTTTTTTAGCCGAAGAGGACGCAGGGAGGTCTTCCCGGTAGCAATAAAACGAGTCATCGGTATACACAATCGAGCGAGCCTGAGCAAGCGTTTGAATCAAGAAGGGATTGTCCACCCATCCGGCACCGGGCACCTCTTTAAAGCGAATGCCAAACTCGTCCAAAAAAGAACGCTTGTAAATTGCACTCCAAATGGAAGGGTGATGCTGGATCAGACGAGGATTATCCCGCAACGTAAACGGCTGCATCTTTGTATTAATTCGCTTGTAATAGGCGCAGTGACATACGTTCTCCTGTGGAGTACCGGGCATACACACACGCCAATATGCCGACTTCACAACATCGGGCTCTCCGTATGCATGGGCAAGGTCCATCAGTCTTGTATACATACCAGGCTTAAGGTAATCATCGGGCTCGACAATGGCAATGTACGCACCTCGAGACTCCTCAATTCCCCGATTGACCGTAGCACCATACCCCTGGTTCGGCTTATCAATAACGCGAATTCGGGAATCAATTTCCTCGTGGCGCCTCATGATTTCCAGTGAGTTATCAGTCGAGCCATCATTAAGGACAATAACCTCAAGCGATGCAAGGTCATCGGCCTCGATGCTCGTCAGGCACTGATCGAGATACTGTGCCGTATTAAAACACGGAACAATAACTGAGACCTCTATACGCTCATCAGAATGCAAATTGCTCGGCACTTAAACCCCTTTGGGAACGCAAATCAGAACTGTTTAATCCTAGCACAGCGGTATTAACCGCTAAAAAACTGCTCATACGCCCGCCCCTACAGCCGCTGGCATACTACGGACACATGCTTTCCATCAAAGCCAAACCCCCAGCGCATGCGGCCCACAGCAGGACGTGGCACGCGAATGTCGTCGAGACCGCTCCGTTCGATATCGAGCAATGCCTGCACTGACAGAAGCTCTAGGCCCAACGCATCGACATCGGGGTCGTACAGCATGCTGACCGAGATCAGCGGGCGGCTATCCAATATGCCAAGTGTATCCGCCGCATCAAAGGTATTGGCGGTCGGAAACACCTGGAAACCCCCAAACTCCGAACCGTGCGCTCGTTTTGTAACAGGGTCGGCATATCCAGGCAACCCAAAACAAAGACCCTGCAGTGCCAAACGAAAAGCCAGTAGCAAATCCGACTCGTCCCCATCGACGCCCAAATCATTAATAATTACGCCCAAAGCTCGCCTAACTGCACGCTCGTCTCCGCGGCAAAGACCCTCTTGGAAATCGTCGATAGTCTCGGCACTCTCGGCAGCGCACTCGAACCATTCGATAATCACATGACGCATCGCATACCGGAGCTCGTTATTGGGAAGGCGCAGGGCGCGGGGCAGACTGCCGTCCGCCTGGCGATCAGTCGCATCTGTCGTCAGGAGTCCACTCAAATACAAATCGGTCCAAATACCTTCCGCTGTCCCGGCATCAGGCTTCACGGCGTCCAAGCACAGTGGCGCCTCAACACAGCCATACGGATTAAGCAAATCAAACATTGCCGCAAGCCATCTTAAATCCCAGGCGCCCACAGTCTCGTTCAGACAATCGGCATAGCAACATACATCAAAGCGGGTTGGCGGCAGGCAGCCCCGAGCCAAGAACTCAACCACACGAGCCGGGTTCGAACAATAGAACCCGCCAAACCGGTAGCCTTCGAACCATTCGCGTGCGCAAGCCAGTCTGTCGCTCTGGCCAGTGTAATCTAGCAGCGCCCTGTTTTCGGCATCCGAAAAACCAAAGCGGCGATCGCACCAGCTCGACAAGGGCGAAGCCAAACAATACGGGCAGTTGCGATGCGCAAGTGCCGCCCGTGCGGGGCCGGGTCGCTCCCCCATCAAGCAAACCAGCCGCAAAGAATCGGTCGAGGCGACAATGCCGTCAAAGAGCAGGCGGTCAAGCAACTCGATAAAGCACGAGCCATAGGCGGCCTGCACCTGCATATGATTCGAAAACGCCGCGTCATACCCATCAACCAGCAGCACAACCTGTTCATCACATGCCATACGGAGGAGCTCGATTAACACGCCAAGAGCCGAATCGATCTCATCAGGAGCGGCAACACCGCGCGCTACGCGCTCGATATGGCGCACGTCGCCGCGCGCTAAATCGGGAACTTCCAGCAGCGGCAACAGACGAGCGCACTCACGAGCGACGGCATCGCGCATGGCGGCCTCGGCATCGGCGCCTCGATAGGAGGAAGCAGAAAAATCCAAAGCAATGACCGGATAGCGTGCATACTCATCACGATAGATGCCATCTTCTGCGTCCCATATTTGGCTACCGATGAAGAGATTGACGTTAGACGAGCCGGGCACAGGACGCTCCAGATAACATTTGAGCATGGAGAGGTTCATACTCTTGCCAAAACCATGAGGCCGACAACAGAGCGCCACAGTCGATTCGCAATCTAAGATATCGGCAATAAACATGGTCTTATCAACTAAAACACAATGATCGGCGGCGTCGGCAAAATCATGAATATCAATCGGCAGAACAGCATTTCCGACGGGATTGAGCAACTTTACGTCAAAGGTGTTATCAATATCATACATTGCCTGTTCAGACACCGTTTTATCTCCCCTTTTATAATAACGATGCCATTTTAGCGACCATCTTGATAACAATTTTGTAGTTCAACAAATGATTCGGGTAACGGCAGATGTGGCTCCATAAAGGGGGGCATAACAAAACGATTCGCAACAAATAGGGGTCCGGTGCTATCGCATCGGGCCCCTATTTCAATCCCTAAGGCAAAACACTCGCTGAGAGCCTACTTTTGGGCGTCTTTCTCCGCAGCGTCTTTGTTTTGCTGGTCAAGTTTATGCTTACCGCTCACAATAGACGTAGCGCCCAATGTGGCCAAGCTCGCGCTGGCAAGGCTCGCCATCAAAATCAAGTCACCCGTCTTGGGCATGCTGCCCTTAGAGGACTCAGTCGTCGTGGCTGAAGCAGTCGCAACCTTGGTTTTACCCTGGTTCTGGTCGGCGGCATCATCAACCAGGCCCTTGGACCCATTGTCGTCCGTGTGCTTGCCATCCTTATCAAGGCGGGGATCCTTCGATTCCGCACCGTCTGATTCCGTGCCCCTGTCGGAATCAGACCCCTTAGAACCCTCGTCCTTCGAATCGCCCTTAGCATCCTCGGTCTTTTCCGTAGCGCCCTGGTCGGAGCCATCCTTCTTGGAAGACGAGCTGCTGTTGATGTCAACCATCAGCGAGGAGCCAAACATGGAGCCAAGTTGTTCGCTCGCAGAGGGTTTGCCATTCGTCGACGAGTCGCTCGAACCGGCAGTCGATCCACCGGCGGAAGAACCAGACCCTGCCGCAGCATCTGCGGAATTCGAAGGCGAGGCAGACCCCGCGCTGCCGGCCGAACCGACATCGCCATTTCCATCGCTTGCTCCGGCATCGTTCGAAGGAGCATCGACGGTATCCTCGTCAACACCATTGGTATCGGCACTAGACCCAGAGGGAGCAACGGGAGCGGCGGGCGCCGGAGTCACGGGCTCGGGCTCGGGCTCAGGCTCAGGTTCAGGCTCGACCGGCGGCGTCGCCGCGGCCTCGTCCTCGGTAATATAGACCAGGCAATCCTTAAGCTCGTTCTTGTAACGGTTCTTCCAGCCCTCGTGATATTGCGGCTGGCTCGAGTACTTACGGGCAACGTTATTGACCACGCTGCTGGAAAGCGCCGTCACAAATTCACGGTCGGTCATATCGTTTGTAAGATTTGCCCAGCGGAAAAAGTCCTGGCAGCCATAGGTGCCGCACATGTTGGTGATGCTCCACACCATGCCCTTGACGCAATCGGCGCGGCCAGAGATATCAATACCAAGCGCGCTCTTGAGCCAGGCCTCGGTCACCGCGTAATAGGAGTTGTATGCATATGAATCTTGCAGCGCCGAGAACTCAGCCGGGTCGGCGTTATAGGCGCCCTGGAAGGCCTCCTGTGCAATGCGGCCCAGCTCTGTCAGCTGGCCGTTCGAATACATGGGGTTGCTTGCGTTGGAGATATCGCTCCCGCGGTCAATTACAGACTTAAGCATGCCGTACTTGGCAGAATCGTAGTTATAGACCTGCTTCATAAACGGGACGAGCGACCAGCGTCGGTCGAACTGGTAGTAACCGAGCGCGTTGTAACCATCGCCGTACGAAAAGCCCTGGTTATAGTTGCCGTGGCTCTCATACTTGGTAAAGTACTTCATCTCGCTGGTCACATTGACAAACGAGACGCCTTGGACCGACCTCAGCACGCCCGAAAAAGACTGCTGGGTATAAAGGCCCTTATCGATATCGGTGGCATCCGAGGCAACGCCCGGCGTGGGCTCATCCGCAGCAGCGGGCGCGGGCGCGGCAACGGCGCCAAACGAAAGCGCCAGCGTCAATCCGGCAACAATCGCAGAATGCTTGGGCTGCATAAGATCCTCCTTGCATTGGTGTAGTTAAAGTGCAGTTTGCAAAGATAGATTTAAGTATCGCAGCAAGACCGATGTCGTACAACAGCAACTCGACAAACGGTAACGCCCTCCGCGAAATCTTGAGGAATTGCGCTCGAGTTACAGCTTGATATCGAAGTTAATCTCGGGCACGGCCGCCAAGTCGGCCAACGTCACGCCGTCGACGTACTTTTCAATCACGTCGTCCAGACCGCGCCAGAACTTCACAGTAGAGCACAGATCGCTGCGAGTGCAGTTGTTATCGATGCCATCGCATGCGACGGGCGCCGTGCTGCCCTCGACGGCGCGCAGTATATCGCCGGCTCGCACCTCGGCCGGATCCACGGCCATCATGTAGCCGCCGCCCTTACCGCGCACACTCTTGAGCAGGCCCGCCTTCATAAGCGGACGGACCAGCTGCTCCAAATACTTTTGCGAAATATGCTCACGGTCGGCAATCTCGCGCAGGGCGATTTTGCCCTCGGCGTCACCGAGCGCCGCGATATAAATCATCAAACGGAGGGCATAGCGGCCCTTAGAAGAAATGAGCATACCTACCCTCCCGGTGCGCTTGAGACAAAATCATCAGCAGAGTTTGCCCCAGATGCCAAGCGTGTGGGACAGACGATCCCGATTATTATGTCCCACATCTGAAAAGTCGAGTGGATTAGTCGGGTTTTCCCTTGACTAACGCCGAACCCATAGTAACTTTATTCCGAGAAGATTCCTAGGGTTTAGTACACCTATGAGTACACCATATACAGAGAGGGACAGCATGAGCGCAAATCCGCTGCTTTCCATCGAAGGTCTGACCGCCTCCGTGGACGAGAAGACCATCCTCCACAACGTCAACCTCAACGTCGCCGCCGGCGAGACCCATGTGCTGATGGGGCCCAACGGCGCCGGCAAGTCCACCCTCGGCCACCTGGTCATGGGCGACCCCGTCTACACCGTGCAGAACGGCCGCATCGTCTTTGACGGCCAAGACATCACCGAGCTCACCACCGACAAGCGTTCGCGCGCCGGCCTGTTCCTGAGCTTCCAGGCTCCGGTCGAGATCCCGGGCGTGCCGCTGTCGAGCTTTTTGCGCGCCAGCATCGCCGGCCGCCCCGGCCTGGAGATGAAGGGCAAGGAATTCCGCCGTCGCGTCAAGGAGCTCGCGGCCGAGCTCAACATGGATACCGCTTACCTCAACCGTGAGCTGGGCGTAGGCTTCTCGGGCGGCGAGAAAAAGAAGGTCGAGATGCTCCAGCTTCTGCTGCTGCAGCCCAAACTCGCCATCCTGGACGAGACCGACTCCGGCCTGGACGTCGACGCCCTGTCCACCGTCAGCCACGGCATGGACGCCTACCGCAAGAGCTGCAACGGTTCCATGCTCATCATCACGCACAACACGCGCATCCTGGAGCACCTGGATGTCGACCGCGTCCACGTTATGGTCAAGGGCCACATCGTGCGCGAGGACGACGCCTCGCTGATCCCCTGGATCGACAAGAACGGCTTTGAGGCCTTCGAGCGCGAGGCTGCCGAGCAGCGCGCCCAGGCCGAGGCCGTCGCTGCCGAGCAGCAGGCGTAAAGGGGCGACGCAATGACCAAGAACCGCACCGAGGTCGCGGACATCGACCGCAGCCTCTACGACTTCACCTATGGCGAGGAGGGATTCGAGCGCCTCGACGCCGGCATCACGCCCGACATCGTGCGCGAGATCAGCGCCAAGAAGGACGAGCCGCAGTGGATGCTCGACCTGCGCCTCAAGTCCCTCGAGATTTTCAACCGTTTTCCCGACCCGACGTGGGGCCCCTCCATCGAGGGCCTGGACATGGACAACATCGTCACCTACGTCAAGCCCAACACCGACCAAAAGCACGACTGGGAGTCGGTGCCCGACGACATCAAGAACACCTTTGAGCGCCTGGGCATCCCCGAGGCCGAGCGCAGCTACCTGGCGGGCGTCGGCGCGCAGTACGACTCCGAGCTCGTCTACCACAACATGCAGGACACCGCGTCCAAGATGGGCATCGTCTACTCCGGCATCGAGGAGGCCCTGCACGACCCGCGGTGGGAGCCGCTCATCCACGAGAAGTTTATGACGCTCATCCCGCCCACCGACCACAAGTTTGCGGCCCTGCACGGCGCCGTGTGGTCGGGCGGCTCGTTTGTCTACGTGCCCAAGGGCACCAAGCTCGATTTTCCGCTGCAGAGCTACTTCCGCCTCAACGCCAAGGGCGCCGGCCAGTTTGAGCACACGCTCATCATCGTCGAGGACGACGCCGACCTGCACTTTATCGAGGGCTGCTCCGCGCCCAAGTACAACGTGGCCAACCTCCACGCCGGCGCTGTGGAGCTCTTTGTGGGCAAGCGTGCGCACCTGCGCTATTCGACCATCGAGAACTGGTCCAAGAACATGTACAACCTCAACACCAAGCGTGCGCGCGTGGATGAGGACGGCGACATCGAGTGGATCAGCGGCTCCTTCGGCAGCCACGTGGGCTACCTCTACCCCATGAGCGTGCTCAACGGCCGCCGCGCCCGCTCGAGCTTTACCGGCATCACCTTTGCCGGCGCCGGCCAGAACCTCGATACCGGCTGCAAAGTCGTACTCAACGCGCCCGAGACCTCGGCGACCGTCGAGACCAAGGGCATCTCCAAGAGCGGTGGCATCCAGACCTTCCGCAGCTCCATCGTGGCCACGCCCAAGGCCGAGGGCTCCAAGGCAACCGTGAGCTGTCAGTCGCTCATGCTCGACGACCAGAGCCGCTCCGACACCATCCCCGCCATGGACATCCGCGCCAAGAACGTCGACATCGGCCACGAGGCCACCATCGGCCGCATTGGCGACGACAAGGTGTTCTATCTGATGAGCCGCGGCATCTCGGAGGAAGAGGCCCGCACCATGATCGTCAACGGCTTTGCCAACCCGGTCTCCAAGGAGCTGCCGCTGGAGTACGCCGTCGAGATGAACAACCTGATCAAGCTCGAGATGGAAGGAGCGATCGGATAATGAAACAGACCACCAACACGCCGAACGCATTTACGTCATCCGAGCTTCTGCAGTGCGACGTATCGGGAGCGACGAGCCCGACGACGCGTACTAAAGGTACGCGAGGAGGGTCGGAGCCCCGAGACGGCGTGCTGCAGGAGATCGGGGGCGTCAACGCGATGCCGGCTGCCACATGGGGTTGGCTCAAGATGAACCAAACCAAGCTCGAGCTTTCGGACGAACTTGCTGCCGCTCCTGCCGAGGCCGTTGAGGTCGAAGGCCTGGACGAGCAGATCCATGGTGCGGGCGACGCCTTCGACACCGCCATGGACGCCATGGCCGAGCGCTTCCCCGAGCGCCGCGCCTCCGCCCCCGGCGACGCCGCCGATCGCGCCCGCATCACACCCGAGACCGAGCTCGACGTGCCTGCCACTTCCGTCTACCAGGCCGGCGCCATCAAGCTCGAGGAGGAGCTCTCCCCCGCCGAGGCCTTCGAGACCGGCATGGGCGAGGCCGCCTACACCTATCTGGCCGACCACGCCACCAAGCGCATCGTCATCGATGTGCCCGCCTACGGCCGTGCCACGGTCACCGTGCGCGTGAGCGGCGTCGACGCCGCCGCTGCCATCGCCGCCATCGATGTCGTCGCCCGTCCGCAGGCAACGCTCAACCTGCAGATCGCCCTGGACTCCCCCGTTACCGGCGAAGGCGTCGTGGGCTCCGTGCTGCGTGTGTGCGCCCACGAGTACGCCACCGTCAACGTTGCCTGTACGCAGACGCTCGACGACAGCTGGATCACGCTCGACGACACCGGCCTGTTCCTGGACGAAGGCGCACGCGTCAACGTGCAGCACACCGTACTGGGTGCCGGCGCCAGCGCCACCGGCCTTGCCGGCGACCTGCTGGGCGACACCGCCAAGGTGACGATCGATACCGATTACCTGGGCGCCCGCCAGCAGGTGCGCGACTTTAACTACGAACTTCGTCACCGCGGCCGCAAGACCGAGTGCGAAATCGATGCCAACGGTGTACTGACCGGCACGTCCAAGAAGGTCTACCGCGGCACCATCGACCTCGTGCACGGCTGCAAGGGTGCCGTCGGCACCGAGCGCGAGACGGTGCTCTTGGCCAACAAGGGCGTCGACAACAAGACCGTTCCCGTCATCCTCTGCGACGAGGACGACGTCGCCGGCAACCATGGCGCCACCATCGGCCACGTCCGCGACGAGCAGCTGTTCTACCTCGCCTGCCGCGGCCTTGACCAAAATGCCGCCGAGGACCTGTTCATCCGTGCCAAGCTGGAGGACGCCGCACTTTCCGCCGCCGACGAGCGCATCCGCGCCGCCGTCGTCCGCTTGGGCAACAACCTGATCGATAACTTTGAGGAGGAGCTCGCATGATCGACACCGAGCACGTTAAATGCGATACCTGTACTGCCCCCGAGCCCATGGAGTTCGACGCCAGCGACGAGGCCTCGCGCGGCTGGCCTACCGTCGACATCGAGACCAATCCCTACAAGGCGCAGTTCCCGCTGTTCCAGCAGCACCCCGAGATCGCCTTCCTCGATAGCGCCGCCACCGCGCAGCGCCCCGCCTGCGTGCTCGACGCCGAGCGTGACTTCTACCAGCGTATGAACGCCAACCCCCTGCGCGGCCTGTACTCGCTGTCCGTCGAGGCCACCGAGGCCATCGCCAAGGTCCGCCAGCAGATCGCCGACCTCATCGGCGCCTCCCAGGCCAACGAGATCGTCTTCACCCGCAACACGAGCGAGTCGCTCAACCTGGTCGCCAAGAGCTTTGCGCCCACGGTGCTCGAACCCGGTGACGAGGTCGTCATCACCATCATGGAGCACCACTCCAACCTGATTCCGTGGCAGCAGGTCTGCCGCGAGACCGGCGCCAAGCTCGTCTACCTCTACCCCACCAAGACCGGTCAGCTCACAACCGAGGAGGTTCTATCCAAGGTGGGCCCCAAGACCAAGATCTTGGCCGTGGGTCAGATCTCTAACGTGCTGGGCGTCGAGAACCCGGTCAAGAATCTCGGCAAGCTCGTGCACAAGCACGGCGGCTATCTGGTCGTCGACGGCGCGCAGTCGCTGCCGCACATGCCGGTCAACGTGGCCGATCTGGGCGCCGACTTCTTTGCCTTTAGCGCGCACAAGGCCATGGGCCCCATGGGCATCGGCGTGCTGTGGGGCAAGATGGATCTGCTCAACGCCATGCCGCCCATGCTTACCGGTGGCGAGATGATCGATTCGGTCACCGAGCAGGACGCCGTCTGGGCGCCCGTCCCCGAGAAGTTCGAGGCCGGTACGCAGAACGCCGCCGGCATCTTCGCCACGGGCGCGGCGCTTGATTACCTGGTCAATACGGTGGGCTACGAAAACATCCAGGCACGAGAGCAGGCACTCGTCCACTACCTGATGGGCGAGCTCATGCAGCTCGACTTTGTCCAGATCATCGGCTCCATCTATTGGGACAACCACCACGGGGTCGTCAGCTTTAACGTCAAGGGCATCCACCCTCACGACGTCGCGAGCATCATGGACATGGACGGCGTCTGCATCCGTGCCGGTCACCACTGCGCGCAGCCGCTGCTCACCTGGCTGGGCGTCGAGAACCTTGCCTGCTGCCGCGCCAGCGTGGCCTTCTACAACGACAAGGCCGATATCGATAAGTTCATCGCCGGCCTGCATCACGTTTGGAGCACGTTCAATGGGTAATCTGTACACCTCCACCACGTTTATGGAGCACAACTCCCACCCCGACTACAAGTACGAGATGGATGCGCCCACGCACGAACACGACGGCATCAACCCCAGCTGCGGCGATGAGCTCACCCTGCAGCTGCGTGTCGAGAACGATGTGATCGAGGAGGCCTCGTTTACCGGGCACGGCTGCGCCATCAGCCAGGCCAGCGCCGACATCATGGCCGACCTCATCACGGGCGAAACGGTCGAGGAGGCTCGTCGTCTGGCAGGGCTTTTCCTCGCCATGATCCGCGGCGAGGAGCTCTCCGAGGAAGACTTGGAAGACTTGGACGAGGCTGCTCAGCTCCAGGACATCTCACACATGCCCGCCCGCGTCAAATGCGCCGAGCTCGCCTGGCGCACCCTCGACGGCATGCTCGAGGGTCAGGCTAACCAGTAACGGATGCCCCGAATCCAAGGTTTTTGATTGCCGAGCCGCCCGATACGGGCGGCTCGGCTTTTTCATAACGAGCGCACGCGCAGCCACGCTTCCGGCGCCCAATCTGTCATTTATCGCACGGCCAACCGCAAGCACAAGCGTTTTTCACAGTACCAAAGGCTTGCCACAGGGCCACGGGGCACGCCGAGCAAAGCGCCAGGCACCGTCCTACTAGGCTCCGGCTCGCCTCCTGCCTGCCGCAGACGGGTCCCATAGGGTGCGGCGTGCATTTTTGCGAGTTTTCAGCACGCCAAGCTATGTGCATACAAATCACGAGCATCAATTAGCGCCTTCGGGCGCGTATATATTGCGTTTTAGAACAGGCATTACGGTCTACGGGGACGCAAACGCGTGCTTCGGGGCGTATTGGCAGACAAATAATTGTCTCGGGGCCCGCAAGTTGCAAGGTTATAGCAGTTCCGACAGCACTACGATGCTGAAAACTCCGCTTTTTGCACGGCGTGGACGGGGGTAGGTACGGGCAAAACCGGACTGAGCTATTGTTTTATGCAAGACGGCAATCATTCTATGCATATTTAGAAGTGTAGCTAACGTCCAAGCATTTAGAATGATGGTCCCAGTGGGCAGACAGCCCTATCCCAGGCTGTCATCAGTCCGCACCGCCGTTCGAGCACGGGCGCGCACAATACGAGAAGCGGTACTTTTGCTTATCCCCGTATACCGCTCAATCTGGCGCACCGTAAAACCAGCATCGCGCAATCCAAGAATAACGATATTACGCTGCGCCGGCGGCGCCGCTTTAACCCCCTGGAGCGCAACCCCGCATCCCTTCGCCAACTCGTCGGCAAAGGCGCGCCGCTCCAACTCCATCTCTACCAAATCGCGCATCGCCGGATCGCCGCCGTCGGGCGTCGAAAGCGAATAGGCAATAAAGGCCTTAGCCGAACCAAAAAGCTCAAGCACGCAAGAAGGATCGGAAAATACCCTCGTAGCATCTGCCTCGTCACCGTCGTAAACGCGCAGATGCTCCGCAAAGCTGCTCCAGGGATAACGCTCAATTAGGTTGATGCCCGCATCCTGCGGATTGGCGTGAACGGAGCGAACAGCCTCCATCACCTGTCGGTCGGTATCGAGCGAGCGGCGCTCAAAACGTTCCCGGAACAGGCAGCCCGATCGCCCGGTACGCTTATTGAACCGACGAGCATACGTCAACAGCAGGCGTTGCATGGCTGCACTCATGTTGTCCTCATAATCCAAAAGTACCAGATCCACGTGGTCGCCCATGAGGCACCACGCCACAATCGTTACCTGGGCATCGCGGCAGCAGTCGCGCATCAGCTCCAAAAACTCCCACCGGTCCTCGTCGCTCTCAAAGATCAGCTGACTGCCCATACCGCGGGCACAGACATGGTAAAAACCGGTGATCGTTTTCCAAACACGCTGCATGGCGCTCCCTTCGCCGGGACCTGCTTACCATCCAATACATCACGATTGAAACGTGCCATCAAAACATTCACGCAAAATGGCACCCGTCGACGGTAAAAGGCGGCAAACCGACGGCGAAAGGCATCATAACCACAGGCTAGACACCGCAACAGGGGCAAGAACTAACCAAATACTTGACCAAAGCTGACCCCCTAAAACGTAACGCATAACCGCAAACCACCTTGTTAAATCGTTTCAATTGAAAGTTCCGCGCTTCTCGTTACGAAAACTGCGCCGTTCGCCGAATATTCCGTGCATTTCGCGGTATTATAGGGGCTGCATGTCATGTCCCTTTCGAAGGGTCGCCCGGCAATCACCAGCCACGACCTCCAGACGGGACGCCAACACGATAGAGAGGAGAGGCATGCAGTACTCACAGGAAGTGGAGAACATGTGCCCCGTTGCCAAGGGTGCATACCACGGCCCCGCACCCATCCCCGAGGAGGGCAAGTGGGTCCAGGCTAAGGAGATTTCCGACATCTCCGGTCTTACGCACGGTGTGGGTTGGTGCGCACCTCAGCAGGGCGCCTGCAAGCTCACGCTGAACGTCAAGGACGGCATCATCGAGGAGGCCCTCGTTGAGACCATCGGCTGCTCGGGCATGACCCACTCTGCTGCCATGGCTTCCGAGATCCTTCCCGGCAAGACCATCCTCGAGGCCCTCAACACCGACCTCGTCTGCGACGCCATCAACGTTGCTATGCGCGAGATCTTCCTGCAGATCGTTTACGGCCGCAGCCAGACCGCGTTCTCCGAGGGCGGCCTGCCCGTGGGCGCCTCCCTCGACGACCTCGGCAAGGGCCTTCGCTCTCAGGTCGGCACCATGTTCGGCACCAAGGCCAAGGGCGCTCGTTACCTCGAGCTCGCTCAGGGCTACGTCACCCGCATGGCTCTCAACGACAAGAACGAGATCATCGCGTTCGAGTTCCTGAACCTCGGCAAGTTCACCGACGCCGTCAAGGCCGGCAAGACCCCCGAGGAGGCCATCGCTGGCGCCATGGGCCACTATGGTCAGTGGGAGAACGCTGCCAAGTACATCGACCCGCGCACCGACGAGGAGACTCACTCCGTCGCCAGCGTGTTCCCGGTTCACGAGTAGAAAGGGAGGGAAATAACTATGACTGTTACGTTCGAAGGTTACGAGCGCCGCGCTGACAAGATCAACAAGTGCCTCGCCGACAACGGCATCGCCTCCCTCGAGGAAGCTCTGCAGATCTGCACCGACAAGGGCTTCAACCCGCGTGAGATCGTCAACAACACCCAGTCCATCGCCTTCCAGAACGCTGAGTGGGCCTACACCCTCGGCTGCGCTCTCGCTGTCAAGCGTGGCGCCAAGAACGCTTCTGAGGCTGCCGCCATCATCGGCGAGGGCATCCAGGCCTTCACCGTTCCCGGCTCCGTCGCCGAGGACCGCAAGGTCGGTCTGGGCCACGGCAACCTGGGCGCTATGCTGCTCTCCGACGACACCGAGTGCTTCGCCTTCCTGGCCGGCCACGAGTCCTTCGCTGCCGCTGAGGGCGCTATCGGCCTGGCTCTGAACGCCAACAAGGCTCGTAAGAAGCCGCTGCGCGTTATCCTCAACGGTCTGGGCAAGGACGCCGCCCAGATCATCGCCCGCATCAACGGCTTCACCTACGTGAAGACCCAGTTCGACTACTACACGGGCGAGCTCAAGGTCGTCGAGACCATCCCCTACTCCGATGGTCCCCGTGCTGCCGTTAACTGCTACGGCTCCGACGACGTCCGTGAGGGCGTTGCCATCATGTGGCACGAGAACGTCGACATCTCGATCACCGGCAACTCCACCAACCCCACGCGCTTCCAGCACCCCGTCGCTGGCACCTACAAGAAGGAGCGCATCGAGGCTGGCAAGAAGTACTTCTCCGTCGCCTCTGGTGGCGGCACTGGCCGTACCCTGCACCCGGACAACATGGGCGCCGGCCCTGCCTCTTACGGCATGACCGACACCATGGGCCGCATGCACTCCGACGCCCAGTTCGCCGGTTCTTCCTCCGTGCCTGCGCACGTCGACATGATGGGTCTCATCGGCATGGGCAACAACCCCATGGTCGGTGCCACCGTCGCCTGCGCTGTCGCCGTCGAGGAGGCCCTCAAGGCCTAATCGCGCCCGCGCGATGCTCATATAGTTGAGCTTCGGAGCCGCTATCCACCCGGATAGCGGCTCTTTTTTATTCCAAAACAGCCAATCGCTTTGGATTGCTCCACGAAAACGGCCCATCTACCACGTTTAACCCGCGCAGCTCGACCATAGCCGGGTTTTTTGAAAATCAATAAGCCGTCTACCTGCGGTTTTATTTTTGTAATTCTCGGTATGGTTGGGGGTGACCGCTCAAACGTAGTAGATAGGCCCATTTCGTGGCGAGCGGATCGACCCGAGGCGCAGGACAGCTCGTAAAGCCCCGTCTCAAATTGACTAATCCAAAATAGATGTCCGATATATCAGTTGCAGCGAAATACGAGATGCCCGGAGACGAAGCCAGCGAATGCGTATGACGTCCACCTGCCATATTCGCCCTTTACCGAATAGCGCGGCCTTTGCGTCGCATTAGTCGATCACCCATGCGAAAATGCGCCGGACGAGAAAGGAATCCCATGGAATCGACTGATGTACTGGTAATAGGATCTGGCATTGCGGGCCTTTGTGCCGCCATAGAAGCGGCGCGCGCGGGCGCAACCGTTGCCGTCGCAAGCGCCGGCAAGACCATGAGCGGATCGAGCTTTTTCCCGGGCACCTGGGGCCTAGGTCTCATCGGTCCCGTTAACGAAGACGACGAGCAGGACCTCATCGACACCATCCAAGGCGTCGGCGGCGGTGTCGCCGACCCTACGCTCGTCCAGACGTTCGTCCACGGTATTCCCCAGGCCATCCAATGGCTCGAGCAGGATCTAGGTGTTGAGCTCCAACGCCCGCAAAGCGCCGAGAGCGCCCAGCAAAAGCAATTTATCCCCTGCTTTGACCATAAGACACGCAATTGGCGCGGCCTCACCCGCAAGCCCCTTGAGGACGCGTGTACGGCCCAGATCAAGTCTCTCGGCATTCGCCTGTTCCCCCGCCACGAGCTAATCGACCTTGTTGAGGACACGACCGGAAAGATTATCGGCGCCGTACTCTACGACCGCACAAACGGGCATCTCGTGCCTATGGCAGCTAAGGCCACTATCATCGCTGCAGGCGGCACGGGTGGCCTGTTCGAGCGCAGTCTCACTTCCGCCGACGTGCTCAGCTCCTCGCAGGCCATCGCGCTGGCACACGGCGCAACGCTCACTAATATAGAGTTCATGCAGATGATGCCGGGCTTCATCGAGCCCAAGCGCAACCTTGTCTTTAACGAGAAGACCTGGCGCTACGTACATGTAGACCAGCCGGTCGATATCGCCGACGACAAGCTGGACGATCTACTTGAGCAACGCTCCGGATATGGCCCCTTCACTTCGCGCTTGGCCTCCCGCGCCATCGATCTTGCCATCGATCAAACGGGTGCCGAAGGTCTGGCGCTCCACTACGATTTCCCCCGCGAGGACGTCCCCGAGTTTGTGCAGACCTTTGCCACCTGGCTACAAGACGAGCACGGCATCGCGCCGACCGACGAGATGCGTGTGGCGATGTATGCCCACGCCGCCAATGGCGGCATCAAAATCGACAAGACCGCGTACACGGGCGTTGAGGGCCTCTATGCCTGCGGCGAGGCGACAGGCGGCATGCACGGGGCCGATCGCATTGGTGGCCTGTCAAGCGCCAACGGCATCGTGTTTGGGCGCATCGCGGGCGCCTCGGCAGCCCAAGCAGCACAGAATGCACCTGAGGTGGCCCCAAAGGCGGATGTCGCCCTCCCCCAGCATGGCATTGCCACAACAGACGCCGAGCGCCTGACCCGCGGCCTTAAGCACACGATGAGTACCTATTGCATGATCAACCGCACCGAAGGGGGCCTATCCAAGGCGCTGCAAGAGCTTGAGGGCTTGAAGACGGAGGCAACGACCTTCAGCACACAGAAAGCTCAGGACAGCGAAATCGCAGCCCTCGCCCGCCTGCAATCGCAGATTCAACTAGCACAGGAAATGGTCAAAGCCATGCGCAAGCGAACCGAAAGCCTCGGATCGCACTATCGAGCGGACTAAACTGGACACTCATCTAAAGCAGAACACAACTAATCGATATCTATGGGCCCCGTGAGCTCGAGGTGGCACGGGGTCCATTGTACGTGGCAGCCTCATCGACCGTGGAATTGTCCCCGAGAATCTACCGCCTGCCGAGGATACAAAGAAGCTCGAACGTCGCGTGAAAGCAGACGAGAAAAAACTCAAGGAGGGCACAGACGGATTCACCGACCCCCAGGGCAGGCTCGACTTGTAAAGCGTCTGTGCCCTTTCGGGTTCGACCCCATGCGAGGTCAACAAAAAAGACGGCCAACTTTCGCTGACCGTCTTAACATGCTTTGGTGGGCTGTCAGGGGGTCAGCCTGCTGCGCAGGCGGCCGCTGCGGCGCTTCGCGCCTTGCGCGCTGCGCTGGTAAATGTTTACGCATTTCCTCAGCTCCGCGCCCTTTCGGGTTCGACCCCATGCGAGGTCAACAAAAAAGCGACCAGCCTAAGCCAGTCGCTTTAACATGCTTTGGTGGGCCGTCAGGGGGTCAGCCTGCTACGCAGGCGGCCGCTGCGGCGCTTCGCGCCTTGCGCGCTGCGCTGGTAAATGCTTACGCATTTCCTCAGCTCCGCGCCCTTTCGGGTTCGACCCCATGCAAGGTCAACAAAAAAGACGGCCAACTTTCGCTGACCGCCTTAACATGCTTTGGTGGGCCGTCAGGGGGTCGAACCCTGGACCTTGGGATTAAGAGTCCCCTGCTCTACCAACTGAGCTAACGACCCAAAGCTAAAGTCCGTAGTAGCGGACTTTAGAGGAGATATCGTGTGGTGGGCCGTCAGGGGGTCGAACCCTGGACCTTGGGATTAAGAGTCCCCTGCTCTACCAACTGAGCTAACGACCCGATATCAACACGAAGCAAGAACTGGGGTGGGTAAAGGGACTCGAACCCTCGACCTACGGGACCACAACCCGTCGCTCTAGCCAACTGAGCTACACCCACCGTGTCCTGTGCGCTTCGCGCTCGACTATTATTGCAAGGAACGCCACGCGACGCAAGCCCCAATTTTCAAGAATTTTGAAAAGAGTTTTTCGGATCCATTTCGAGCAAATCCCACCGGTTCCATAGGAGTAAACTTGCCCCACCCCGATGTTCGAAAGGACAAGTATGAAAGAACTCTCCAATCGCACGGCAACGTTTACCGATTCGGTCATCCGCCGCATGACGCGCATCTCCGATATGTACGGCGCCGTCAACCTCTCGCAGGGCTTCCCCGACTTTGATCCCCCAGCGCAGCTGCTCGAGAGCCTGGGCACCATCGCCACCGACCCTAAGCCGCTCTACCACCAGTACTCCATCACCTGGGGCTCCCAGGCCATGCGCGAGGCGCTTGCCGCCAAACAGGAGCACTTTATGGGCATGCCGATCGACCCCAACCAGAACATCGTAGTCACTTGCGGCTCCACCGAAGCCATGATGGCTGCCATGATGACGGTCACCAACCCCGGCGACAAGGTCGTCATCTTCTCGCCGTTCTACGAGAACTACGGCGCCGACACGATCCTTTCAGGTGCCGAGCCCATCTACGTGCCGCTCAACCCGCCCACATTCGACTTTGACCGCGAGACACTCGAGGCGGCCTTCCGCGACAACGACCCCAAGGCCATCGTCCTGTGCAACCCTTCCAATCCCTGCGGCAAGGTCTTTACACGCGAAGAGCTCACCTTTATCGCCGATCTCTGCAAAAAGTACGACGCCTACTGCATCACCGACGAAGTCTACGAGCACATCGTCTACGCGCCCCACGAGCACGTCTATATGGCCACGCTGCCCGGCATGTTCGAGCGCACCATCAGCTGCAGCTCGCTGTCCAAGACGTACTCCATCACCGGCTGGCGTCTGGGCTACACCATCGCCCCGGCCCAGATCACCGAGCGCATCAAGAAGGTCCACGACTTCCTCACCGTGGGTGCCGCCGCTCCCCTACAGGAAGCCGTCGTCACCGCCCTCAACTTCGACGACAGCTATTACCAGGAGGTCCTCGATCTCTACACAGCCAAGCGCGATCTGTTCTGTCAGGGACTCGATAGCATTGGTCTTGAGCATAACGTGCCGCAGGGCGCCTACTACGTCATGATGGACATCTCTGAGTTTGGCTATGACAGCGACCTCGACTTCTGCGAGGACCTCGCTTCTAAGGTGGGCGTGGGCGCCGTGCCCGGATCGAGCTTCTTCCGGGAGCCCGTCAACCATCTGATTCGCCTCCACTTTGCCAAGCGAGACGAGACGCTTAACGCGGCGCTGGAGAACCTCAAGTCGCTACGCGATAAAATCAAGCCGCGCGGGTAAGGACGGCCCGGCAACTAAAGCACCCAAAGAAGCCCCGCACCGCACGCGCGTTGTGGGGCTTCTTTTTATAGCGCTTTCTTAATTTGTTTAAAGCGCTATACTTTAGTCACGGAGCAACTCGTCCCAGGGGGAGGAATACTATGGCAGAGCAGCAGCTTATTGGAGCGCTCGAGGCCGGCGGCACCAAGATGATCTGCGCCACGGGCTATGTAGACGGTACGGTTCTGGAGCGTGAGCAGATCGCAACCACGACCCCGCAGGAGACCGTTGAGGCCGTCAACGCCTGGTTTGCAAACAAGGGCATCGCCGCGCTGGGTATCGGCGCCTTTGGCCCCACCGCAGTCAACCCTGCCTCGCCCCAATACGGCAAGATCTTGGAGACGCCCAAGACGGCATGGCGCTACTTTGACCTGCTGGGCACCATCCAAAACGAGCTCAATATTCCCTGTGGCTACGACACCGACGTCAACGTCGCCTGTCTGGGCGAGGTCACCTTTGGTTGCGCCCAGGGCCTCACCGACGTGGTGTATCTGACCATCGGCACCGGTGTGGGCGCCGGTGTGCTCTCGGGCGGCCAGCTCGTTCATGGCATGATGCATCCCGAGGCAGGGCACATCCTGGTCACACGCGATCCGCGCGACACCATCGGCGAGCACAGCGGCTGTCCTTTCCACGACAACTGCCTCGAGGGCCTCATCGCCGGCCCCGGCATTAAAAAGCGCTGGGATGGCAAAAGCGCCGGAGACATGGCCGATGACCCGAAGGCCATGGACCTGCTCGCAGGCTACCTGGCACAGGCGCTCATGACCTACACGCTGTGCTATGCGCCGCAAAAGATCATCATCGGCGGCGGCGTGGCCGACCACACCCCCATCGTGCCGCTCGCCCGCAAAAAGTGCGCCGAGATGCTCAACGGCTATATCGTCACGCCCGAGGTCAACGACATCGATACCTTCATTGTCAACAACAGCCTCGAGGGTAAGCAGGGCATCATGGGTTGTCTGGCCCTTGGCGCACAGGCGCTCCAGTAAAGGGTGCACCAACGACACACGGTATTGCCGGGCCCGTATAACGCGCAGACAACGCTATCGCGTCCTGCAGGGCCCCCAAACGCACAAGGCCGCCTAGGACCAAGCAAAACGTCCTAGGCGGCCTTTTTGGTGCATACAAGCGATCGAAGGAGATATCGGAGCACGACGCCGGTAGCCGCTCCGCAGCAGTCAATCATCACGTCGGTAATCATGCCGGCGCGCCCCGGCACAAATAACTGAATCGTCTCGTCGATTGAGGGGACCAGCAACAGAAAAACCACCGTGGGAAGCAGTCTGTCATAAGTGCGTCGACCCTCGATATCAAAGGCATGTGTCACCAAAACACCGAGCACCATATACTCGGTAAAGTGTGCGCACTTGCGGACGACAAAGTTGGTTACCCATTCATACGGCAGGCTCAAGCTATGCAAAAACCCGCGGACGTCCTCCATGATCGCCAAGCTCAGTGAGCCGGACCCCGTGCCGGGAACCAGTGAATTGCCCCAGATCAGCAACACCATGACGCAGGCCGCAACCGCCCACTTACGATCGATCTTAATCATGCAGAACTAGGCCTCGGCACGAAGCGGCGTAAAACTGGCGGTACCGCCCTCGATAACACTCAAATAAGCACGACCCGTACGTTTGGCGGTAGAGGACTGCAGGCGCTCGATCTCTTCCTCAAGGATCTGATTGACGCGCTCGTGGCGACGGTTTTCCATAACGCCGGCGGCGATAGCCTCGGCGCGCTCGATACTCTCGCGCGAGATACGCGCGGTATCCTCGGGAAACACGGAGCTGTGGCGGCCGACATAGACGGGAGCAACCGAGACAGGTGAGGCTGCAGGCGTGGGCATCGGCGCGGGGGCGGGCTCGGCGACCTCGGCCATGATCGCCATAGCGGCGGCCCACATGTTCTCGTGGCCCGAATAATCGGCCATGGGGATATCTTCCTCGAGGGAGGCATCGGGGAGACTGTCGGTATCCACGCGATTCTGGGCATCGATAGAGGCAGTGATGGCGGCGGGCTCGTCCAAATCGGCGAGATCCACACCCTTGGCATCGGAAATGATGGGCATGCTGGCGAGCTTGGCGTTGTACGGCACCGCCTCCGCGGCCTGCATTTGGGCCGAAGCGCCCCAAAGCGAGCTTTCGGCAGCACGACGAGCGGCGATGGTCTCCTCGTCGACAACCAGGGGCTCATCGGCAAAGGGGTCGGCGACAGGAGCCGGCTGAGCCGCGCCCTGCTGGCCGGTCGAAGCGGCCGTCGCGGCAGAGGCGTACGCAGCCGAAGAAGCACCGTTATAGGCGGCATTGTTGGCGGCGTTGGCCACAAGCGCCACGAAAGCTGCAGTGCTGCCCGCAGGAGCGGCATGAGAGCCCGAAACGGCACGTGCGGCAGCAGCGATGTCGTCGCGGTTATAGGAGCCAGTCTTTTCACCGTTTGTGAGCTCGTCAATTGCGACCTGGTAGACATCGCGCGAGCGAGCGGGATCGCAGCTAACCGGCGAATCGTCGTCGAGCATGCTATCGATCATAGCCCAGGCATCGGCCTCGTCCATGGCGTTGGCGGCACGGGCGATGGTCGGAACGCCATCATCGGCATGACGGCGTTGAAACGCGCCGGTCAGACCGGAGAGAAGCGAAGAGGATTGACCCTGCTCGTCCAAAGTGACAGGCGCAGCAGCCCGGGGAGCGGCCTCCTCCTGCTGAGCGGGAATCGAGGCGGTCTTGAACTCGTTGTAGGTCCGACTAAACTGAGCGGCGCCGCCCACGGCATCGGGCTCAAACAGGCGGCCATCGTGCTCCGCACGATACTCAGAGATGCCCAGCGAGGCGGCATAGATACCCACGCCGGCCACCGCGCCCACGGCAAAGGGAACAGCACCCGCGACGACCGTCTCGTTGATTGACGAAAACGGCAGTGTAGCGGCATACACGACCACGGGTGCGGCAAGGCCGATCCCGCAGGAAAGTCCGGCAAGGACTGCTCGTTGTGTTGCATCAGAAGAAGCCATGAGCTCTCCCCATCTTCCAGCACCCAAATCGCATCATTCAGTTGGCTGCGCGAGAGAAGATGAAGCGGGGCCTGAGCCCCAAAGCAACGGTATAAGGTTCGTTTCATCTGCGTTTTCCGTCGCGAAGCTTAACTGCTATTATGCGAAACCCCCTTGGGGATTGCAAGCGACGAAGCGGAATTGAAACGGGAAAATCGCTGCTTGCCGGTCGTGAGGTCAATAATCGTTGGCGAGCGGCTATACGAAAAGGGCCAGGATCTAAACCCCGGCCCTTCTGGCATGTCTATGGTTGCTGTCGCATGCAGCGGACAAACTAGAACGTCTGCTCGTAATCGCTGTGCTTTTTGGCCGAACGCACCAAAAATTCCTGGTTGGTATTAGTGCCCTTAAGGCCCTTGATAAACGACGCTGCCGCGCGCTCGGTATTGTTCATGCCGGCGAGGATGCGGCGCAGGCCAAAGACAAACGGACGCATTTGCTCGTCGACCAGCAGGTCCTCGTTGCGCGTGCCCGAGGCAACGGGGTCGATGGCCGGGAAGATGCGGCGGTCGGCCAGATCGCGATCGAGCTTGAGCTCCATGTTGCCGGTGCCCTTGAACTCCTCAAAGATGACCTCGTCCATCTTGGAGCCGGTATCGATAAGGGCGGAAGCAAGGATGGTGAGTGAGCCGCCGTTTTCGATATTGCGGGCAGCACCCAGGAAGCGCTTGGGCGGATACAGGGCCGCCGAATCGACGCCGCCCGAAAGGATGCGGCCCGAGGCGGGCGCCGCCAGGTTGTACGCACGGGCAAGACGCGTGATGGAGTCGAGAACCACCACGACGTCGCCGCCCAGCTCCACGATGCGCTTGGCGCGCTCGATGACGAGCTCGGCCACGCGGGTATGGTTGTCGGCGGGCATATCGAAGGTGGAGGCCACGACCTCGCCCTCAATGGAGCGCTGCATATCGGTGACCTCTTCGGGGCGCTCGTCGACGAGCAGGCAGATGAGGTGCACCTCGGGGTTGTTGATCGAGATAGACTGGCAGATCTTCTTGAGAATCGTAGTCTTACCGGCCTTGGGCGGTGACACGATCAGGCCACGCTGGCCCTTGCCGATCGGCGACACGATATCGATGGCGCGACCGGTAATGGAATCCTTGCCATGCTCCAAGCGCAGCGGCTCATTGGGGTAGACCGGCGTGAGATCGCCGAACTTGGGGCGGTTACGGGCCTGCTCAGGATCAAGACCGTTGACGGTCGTAATTTTGGCGAGACCGGCACGCTTGTCGCCGCCGCGCGAGGGACGAAGCGAACCCTCGATCACGTCGCCCGTGCGCAGACGCGCGGAGCGGATGAGGTAGGCGGGCACGAAGGCGTCGTCATTGGACTTCATGTAGCCGTGGGCATGGATGATGCCGGAGCTGTCCGGGCGAATCTGCAGGATGCCCTTAATATCGCGGAAGCCCTCGGCCTTCGCGGCTGTGGTGTAGATCTCTTCGACGAGCTCGGCCTTCTTCTTGCCGGTCGTCTCGATCTCGAACTCCTTGGCCTTCTCGCGCAGCTCGGCGACCTTCATGGCCGCGAGCTCCTCGCGCGAAAGCGTGGGCTCAGTCGGAGCAGCATTGCGCTCCTTATTGCGCTGTTTGCGGTCGCGCTGACGGGTGCGGCGGTCGTTGTTACGATCATCCTTGCGCTCGCTGCGCTCATCGTTACGCTTGTGCTGACGGCGGTTGGGGCGGGAGCCCTCTTCGGCCTCAGCGCTCTCGACGGCAGGCGTCGTGGGCGCATCGGCGGTCGCCGGGGTCTCGCCGTCCGACTTAGCGTCGGACTCGGGCTGTTGCTCAGCATCCCCCTGCTGTTCGGCAGACTTGGTCTT
This sequence comes from Collinsella sp. LCP19S3_C9, assembly GCF_052121575.1. NCBI lineage: Bacteria > Bacillati > Actinomycetota > Coriobacteriia > Coriobacteriales > Coriobacteriaceae > Collinsella > Collinsella sp. LCP19S3_C9. The sequence continues at coordinate 27,409 of NZ_JBQKDZ010000002.1, forward strand.
GGAAGATTTCTTGCGCGTGCGCTTGGGCTTCTCGCCTGCCGACCGATCGGCGCCCTCCGTCTCGGGAGTCGTGTCGACACTCGCCTCGGTAGACTCAGCTACCGCAGATTCGGCGCCGGACTTCGCCTCTGCCTTAGCTGGGCGTTTGGCTGCGGTGTGACGGCTGCGCCCGGGACGAACGTCGGCAGGCTCGGCAGCGGCAGAAACAGCGACCTCAGGAACATCAGCACCCTCGGCCGAAACCACGGCAGCCGTTGTAGGCTCGACGAACGCCGGGGCATCTTGGACAGAAGCCGCGGCAGCGGCCGCCTTCTCCGCCTCGACAAATGCCTTGGGCTTGCGGCCGCGGCGATGCGGGCGCAAAGCAGGATCGACGACAAATGCACCGCCGGCCTCGGCAGGCACGACAGACTCAGCAGAGGAAGCGTCCTCCCCCGCCGCAGAGCGAACCGGGGTCTCGGCGGCATCGAACGAAACCTGCTCGGCAGCCTGCTGGACCTTGGCCGCCGTGCGACGGCGCGTGCGTGGAGCCGGCTTTTCTGCTACCTGCTCGGGAGCCGGAGCCGAAGGCGCCTCGGGGGCGGACGGAGCCGCGAGTTCGGTCAGAGCCGCGGCATCGCGCTCGGCGGCACGACGGCGAGCACGAACAACCTGGGCTTCGCTGATCTGCGCAAGCGCGCGGGCCTGCGCAACCTCATCTGAAAGCGGCGCCGAAACCTCGGCGGCAACCGGACGCTTGGCACGCGTCGTGCGCGTGGTGCGGCGTTTGGGCTTTGCAGCCTCATCGCCATCCGCAGCGGGCTTGGCCACACGACGCGTGCGCTTGGGCTTCACGGGCGCAGCCTCCTCCCCGGTAGCAGGTGCGACGGGAACAGGGTTCTCACTCAAAGCCGAGGCAGCGTTCTGGTGTGTCTCGGGGACCGACGCCTGCGACGGTACGGGTTTCGCGATCTGGTCCGACGAAACCGGTGCAGCGGGAGTGGTTTGTGCCGTGCTTATTTCATTTTCTTGCTGTTGATCAGACACAGTGTTTGCTCAACTTTCTTTTAAAGCCCTGTGATCACATGCTCCCTGCATAAACCTTCAGGGCGGCTAAACAGTCTAGCTCCGTTCAAAACACAACGGGCATCATTGATCTGTATCGAGATGATTACGTCAAATACGCAGCGTTAGTGTAACACAACCACTGTCACCTGCAACTTAGTCATTGGACGTTCTTATACAACTGGTCAAAAGGGACACTCTCCCTCAAAAGCGCTTCCTCTGTCGCACCAGAGGAGTGAAGCCGTGGCATCCGGAATAGCCGCGCCACGAAACGCGCCTATCTACTACGTTTGACCCGCGACCCCTGACCATCCCCTCGATCTTCCTAAAATCGCAAGCCCGCTACCTGCGGTTTTAATATCGTACTTTTCGGCATGGTTCGGGGTATGCGACTAAACGTAGTAGATAAGCCCGATTCGTGGCGGACGGTTTCGCACCGCTCTCCCACCGGACAAAAATGATCCGTTTTCCTCCGTCCCCAAGGGGTCGTTTTCAAAACATTCGCGGATTACGGTGCAAGAACGGCGTAAGCCAACCATACCCTGCATTTTTAATATTCGGCAAGCCGTCTACCTGCGATTTTATTTTCGCTGCTGTTGCTATGGTCGCCAGGCAGCGATTCAGCCCCGTAAACCGGTATAGTTGCGTTTTTGTAGCATTTTTCAACACGCCAAAAAGCCCCGCCAAACGCAAAAAGCCCGACCTCCGCATGGAGATCGGGCTTATAGGGCTCAGCAAAGCCAAACCTACACGGTTAAACGACCCGTAGATTACATCTGCTCGGGTGCAGAAACGCCAACCAGAGTGAGCACCAGGGCGAGCGTCACGCGGACGGCGTCGCAAGCGGCCAGACGGGCGCGCGAAAGCTCGGGGTCGACGGGACGGCCCTCGCTCGGAAGCACCTGGCAGGCAGCGTAGAAGCTGTGGAAGTCGCCGGCGAGCTCCTCGGCAAAGTGCGTCAGACGGAACGGGGCGCGGTCGCGAGCGCAGCTGGCGATGAGGTCGGTGAGCTCGTTGAGCTTACGCGAAAGGGCAAGCTCGGTGGGGTCGGTCAGCAGCGAGTAGTTGACGTTCTCGCCGATGGCCTTGGCGGCGACGGCCTTCATGCCCATCTCGTCAGCCTGCTCGGGCGTAACGTCAGCGGCACGGCGCAGAATGGAGCACACACGAGCGTGAGCGTACTGCACGTAGTAGACCGGGTTGGAGTTATCACGCTTCTTAACGGCCTCGATATCGAAGTCGACCATCTGGTTGGAGCTCTTGGAGATGAGCGTGTAACGGGCGGCGTCGGAACCGACCTCGTCAACAAGCTCCTGCAGGGTCACCATGGTGCCCTTGCGCTTGGACATACGGACGGGCTTGCCGTTGCGCAGCAGGTTGACGAGCTGGCCCAGCAGAACCTCGAACTTGCCGGGATAGCCAAGAGCGTCGCAGACACAGCGGACGCGGTCGATGTAGCCATGGTGGTCGGCGCCCCAGATGTCGATGACGTGGTCGACGCGCTGGAACTTGTCCCAGTGATAGGCAACGTCGGAGGCGAAGTAGGTGTACTCGCCGTCGGACTTGATCAGGACGCGGTCCTTGTCGTCACCCAGGTCGGTGGAGCGGAACCACAGAGCGCCGTCCTTGGTGTAGAGGTAGCCCATCTTGTCGAGCTTCTCGAAAGCGCGGTCGACGGCGGAGGTGCCGGCGGTCTCGCCCTCGGTGTCCTTCACGTACAGCGAGCGCTCGGAGAACCAACGATCGAAGTCGCAGTTGACGGCATGGCAGAGGTCGCGCATGTTGTCGACCATCTTTACGTAGCCGCGCTCGCGGAAGCTCTCCATGCGCTCCTGCGGATCGGCGTCGACCCACTTGTCACCGTCGGTGCGCCAGAACTCGGCGGCCTCGTCGATGATGTAGTCGCCGCCGTAGGAATCCTTGCCCAGAGTCTCGGCAAAGTTGTCCTGATACGGATGGGTCTCGGGATGCTCGTCGTTCTCATCTGCAACAAAGGCATCGCGGTCGGCAATCAGCAGCTTGTGAGCCGCGTCGATATCCACGTCCTGCTTGGCGATGATGTCGGCAAGCTGCATATAGCGCGTGCTGATGGAGTTGCCGAAGGTGTTCATCTGAGAGCCGTGGTCGTTGATATAGAACTCACGCTGGATATCGTAACCGGCATGGTCCATAACGCGGCAGAGGGAGTCGCCCAGAGCGGCCCAACGGCCATGGCCAATATGCATGGGGCCGACGGGGTTGGCGGAGACAAACTCGACCTGGGTCTTCAGGCCGCCGCCGACGTTGGACTTAGCGAAGTCCATGCCCTTCTCGCGAGCCTCGCCGAAGATAGCGTTCTTGACGGCGACGGAGAGGTAGAAGTTGATGAAGCCAGGGCCGGCGATCTCGACCTTCTCGATCGCGGGATCCTCGGGCATATGGGCAACGACGGCCTCGGCGATCTTGCGCGGGGCGCAGTGAGCCAGCTTGGCGGACTTCAGGGCCATGGTGGAGGTCCACTCGCCATGAGAAGTGTCAGCCGGTCGCTCGATAGCGCAATCGTCAAGTTCAAATGCGGAAAGGTCGCCGGCCTCCTGGGCCGCAGCAAGCGCAGCGCGTACCAGCTCTTCAATCTTCTCGGGCATAGATCCTCCTTGTGTTAAAGCCCCCGAGCTCTTGGTCACTCGTAGGGCAAAAGCCAGAGTTTGCAGCACTCTATCACAAGCGGTAACTACTGTCGCAGGGTAAAGTCAATCGATATTGCATATGCACATAATTGACCACAGTTGTCGCAAGGCCATTCAAAGATGGCGGTCTGCCTGCTGGTTGTGCACCCGCCGAAAATGCATAAACATCTGCATGGGCAGCTCAGAATATCGAATACTCTTACCTATCGGATTTGTGTGCTTTTCCTGCATAAAGTAAGGGTTTGCGCACGTCAGCGTGGTATTCTAGACATACGTAAATTCGTATAAGTTGGAGGTAGCATGTTCTCAATCGGTCAACACGTCATTCATCCGGGTCAGGGAGTCTGCACCGTCGTCGGTTTTAGGGAAGACACACCGCAGCCCATGCTGTTGCTCGAGACCAAGCAGGGACATGCGCAGACGATCCTCATGTACCCCGTGGCGCAGGCCGACCGTCTACATGCCGCCATCTCCCAGCAAGATGCCGAGCACCTACTGAGCCATTACGACGAGCTGGAGTGCGACACCTTTACCGAGCGCAACAGCTCGCTCGAGGAGACGCACTTTAAGCAGCAGCTCAAGCTGGGTGCGCCCGAGACGGTCCGCGTGGCAAAAACAATGATGCACCGTATTCGCCAGGCCGAGGAAGCAGATAAAAAGCCCAGCTCCTACTACATGCGCGTACTCAAGGAAGCCAAGCGCCGCTCCATCGAGGAGATTGCCGTGGCCTTGGGCGTCACCGAGGAAGACGCCGAAGCCCGCCTATCCCAAGCCGCCCTCAACTAACCTGCCAAAAAGGGACAGGTTTATTTTGGCAGGTTTTATCTGGCCAAACGTCAACAAACAATTGGTAAACGGCCGGGTGCTCCGTTTTGTTTGTAAGCCCCGGCCATTTTTCTATCGCCGCGAAAATGCGTGAAGCCCATTTGTGATGACATCACGCGAGGGCCGTCCAGATCGACGCAACCAACGCCCGTATCCGCAACAAGCGTGCCCGTCTTGCTCAATTACCATTAAAAAGCATCAATTTGAAAACGCAATAACATTTCGGCAGGTAGCAGCTATAGTCGGTGAACTGAATCTCGACAACCGAAGCCCCCGAATAAGGTATCTTCAGCCCATCCAAGCTAAAGGAGGGGCCATGCCGAGAAAACCTCGTTCAAAGTCACCAACCGGTTATTTCCACGTCACGTTGCGTGGAAACGGAGGGCAATTGCTGTTTGACGATACCGAGGACCGAATCGCCATGCTTCAGATCCTCGATGCAATCCTCCCCAAACACAATATCGAGCTTATCGCTTGGTGCCTTATGGGAAACCATATTCATCTGCTCATCGACGACCCGGACGACCGCAAAAGCGACGCGATGCACGCGGTAGCCGTATCGTATGCGGGCAGGTACAATGCGCGGACGGAGCATGTCGGCCACGTGTTTCAGGAGCGGTTTTGGGATTCGCCCATTAAGTCGGAAGCATATTTACTTGAGGCAATTCGATACATTCATCTGAATCCACAAAAAGCAGGACTGGCGGCATACGACGAATATCCCTGGAGCAGCCATCGCGAGTATCTAATGAGTGCCAGGTCACGGCCGCATGTCACCGGCAGCGTTGTCGGTGTTTTATTCCCAACACCTCGCTCATACCTTCAACTCATGGAAAGTGCGCCGTCGCTTCCCTATCGCCCCAGCGCAACAGCCAAGGTTCGCGAGGAAGATCTATGCGAATTTGGCACGGCAATCGTGCAGAGTGTCGCAGGATGCGCTCCGACGGAACTCAAATCTGTCTCCAAGCCACTTCGCAATGAGGCGATTCTCGCGCTTCGAAAACAAGGGCTAACCGTTAAGCAGGTTCAGCTGCTGACAGGACTCGGAACATGGATTATCAAGAACGCGTCCTAGCGTCGCGTTTGCCGAGTTACGGGTACGGCGAAGCGCAGCTGCCTGCCGCGAGGCGCCGCCATTCGCAAGCGCCACCATGTTAAACAGAAAACGCTTCCGCTGAATAACGTCCAACGGAAGCGTCTTCCCAGATAAAACCTGCCAAAATAAACCTGTCCCTTTTTGGCAGGTTAGGCCTGGAAGGTGTCGCGGTCGGGCGCGAAGGACTGCATGGCCGCGATGGTGCGGTCGAAAAGCTCGGGGAGCTCCCAGCCCAGCATCTCGGCGCCCTGCGTAATCACGTCGCGCGAGCAGCCGGCGGCAAAGCGCTTGTCCTTGAACTTCTTCTTGAGCGACTTGGTCGTAAAGTCCATGACGCTCTTGCTCGGACGCATGATCACGGCAGCCCCAATCAGGCCGGTAAGTTCGTCGCAGGCAAACAGGATCTTTTCCATCTGCAGCTCGGGCTTGGGCAGCGAGGTGTTGAAGTCCGAGGTATGCGTCTGGATGGCGCGGATGAGCTCGGGCGATGCGCCCTCGCCCTCGAGGATCTCGGCCGCATAGATGGTGTGGTTCACGGGGTCGTCCTCATGCTCCTCCCAATCCAAGTCGTGCAGCAGTCCGACGATGCCCCAAAACTCCTCGTTCTCGGGGTCGAACTCGCGCGCAAAGTAGCGCATGGTGCCCTCGACCGTCTCACCGTGGGTGATGTGAAACGGGTCCTTGTTGTGCTCGTTGAGCAATTCGAACGCACGGTCGCGGGTAATTCCGGCGGAAAGCGTCTGGGACATGGCAATACCTCCAGGTGAGTCGGTGCTAGGACACGGTGTCACTATCGTATATCGCCGCGGCTCAAGCCGAAAGGCAGAAAAGGCATACGGAGAAAAAAGCCGGGCGGACGCGTCGCCCGGCAAAACCGCAGATAAAACCTGCCAAAATAAACCTGTCCCTTTTTGGTAGGTTTAGGGGCGGACCTGGCCGGTGCCGCGAAGCTTGTATTTGTAGGTGGTGAGGGCCTCGGCGGCAAAGGGGCCGCGGGCGTGGAGCTTTTGGGTCGAGATGCCGATCTCGGCGCCCAGGCCAAACTCGCCGCCGTCGGTAAAGCGCGTGCTGGCGTTGGCATACACGGCCGAGGCATCGATCTCATCCAAGAAGCGCTCGCAAGCGTCCGCGTCCTCGGCGATGATGGCCTCGGAATGCATAGTGCCATAGCGGTTGATGTGCACGATGGCCTCGTCCTCGTTCGCCACGACCTTCACGCTCATCTCGAGCGCCAGGTACTCGCGGCCCCAGTCCTCCTCGGTCGCGGCCACGTAGTCGTCGCCCTCGGCAAGACCGGCGGCGGCGCATGCGGCACACATGGCCTCGTCGCCGTGAATCAGCACGCCGTGGTCGTGCAGCACGGCCACGACCGCCGGCAAAAACGAATCTGCCACGGCGCGGTCCACAAGCAGCGACTCGGCGGCGTTGCACACGCCCACGCGCTGGGTCTTAGCATTGACGATAATGTTGAGCGCCTTGTCAAAGTCGGCCGACTCATGCACGTAGATGTGGCAGTTGCCCGTGCCCGTCTCGATAACCGGCACAAGCGACTCGCGCACGCAGCGCTGGATCAGGCCCGCACCGCCACGCGGAATAAGCACGTCGACGATGCCGCGAAGCTTCATGAGCTCGCCGGTGGCCTCGCGATCGGTGGACTCGATCATCGAGATAGCCTCGCGCGGGAAACCCTTGGCCTCGAGCGCATCGGCCAGCAGTTCGGCAATCATGGCGCACGAGTGATAGGCCAGCGAACCGCCGCGCAGAATGCAGGCGTTGCCGGTGCGGATGCAGATGCCCGCGGCATCGGCCGTCACGTTGGGGCGCGCCTCATAGACCATGGCGACCAGGCCCAGCGGCACGCTCACGCGGGTGAGGTCCACACCACTTGCAAGTACACGGTGGTCGAGCACGCGGCCGACAGGGTCGGGCAGCTCAGCGAGCTTCTCCAGGCCGGCGGCCATGCCCTCGACGCGCTCGGGCGTCAGCAGCAGACGGTCGAGGAGCCCCGCCGAGGTCCCCGCATCGCGCGCAGCGGACATATCGAGCTCGTTGGCGGCGACGATGGAATCGACGCCATCGCGCAGAGCCGCGGCCATGGCGCGCACGGCCTCCTGGCGCTGCTCGTCGCTCGCCGTGGCAAGCGAGGCCGACGCTGCCTTGGCGGCAACGGCAAGATCGTGGACATACGTGGCTATATCGACCGACATGGGCGGCCCTTTCTCTTAGAAGTTTGCCAACCATGGTAGCCGATTTGTGCGCATCCTCGCTGGCGGCGGTAAAATTGGTCAACCCGAAACACCGCAACGAACGGAAGTACCGCATGGCCCTCATCACTTCGTACCACGTCCCCGGCCTCTATGTCGAGGACCACAGCACCGACGTCCCCTTGGATTGGCGCGGCCTGGAGCCAATGCTTTTGGCCTTCGGCAGTACCATGCGCCGCGGCGCCATGCCGGCGCCCATCGCCGGCGCACCCGAGAGCATCAAGCTTTTCTACCGCGTGGTTTGCGCTCCCGACCGTATCAACGACGACCTGCCACTCCTCCTCTTTTTGCAGGGCGGCCCCGGCGGCGAGAGCCCGCGTCCGCTGTCGCCCACAAGCGACGGCTGGATCGAGGAGGCCGTCAAGCACTTCCGCGTCGTCCTGCCCGACCAGCGCGGTACCGGGCGCAGCAGCTGTGTAGACGGGCGCACGATTGCCGCACTGGGCGAGCGCGCCGAGGCGGCAGGCTCCGATGCGGCCCGCTCGCAGGCGGATTTTCTCAAGCGCCACCTCGCCAGCTCCATCGTGCGCGACTTTGAGTACCTGCGCCTGGTAGGCTTTGGCGGCAAGCCCTGGGTCACACTCGGCCAGAGCTACGGCGGCTTTTTGACGTTGAGCTATCTGTCGCTCTTCCCCGAGGGCGTGGCGGCGAGCTTTACCTGCGGCGGCATTCCGCACGTACCGGCGAGTGCCAGCGAGGTCTACGCGCACACCTTCCCGCGTATGGCGGCCAAGACTCAGCAGTATTACGACCGCTACCCCACCGACGTCGAGCGCGTGGCGGCCCTGGCAGATGCCCTCGAGGAGCAAAAGCCCGCGCTGCCCGACGGCTCGCCGATGACGGTCGAGCGCCTGCAGCTCATGGGCAGCGACTTTGGCATGAAGCCGAGCTTTGAGCGCATGCACTGGATTATCGACCATGCTTTTGTTGACGGCGACGGCACGTTGAGCTGCGGATCCTCGGTATCAGAAAGCTTTTTGATGCGCGCCTTCGAGCGCACCAACACGCGCACGAATCCGCTGTACTGGACGCTGCAGGAATTCATCTACGCCGATGGCGACACGATGCCCATTGGCTGGGCAGCCGCCGAGGAAAAGGCCCATCGTGCCGAGTTCGACACCCTCGCGCGCCCACTCATGTTTACCGGCGAGGCCATGTTCCCGTGGATGTTTGAGCAGATGCCCGAGCTCAAGCCCTTCAAGCCCGCCATGGACCTGCTGATGGAAGACACCAGCTGGGACAAGATCTACGACCCGCAGCGCCTGGCCTGCAACGAGGTGCCGCTCCAAGCCGCGGTATATTTCGACGACATGTACGTGGATTCGGGCCTGCAGCTCGACACGCTCAGCCGCGTGGGCAACTCACACGCCTGGGTGACCAACGAGTTCGAGCACGACGGCCTGCACGGCAGCGTGGTGTTCAAGCACCTCTTCGACGAGTCCCTCAACCGCGGAGACCTGCGTCAGATCTTCTAGCAAAGGAGTGTCCCCCATCAGCCGGCACAAAAGGAACGTCCCCAAGTGCCGGCACGAGAAAGACAGCGCTGCGGGAAACGATCCGCAGCGCTGTCTTTCTTTATGCAAAGACGATCAAGTTGTCTCGGTGGATCGCGGGCTTCTCGGCCAAGTCTGCCAGCAAGCGGTTGCCGGCAATCTGGTCCTGGCGGCGTCCGGCTGCAAGCTCCAGCACGTCCGAATCGGCCTCGGCGATACCGCGGGCGACAACCATGCCGCTCGGGTCGCACACGTCGAGCACATCGCCCTCGGCAAACGTGCCATCGACCTCGCGAATACCCACTGCAAGCAGGGAAGAACCGCGGCTGACCAGCGCTTTCGCGGCGCCGTCATCGACCGTCACCGAGCCATGCGCCTTGTCGCCCAGTGCAATCCACAGCTTGCGGGGCGCAATGTCCAGGCGCTCCGCCGGCGGATCGAACAGCGTACCCACGCTCTCGCCGCGGGCAAGGCGCACGAGCGCATCGGGCTCCTCGCCCGAGCAAATCACGCTCTGAATGCCCGCCGTCATCAGGATGCGGCTCGCGCGGATCTTGGTAATCATGCCGCCTGTGCCAACCGATGTGGAAGAATCGCCCGCCGAGGCGATAATCTTGGCATCGATCTTATGCACGACCGGAACGAACTCGGCCGTGGGGTCCTCGTGCGGATTGGCGGTATAGAGGCCATCGATGTCCGAGAGCGTCACGCACAGGTCGGCAGAAACCAGGCAGCCCACAAGCGCCGCCAGCGTGTCGTTGTCGCCAAACTTGATCTCGTCGACGGTAACGGTGTCGTTCTCGTTGACGACCGGCACCACGCCCAGTTCCACCAGACGCAGCAGCGCGTCGCGCGCGTGCAGATAGGACGTGCGACGGGCCGTGTCGTGACGCGTGAGCAGCACGAGCGAGGTGAGCAGGTCGCGCGCATGGAACTCCTCGTCGTAGGCCGACGAGATGATGCACTGACCGGCCGAGGCGCAGGCCTGCAGGCTCGGCAGGTCACCGACCGGCTTGCGGTCAAAGCCCAGCACGGGATAGCCACAGGCAATGGCGCCCGAACTCACCACGACCAGACGCCAGCCGAGCTTGCGCAGGGCAGCAGCCTGACCGGCGAGCCCGCCGATAAAGGCGCGGTTGACCTTGCCATCGGCGCCCACCACCGTGGACGAACCGATCTTTACCACCATCGTTTTATAAGAAGTCGTCATACGTCAAACCAATCAACTGTTGAGGGTTCGGGCGAGCTGACGGCCGAGGGAACGTAATTCCACCCTACACCCAACAAAATTAGCGAGCCCAGGGGAAGGCAGAAGCCGCGGCCATATTCTTGCGCACGAGCTCGTCACGCACCTGCGCCAGGCCCTGCTCCATGCCCACCACATAGGTCTGCGGGTACAGGAAGCGCTTGTAGACCGGATCCAGATGGTCCAGCGCCCAAGCGCAACGCTCGCGTGCGGCCTCGATGCTCTCGCGCGGGGCAACAGCACTACCGTCTCGCACGATCGGCGCCAGCAGCTCGCGATACTCAAGCTCGGACACGTCGGTCACTAGAGCGGCATCGTTCACGGCCACGAGGGTATTGCCGCGCGCGGCGCCCTCCCCCGCCAGATGGTCCTCGTCATAGATCATGTCGCAGACCGGGCCGCCAAAGCCGTCGTAATAGCGGCGCACGCGCTGCACGCCCGGAATCGTGCGCTTGTAGGGCTGCTCGGAGAGCTTGACCACCGGCGTCCACGGGTCCGCCTCGCTCGCACGGCGGGCGGAAAGCTTGTAAACGCCGCCCAGCGCCGGTTGGTCGTAGCAGGTCGCGAGCTTGGTGCCCACGCCAAAGCTATCGATGGGCGCGCCCTGGTCGAGCAGCGACTGAATCGTGTATTCATCCAGATCGTTGGAAACCGAGATCCCCACATAGGGCAGGCCCTCGGCATCGAAACGGCCGCGGACATACTTGGACAGCTTGGCGAGGTCGCCGGAATCGATGCGAATGGCCGACAGACGCTCGCCCACCGCCTCCATCTCCTTGGCAACCGTAATGGCATGCTCGCAGCCCTCGCGCACATCATAAGTGTCGATGAGCAGCGTGCAGTTCTTGGGGCTCGACTTGGCAAAGGCACGGAAGGCCTCGAGCTCGGAATCGAAGCTCATCACCCAGCTGTGCGCATGCGTGCCAAAGACGGGAATACCGTAGCGGCGACCGGCGAGCACATTGGACGTAGAGGAACAGCCGGCAACGTAGCTCGCGCGCGCGACGGCCAGACCGCCATCGGGACCCTGGGCGCGGCGCAGGCCAAACTCGGCCACAGGACGGCCGTCCGCCGCCAGCACCACGCGCGCCGTCTTGGTGGCGACAAGCGTCTGGAAGCCGACGATGTTGAGCAGCGCCGTCTCGAGCAGCTGGCACTCCAGCGCGGGGCCGGTGACGCGCACCATGGGCTCGCGCGGAAAGACGAGCTCGCCCTCGGGGACGGCGTCGATGTTTACATGCGCACGAAAATCGCGCAGGTAGTCGAGGAATTCGGGCTTAAACATCGCGCCGCCGGCCGGGGCCTGGAGCGATGCGAGGTAGTCGATGTCCTCGGGCGTAAAGCGCAGGTTCTCGACCAGCTCGGGCAGCTCGGCGGTGCCGCACATGACGGCATAGGCGCTGCCAAACGGATGGTCACGGTAAAACGCGGTAAAACAGCCCTGCTCATTGGCCTTGCCGCTCTCCCACAGGCCCTGGGCCATAGTGAGCTCGTACAGATCGGTGAGCATTGCGATGTCGGTGGGATGCGAGATGTCGGTCAAAGCCATGGGGCGACCTTTCGGATGCGTTGTGCAGAGGTTGAGGGTTGGACGAGAGCAGAGCATGCGGACATGACGCCCGATGCAAATCGGTTAGAGCAGGCCCATGCTGGTCATGATCGTGTAGCCCATAAAGACGACAAACGCGACCAAGGCGAGCGCGATGATGATCTTTTGAGCCGGGGCCATACCGGGGATCTCGCCCTCGGCCGTGGGCTCCTTGGAAGTGACCATGCGCTGGGCAAACGTCATCTCATCACGGCTCGGCTTGGGCTCGGCGGGCTTGGGGCGGGCGGCTTTCTTAGGCTGAGGCTTGGGTGCAGCAGGCGCAGGCTTCGCAGCGGCGGGCCTGGGCGCGGGCGCGGGCTTGCGCTCGGATGCGGCGCTCGCGGCAGCCTCCTCGGCCTTCGCATGCTCGGCACGCAGGGCGGCCAGCTCCTCACGCTCGCGACGGGCCTTTTCCTGCTCCTCGCGGCGGGCCTTCTCGGCGCGGAGCTCTTCCAACTCGGCGCGCTCCTCGTCAGACAATGGTTGGGACTCAAGCTCGGCCATGGTGCAGCCCTTTCTTTTTAAAAAAAGCCGCCGACACAATGTCAGCGGCTTATCAAATCCAAGGGTGGAGACGAAGGGAGTCGAACCCTCGGCCTCTGCCATGCGACGGCAGCGCTCTCCCAACTGAGCTACGTCCCCAGGACAAGTTGATATTTTACCTACGGCTCGCCAACTGTCAACGCCCAATACCCAGTCTTTTTGGGACGGGGCTTTTTTGACTACTTTTCGGATGGTAGCTCGACCCCCACCGGGAGCAGTCTTTTTGGGACGGGGCTTTTTTAGCTACCCAGGCAGATAGCGAAAACGATTTGGACGATTAACGGCAGGGGCAGCTAAAATAGCCCCGTCCCAAAAAGACTGCTCAAAAGAGCTACTTTGCGCTGGTGAGGACGCCAGTGGTGTCGAACGCCGGGGTAAAGCTCTCGTCTACCGCGCCGCCCTCTTGCCAGAACATCGTCGTAAAGCCCAGGTCGTCGGCATGGTCGAGCACCCGCTCGTACTCCTCGCGCGTCACGGCTCGCGCCAAGTCGCCGCCCTGCTCGCGCATGAGCGCATTGGGCGTGTACTGGTTCATGACCGAGATCGGCACATCACCCACCGTCTGCCACACCAGGTCTAGCACGCGACACGAATCGTCCGCATGCCCCGGCAACACCAGGTGACGCACGATCACGCCGCGCTTCATGAGCCCGTCCTCGTCCACCAGCTCTCCCCCACGGCGCTCAATCTCGCGCGCCATTTGCGCCAAACCCGACACAGCCACACGCGGGTAGTCCTTAATGTGGGAGAGCGACTGCGCGAGCCCCGCATCGGCATATTTAAAGTCGGTTAGCCACACATCGACCAGATCGCCGAGCGCCGCCACGGCACTCGCGCGCTCATAACCGCTCGTGTTGTAGACGATTGGAACAACTAGCCCGCGCGCCCGTGCCGCGGCAATCGCAGCCGGCAGCAGGTGCGCGTAGTGCGTCGCCGTCACCAGGTTGATGTTATTGGCACCTTGGCCCTGCAGCTCCAACATAATCTCGACCAAACGCTCGGGCGAAATTTCAAGCCCAAAATTGCCCGTCGAGATCTCGTGGTTCTGGCAATAGACGCATTTGAGCGAGCAGCCGCTAAAGAAGATCGTGCCCGAACCGGCCTCGCCCGAGATAGGCGGCTCCTCCCACATATGAAGCGCCGCGCGGGCCACCTTGAGCGTGTCGTTAGCACCGCATACGCCGCGCGCACCCTCATCGCGCGCCGCACCGCAACGCCGCGGACACAAATGGCAGGCGGGCGAAAAAAGTTCGGTCAACGACGTCGGCATAAAAACATGCTCCAAAACAACGATTCAGCAGCTCAAACGCAAAAGGACCAACCGCGCAGACGGCTCGAGCCCAAGGCGCCGTAATCGTCCGACACGATTTTTGTAATGTCAAGACTGGAATCGATAAAGTGCCGCTTTATGATATAGGTATTCCGCCCCCCGCGGAGCAACTGGGTGAACCGTCGCGTTTATTTAGGGAGCCCACACAGTCGTACGTAGTACAGGTATCCTTCGTTGTTAAGGACGCTGGAACGGTCGATGAGGGCACCCACCTGTTTTAGGTGGGTTCATTTTCGTAACGTGGGGGGTGGTTTTCTTTTGCCGATTTTGCCAAAAATTGCCATCGCAGATCCCGTATGACACCCAACGGCACTCGGCAGAACCCCCGCCACCATCCCAATATCTGGTAAGCGCGTGATTATCGATTGGCGCGATTCCCCGCACCCCCTTTGGTCGAGTATCATGGGTCAGCTATACCCTTTGCGGCATGGCATCCTTTGACCTTTTCCTTCGACGCTTGGCGGTTTTTGATACATGGCTTCATCCACGAGCTACATACCGTTCCTTTGCGTGGCAGCCGCGGCATATATCACGACCTTCCTCACGGTGCCCCTGGTTAAACGTCTGGCAATCAAGCTCGACGCCGTTGACTATCCTTCAAAACGCCGTATCAACACCAAGCCCATCCCGCGCTTGGGAGGTACGGCGGTCTTTTTGGGCCTGGTCGTTGCCTGCATCGTTCAGATTATGGGCACCTGGCATCTGGGCTGGCCGCCCGTCTTGGTCCCGCATCCGCGCCTGCACATTAGCTACCCCATGCTGGCGCTTTCTTTTACCGTCATTTTTGCGACCGGCGCGATCGACGACGTCTTCCAGCTTAAGCCCAAGCAAAAGCTCGCCGGCCAGGTCCTCGCCGCGCTCATCGCCTGCGTGGGTGGCCTAAAAATCGGCGTCATCGTCAACCCGGTTGCCCCCGGCGAGATTATGCTCGGCTGGCTTGCCTATCCCATCACCGTGGTCTACCTGGTGGCGTTCACCAACATTATCAACCTTATCGACGGCCTCGATGGCCTGGCCACAGGCATCTGCGGCATCGCATCGTTCACGATGTTCTCGATGGCCGTTCTCTCGGGCCGCATCGATGCCGCCGCGCTCTCCATCGCGTTGTTTGGCGCCTGCCTGGCCTTCTTGCGCTACAACTTCAACCCCGCGAGCATCTTTCTGGGCGACTCGGGGTCGCTGCTGCTGGGCTTTGCGCTGGGCTCCATTTCGCTGCTTAATGTGAGTCGCACCGCCGCGCTCACCTCGCTTATCATTCCGCTCATCGTTGCCGGTGTGCCCATCATCGACACGTTTAGCGCCATCGTGCGCCGCAAGCGCGCCCACATTAGCATTGGACAGGCCGACAAAGGCCACATCCACCACCGCCTCATTCAAGAGGGCTATAACCAAAAGCAAGCTGTGCTGCTTATCTATGCCTGGTGTGTCCTGCTTTCGGCCGGTGCGGCCGCCATCAACCAGGTCGAAGTCCCCATGCGCGTGCTCATCTTTACCGTCCTTGGCATTGGCTCGGCAGCCTTCGCCAAGCACCTGCACCTGTTTGAGCCCGTGCTACGCCACCATTACAACAAGCGCACGCACGAAGACGAGCTGATAACCCCCGACGACCCCGCCTTTAAGCAGGAGGAGCAAGCGGCCGAGGAGCGTAAGGGAGAGCGCCACCACAGGCATTAAGGTTTGCTGCAGAAGGTTGGTCTGCTTACCGTCGGCCGCTCGTGACCGCGCCTCGACCGCCACGCATGTCTCGCCTTACCACCCCCTTGCCCACTTTCGCCCGCCCCTCTCAATAAACGCGTTATCATCTTGACCCATGAACATACGTTAGGAGCAATCATGCCAAACGAGAACAGCTACGAAGTCGCGCTGCAAAAGAGCAACGCCATTCGCGAGGGCCTGGCCAAGACGCCCGAGAAGTTCACCATGCTTACCGGCGACCGCCCCACCGGCCGTCTGCACCTAGGCCACTACTTTGGCACCCTCAAGGGCCGCGTGGAGTTGCAGAATATGGGCGCCAAGACCAACGTGCTCATTGCCGACTACCAGGTCATCACCGACCGCGACACCACCGAGCACATCCAGGACAACGTGTATAACATGGTCATGGACTACCTTGCCTGCGGTATCGACCCCGACAAGACCATGATCTACGCGCACTCCGCCGTGCCCGCCGCCAACCAGCTCATGCTGCCGTTCCTGTCGCTGGTCTCCGAGGCCGAGCTGGCGCGTAATCCCACCGTCAAGGCCGAGATGGAGGCCTCGGGCCACGAGCTCACCGGCCTTCTGCTCACCTATCCGGTACACCAGGCCTGCGACATCCTGTTCTGCAAGGGTAACGTTGTGCCCGTCGGTCGCGACCAGCTGCCGCACATCGAGCTCACCCGCACCATCGCCCGCCGCTTTAACAACCGCTACGGCAAGGTGTTCCCCAAGGTCGACGCGCTGCTGTCCGAGACCCCGCTGCTGCCCGGCCTGGACGGCCGCAAGATGAGCAAGAGCTACGGCAACGCCATCAATATCTCGATGACCGCCGAGGAGACGGCCAAGCGCATCAAGAAGAGCCAGACCGACTCCGAGCGCATGATTACGTTCGATCCCGAGAACCGCCCCGGCGTGTCCGGCCTGCTTTCGACCGCCGCCATCTGCACTGGCCGTTCCGAAGTCGAGATTGCCGAGGAGATTGGCATGGGTGGCTCCGGCCAGCTCAAGAAGTACGTGACCGAGGCCGTCAACGGGTACTTCGCACCTATCCGCGAGCGTCGCCAGCGCTACGAGAACGATCTGGACTATGTGAAGGACGTGCTGCACGAGGGCAACCGTCGTGCCAACGAGATCGCCGAGCAGACCCTGGCCGAGGTTCAGGACGCCATGGGCATGGTGTACTAGTCGAGAGCAATAAACAACACTCAAACTAAACCGCCGCGATTGGCACAATCCTCGTTGCGGCGGTTTTGTTTTCTTCAGAGGTCGGTCGCCGAGATATTCAGCCGCTTGGCAGAACCCCTAAGTCGCAAGTACCTTGAGGCTATATCCTGTTAAGCAATGACACCCTATTGTTTAACATGCGGCAGCTTTTACGGCAGACCCGACCGACCGGAAGGAGTCCCATGAGCTCAGTTGCGTTTTGTACCTGCAACGACCGGAAATGCCCATTTAACCCTGTCAACCACGAGAAGGGCTGCACACCGTGTATCGCTAAGAATCTGCACGAGCACGAGATTCCAACGTGCCTGTTCAACGCGATTTCTCCCGATCGGCTTGAGGCCGATAAAGACGAGTGGTCGTGGCAAGCGTTCGCGCGGCATGTAGAAGCATATCTGGGAAGCGACAGCCCAAGAATCCCCGCAGGCGAAGAAGCGCCGCAGGGATTTACCAAGATCGGTTGCTGTAAGCGGGACTAACAATCAAAGTTAGTGCCCCCCTAAAACCAAACGTCAGTACCTCATTATGGGATAACAGACCTGATGGGTTTGCCCCATGCTTACAGGAAAGCGCCCGCCGACCATGGCAGCCGACGGGCGCTTTCCTGAAGTACACCGTTGAATCGCACAGAGGGGAGGAATGCGAATCAAACTCAACAGGGCAGGCTTTTTCATCGCCTACGGCCTGCTCCGTTGCTGAATACAATATAGTTCACCATTGTTTACTTTGCCGTATCAAACCGCGCCGCCACACCTTCTGCATAAGTTAACCTTTGTAAACCTGCCAATTAGGGACAGGTTTGTTTTGGCAGGTTTTATCTGGGGAAACATCAATGGAGCCAGCGTTCCGCCACAAAGAGGACAGGCACCTTTGTGGTGGTTTTGGCCACGGCAGAGTCGCTATAACCCAGCCGGCCAACGACAGGCAGCCAAGTCGACGTGCATGGGATCGGCAAACACCACGCCCTCCCCCAGCAGGAGCTCGCGCTGAGCGTCGGGGCCGCCAAAGGCAAAGCCCTCGCAAATGCGACCATCGGCAAACACCACGCGGTGACAGGGAATCTCGCCGGGGCGCGGATTGCTATGCAGGGCATACCCCACGTACCGCGCACTTCGTGGACGGCCGGCGAGCAGCGCCACCTGGCCGTACGTGGCAACCATCCCCTCAGGGATCTGCTCGACTACCTCGTACACCCGCTCAAAAAAGCCCTCAGACGCCATCGATGCTCCTTTCCGCCCGCAACAGCATAAATCAAATGATCCCTCGGGGACGGCAGGGTTGCGGATCATTTGCGGCCTCCGTGAGGCCGATGGTCCGCAACCCCGTCATCGCCGAGGGATCACATGGCATGGCAGGTAGCGTTTGCCCAGATAAAACCTGCCAAAATAAACCTGTCCCTTTTTGGCAGGTCGGTTAGTTGGCAGGCTGGAAGAAGGCTACGGCTACGGCACCGGGGCCTACATGGGTGCCGATGGTGGCGCCGATGGTGTGAACGGGCAGCTCGCCCTCGGTGTGGCCAGCCCACAGCGCGGCGCTGTCCTCGATATACTTCCTGAGCACCGCATCCGAAAGGCCCGTATAGCCGAGCGCCAGCGGCATGGAAAAGTCGACGCCGCCCGCCTTTTCGACCTTTTGGTTCAGCAGGTTGCGACCGTTCTTGGAACCGCGCGCCTTACCCAGCTGCACGATCAGACCGTCCTCGGCAGCCACCACGGGCTTTACGTTGAGCAGCGTGCCCACGGCGCCGGCCGCAGCAGACAGGCGACCGCCGCGCACCAGGTACTCCAGCGTCTCGAGCAGGCCGATAACCACCACGCGGTCGCGCACGGCCTCGACCGCCGCCGCGATCTGAGCCGCGCTACGGCCCTCGTCCACCAAGCGCAGGGCATACTCGACCAGTACGCGCTCGCCCAGGGTGACGTTGTTGCTGTCTACCACGAACACATCGCCGCCCGGTGCCTCGGCAAGAGCGGTACGGGCACTCTGATTGGTGCCGGAAAGCTTAGCGCCCACGGTAATAATCACGGCCTCATCGCCGGCTTCACGAACCTCGGCGATAGCCTGCGAAAACGCGTACGGGTTGACCTGACCGGTCTTGGGCAGCTCATCGCGCTCCACGAGCATCTCGTAAAAGCGCTGGTGATCGATGTCGACGCCATCCATGTACACATCGGTACCAAAGGTAACGGACAGTGGCAAAACAGCCAGTGCCGGGTGCTCCGCCGGCGACATATCGCTTGCGGAATCGGTAATAATGCGGACGGACATAGCGAATCCTTTCTTGCGCAGGTCCCGCGCAGGGAATTTTGACAGCAATGCCCCGGCACGGTATACGCGCTCAAACGGGACGATGCAGTTGTTAGTGGAAAGCAAATGCCTAGGCGGCCCTACAGCTCGCGCAGGGTGTCGAGAATCGTACGCAGCGACGCGTACATCTGCTCACGCTGCTCCACGCCCATGGCCTTGCCGGTGGCGTCGAGCACCTCGCGAATAATGCGATCGGCCTCATTCATGCTCTCGCCGCCCAACGTGGTCAGGCGAACCGGGGCGCGATACTTAACGGCGGCATCGCCCGAATCGTCGACCTCGACGTAGCCGCCCTCTTCCAGATGCGCCAGCGTGCGCGAGACGGCAGCGCGGGTCACGCCTGCCATGCGGGCGAGGTCGGCACCAGTCAGGCCGTCCTTGCTGCGCTCAAGATAGTACAGGCACATGATATCGGAACCCTTAAGGCCCAGCCTTGCGCCCTCAGATGCCTTAATGCGCTGGATCTCCTTGTAGAGCCCGCTAATCAGTCCGACAAAGTCCTCAAAACGTGTCTCGTCGTTCTGCTGCATGGGAGACGACCGCCTTTCGCTTGCATGATGCTAACGGGTAAACATCTTAGCCGCATGCCCGAACCCCCGTACCCAAATATCCCAATTGTTAACTCATCAACATAAAAACCACCACAAAGGGGATAGCACCTTTGTGGTGGTTTGTGTGGTGGTTTGGCCCGAGCTAGAGTTCCACGCGCGGGTTATCGCGGGTCACAAGCGTCTTAACGACAACCGTCGCTCCCAGATAGCGCTCAAGCAGCTCGGCTAAGCGATCGATCGCGGCCTGACAGTCCCCCATTCGCTCGGGTTCAACACACTCAATCGCCAGGAACGCATCGGCAGAATCGTCGGACAGGGCCGTTCGAACGCCGTCGCGCCAGTTCCAGCAGCGGCACACGGCACCCGCATCATCGATGTAGGCGAGCTCGCCGGGCAGCGTCGGATCATCTGCCTCCTCGCCAAGCGGCAAGAACGCATCGCCACCGTCGGTCACCTTCAAGCGAAGGTCTCCCTCAATCGCGTGCAAATCCTCGCCTCCCACGGGCAGCGCGTAGGTCAGCGACACCGTGTTGTAAATATCCACCGCCGGTGTGATATGACCGACCGGCTTGCCCTTGAGCACGCGTTTAAACAGGTTCTCGATTGAGCAGCGGGCGCCCTTTTTAGTCTTGAACAGGCGATAGGCCTCGCGCCAAGCCTTGACCGGCGCGTTCTCGCTGATGGTATCGCTTGTCAGGTGACGCTCCGCATCGATATTGGCGCGATCGAGCAGCGCCGCAATCGCGTCCACGTCCTCTTGAGGAATCTGAGCCGCGGGCTTCATGCCCTTTACGACCACAACACCGACCGCCGCCTGTGGAAATAGCTCCCAAAATGAATCCTCGGCAACAAAGCTCTTCATACGTGCTCCCTTCGCAATTCGCGCCAACGCGAGCGCCTAAACAAAAAGCGCCCCTACAACGGCCACCTTCAAAGTCCTACGGTGCCGTCACAAGAGCGCTTACGCTGTCCCCATCCGGAGAAGGGGACGATATGTCAGGCGCATTGTAACCCGAGTCATCCACACGAGCAAAACCACCACAAAGGCGCCTGCCTCTTTGTGGTGGATATGGACTCGAGGCGACGCTAGTGGCGGAGTCCCAGCAGGCCGCGGCCGCGATGACGGGCCTCGGCGGACACCTGAGCGTGCGGGCCGGCGGCCTTGACGGACTCGGGCAGGTGCGAGTACTTCTTCTCGAAGTTCTCCTCGAACATCACCGCCAGGTTGTGCGCGGCCTCGTCGTAGCGCGCTGTGCTCTGCCAGTACTGGCGCGGCACCAGGATGCCGTCCGGCACACCGTGGCACGTGGTGGGAATGTCGACATTAAAGATATCGTCGTGCAAGAACTCGCTGTCCTCGATGGTACCGTCGAGGGCGCGTGCGACCAGGGCGCGCGTGTAGGCAAGCTCGATGCGATGGCCCACGCCATAACCGCCGCCAATCCAGCCGGTGTTGAGCAGATAGACGCGGGTGCGACCGTCGGCGATACGCTCGCCGAGCATCTTGGCGTAGACCATGGGATCGAGCGGCATAAACGGCTCTCCGAACAGCGAGGAGAACGTGGGCGTGGGCTCGGTGACGCCGACCTCGGTACCGGGGATCTTTGCGGTGAAGCCCGTCACAAAGTGATACATGGCGGCATCGGCCGTCAGGCGCGAGATAGGCGGCAGCACGCCAAAGGCATCGCAGGTCAAAAACAGCACGACGCTCGGGGTGGTGCCCATGCCCTTGGTCCACGCGTTGGGGATATGCTCGACGGGATAGGCAACGCGCGTGTTGTGCGTGATCGAGACGTCATCGTAGTTGGGCTTGCGGTTCTCGTCGAGCACCACGTTTTCGCAGATCGCGCCAAAGCGAACGGCGTTGAAGATCTCGGGCTCGTGAAACTCGTCCAAGCCCTCGCACTTGGCGTAGCAGCCGCCCTCGATGTTGAAGATGCCCATGTCGGACCAACCGTGCTCGTCGTCGCCGATCAGCAGGCGCGTGGGATTGGCCGAAAGCGTGGTCTTGCCGGTGCCGGACAGGCCAAAGAACACCGCGGTCTCGTGCGTGACGGGATCCATGCTGGCCGAGCAGTGCATGGGCAGCACATCGTCCTCGACGGGCAGCAGGTAATTCATGACGCTGAAGATGGACTTTTTAATCTCACCGGAGTAGCCGGTGCCGGCAACCAGAATCACGCGTTCCTGGAAGTTGATGACCACGGCGGCGCTGGAGTTGAGGCCCTTGATGGCGGGGTCGCACTGGTACCCGGGTGCCGCGAGCACGCAAAAGTCCGGCTCGCCGGTGCGCGCAATTTCGCGAGCGAGCGGACGGGCGAGCATCTGCTTAATGAAGAGCGCCTGGCTCGCGCGCTCGCAGGCAACGAGCAGGCGACGCGTGTGGTTGCGGTCGGCACCCGCCATGCCGCGCGTGACGAACACGTCGCGCTCGTTGAGATAGTCGACGATGCCGGCCTTGATGGCCTCGTAGCTCTCAATCGAAAGGGGGCGGTTGACGGCACCCCAGGCGATCTTGTCGTGAACATCGGGGGTGTCAACGATAAAGCGGTCGTTGGGAGAACGGCCGGTGCGCTCCCCCGTCTCGATTACCAGCGCGCCGTTGGATGCCATGCGGCCCTCTTCACGGCGGATGGCGTGCTCGACGAGCTCCGCAGCAGGTAGATCGACCAGCAGACGCGGCTGATTCTCGGCGGGATCTTCGACCAGCGTAATACCAAAGTTGGACAGAACTTCTGCAGGGGTAACACCAGGCATGGGGCCTCCTTTAAAAGCGCGTCACGCGGGCGCGGCGCGCACTTTACTCACGTAAAGCCCGTTGTACCCGATATGCAAAAACGTTTTTGCGGCAAGGGCGGCAAGCCCGCCCAACGGTCAAAAATCGCAGGCAAGCGGCCTAGTCATTGGGTAGTCATTGGGGACGTTCTTAAACGACGAGTCGTTGGGGACACTCTTGAACAGGCAACATTCAAGGAGTGTCCCCGGATGCCGGCACAAAAGGAGCGTCCCTAAGTGCCAACTATAGCGGCAAGCCTTGGCCGAGCATGGCGATGGCGCTCATGAGGACCAGCATGCCGGCGGCGTAGGGCAGGACGGCGCCCAGGAGCTCGGCATCCTTGCCGCGCACGTGCACGGCGGCCAGGCCGATGGCAAGCGTCTGCGGCGAGATCATCTTGCCGGCGGCGACGCCAAGCGCGTTCAGCGCGACCATCCAGTAGTCGCTCACGCCCAGCGCGGTGGCAGCCTGGCTCTGGATGGGACCAAACAGCATGCCAGAAGACGTGCCCGAACCGGTCACGAACGCACCGACCGCGCCGATCCACGGAGCCAGAATCGGGTACAGGCCACCGGCGACCGCAATGCAAAACGCGCTGATCGAAGAGATCATGCCCGCATAGCCCATAACCTTGGCACAGCCCAGAACCGAAAGCATGGTAATGACCGTCGGCATCATCTGCTTGACGGTCGCGGCCAGTACCTTGCCCATCATGCGCGGCGAAGCACCCTGAATGGCGCCGCCGACAAACGCCGCCAGAAAAATCCAGACGCCCGGCGTGTTGATCCACGAAAACGTGAGCGTGCCGGGGTTCTCGCCGCAATACACCTGCACCTGGCTCGCAAACGGTGCGAGCGCAGCATGCACGGCAGGCACCAGGTTAGACGTTCCCAACAGCAGCACAAAGATCAGGATGAAGCACGACCAAGCCGAAAGCGCCGACTTAGCGGTGAGCTGCTCGCCGGCCTCGATATTCATGTGGAAGCGTGCGTCCAGATGCCCCGACTTCTCGGCACGCATGGCAAGCGCAGCTGTCAGCGCGAGCGAAACGATGGAACCGACGACGACGGCAAGCTCGGGACCCACAAACATAGCAACGACAAGAGCCGCACCGGCAAAGGACACGCCGGAGAGCACGGCGATGCCCGCCACGCCGTTCAGGCGCTCGGCAACGCTCGCAACATTACCCTGGTCATCGGCGACACGACCCGCAACCAGCACGATAAACAGCGGCATCATCACAAAGAAAGGCGCCAGCTGCACCATCTGAACGGTCGCCAAATGCAGCGGGTCCAGGCCCACCAGACCGGCAACGGACACCGTGGGAATGCCAATGGAGCCGTAGGGCGTGGGCACGCCGTTGGCCAGCAGACAGATGAGCACGGCGGGCACGGCCTCAAAGCCCAGGCCCGCGAGCATGCCGGCGGGAATAGCAACGGCGGTGCCAAAACCGGCCATGCCCTCCATAAAGCCACCAAAGCACCAGGCCACAAGCAGCGCCAGCAGACGGCGATCGCTGCTGATGGATGTGATCATGCTGCCGATTACGTCCATGGCGCCCGTGCGAACGCACAGGTTATACGTGAACACCGCGGCGATGATTACCAAAACGATGGGCCACAGGGCCATCAAAAAGCCTTCGAGCGAGGCGGTCGCGATCTGCGCTGCCGGCAGGTGCCACCATGCGAAGGCAAGCACGCACGAAAGGACAAACGATCCGATGGCGGCTTTCCAAGCTGGCCATTTAAAGCACAGCAGCATCACGACAAGCCAAATGATCGGCACAAGAGCCAGCAAGAATGCGGCGACGTCCATAGGTAGAAGCTCCTTGGTACCGCGCGGGCGGCATCGTGGTATCACATAACTTCAACAGGATACCGCACGCTCACCGACAATTTACTGCCGCCCCCCGAAAATATTGAACAATCCGTTCAAAAACATGCGTGACACCGTCGCGTCTATACTAGAACGCAGTAATAGAAAGGACCCCGCCTTGAGCATCTCGCCCCTCGATAGCATCCGCCGCGCCATCGCCCGTCGCAACGGCATCGCCAACCCCGCTGTATCGGGCGGGGCGCACGGACAGGGCGGACGCATCGAGAACGGCCTGTTCCCCGCCTCGCACACCGCCGAGGAGCTCGCGCGCATCCAAGAGCTAAGCCAGCGTAACGCCGGCGGGCCAAATAGCGGCCAAGCCACGCGTCGTCGGCACGAGCGCGATCGCGAGCCCGGTCCTGTCCGCCGCATGGTCAATGCCTGGTGGAACCGCCTGCTCGGCGCCGTCTACGGCGGCGGTTTCTCCACGCAAGAAGCCGAATACGAGGAGCACGCCACCAGCCGCGACTACCTTTGGAATACCCTCGGCACCGCCGTGTGGGGCATGGCGTTTCCGCTGCTCACTATCGTGTCTACGCAGCTTGTAGGCGCCGAGGAAGCCGGCAAGTTCTCCATCGCCTTTGTCACCGGCACGCTCATCATGATCGCGTGCAACTACGGCGTACGCAATTTTCAGGTCTCGGACATCGATGAGAAGACGTCCTTTGCCTCCTACCAGCTCAACCGCTGGCTTTGCGGAGCTCTCGCCCTAGGCTGCGGCCTCATGTACAGCAGCGCCCGCGGCTATGACGCGCAGATGGCGACGATCGGCCTGGGCGTCTACCTCTATAAGGTGATCGATGGCGTGGCGGACGTGTACGAGGGCCGCCTGCAGCAGGCCGACAAGCTCTACCTAGCCGGCATGAGCCAAACGCTGCGTTCCGCCGGCGTCATCGCGGTCTTTAGCGTGGCGCTGTTCCTTACGCGCAGCATGCCCATCGCGGCCATGGCCATGGGCGTCGCCGCCATTGCCTCGCTTGTGCTGGTCACCGCCCCGCTCGCCCTACTCGAGACCGAAAAATCGCGTCGCGTGAGCATACGCGAAGTCGGCCGCCTCTTTGCGCAGTGCGCCCCGCTCTTTGGCGCGCTCTTTTTGTTCAACCTTATCGAGAGCATGCCCAAATTTGTGATGGAAGGCACGCTGGCCTACAAATATCAGCTGTATTTTAATGCCCTATTCTTTCCGGCGCAGGCCATTTTGCTGTGCATTGGATTTATCTATAAACCGCAGCTCTTGCGTTTGTCGAGCATTTGGGCTAACCCGCGCAAGCGTCGCCGCTTTGACTTAATTATTGTCGCCGTCATGGCGCTGATCGTGGTTATCACTGGCGCATGCGCCGCGTTTATGGCAGGCCCCGGCATTCCCCTTATGAGCTTTATGTACGGCCTCAACTTTGAGCGCTACCGCACATTGGCGCTGCTGATGGTCGTCGCCGGCGGCATCACCGCAGCCATCGATTTTATCTACGCCATTATCACAGTGCTGCGCCACGCCGACGATGTCACCAAGATCTACCTCATTTGCTTTGCCGTGAGCGTGGTGGTGCCGATGGTCCTCATCAACCTACTGGGGCTGATGGGTGCCGTCGTGAGCTACCTGGCTATCATGGCCCTACTGCTGGTGCTATTGATTGTCGAGTACGCTCACATTCGCCAGCGCATAGAACGAGCCCGCAACCCGTACGGCGCCTAATTAGCTGCCCCGGTCACCGGAATTTGCGATGGAATCACCCGGGCTGGGGTCTCGTTGCGGACAATATGCATCACGCAAAACTAAGTGAGTAGACTTTTACCGAATCCCCGACCACACCGACAAAGTACAAGTCTGTGACCTGCGGTTTTGTTGAAGCAAATATGTTGGGTGCTCGGCATTTCCAAAAAAGTCTACTCACTTAGCCAGCGGGCAGCCAAATGATTATGTAATCCCCGCCCAGAAAAATCATTTGATGGGCAGAAGGGCAAAAGTAGTCAAAAAAGCCCCGTTCCAAATTAGCTACCCTTTGCACCGATTATTCGCCGGGCAGAATGTTCGCATAGAACTCCGCACCATCATCCAGGCGCAGGATGCCGACGCGGCCGAACTCGGAACCGGTGGCCGCCGCGCAGTCGATATCGATGCGATCGGACACGCCGGCGGTATCCTCGCCGCCCAGGCGCACAATCTGTCCGCGCCCCGACTCCTCATCGAGCCCTGCCAGGCCGCCTACCTCGCAATAGCGCCCGAGCGACACCGTGGGCGTGTGACCGCTCACCACGACCGGACCCTTGCCCTCGGAAGACAGCAGCCCCGTCGGGGCATCCCAATAGCCATGGCGAATCCACAGCAAGTCATCGGACGACTGCACGGCGAGCATTTGCTGCAGCAACTCGCTATCGGCATCGACCGCTCCCCTGCCGTCGGCACAATCGAAACCATGCTCAAGCAAAAACGCACGCGCTGCCTCGGTCTGAATACCGGCGTGCACCAGCAGATACGGTCGCTCGGCAGTCTCTGCCACCGCATAGAGCGGCAGGGCAGCAGCCCAGCGCACCAGCTCCTCGTATGCCTCAAACTCCATTTCGTTGAGCTGCTGGCGCGTGGTCCAACCGCCGTTGATATCCCAGGTCTCGGCATCGAGCGGGTCCTGGCCGATGATCGCGTCGAGCATAATCTGCTCGTGGTTGCCCTTAAGCACGTGAGCGTTGGGCAGCGATCGCACCAAGTTGATGACGCCGACCGGATCGGGACCGCGATCGATCATGTCACCCAACACGTACAGCGTGTCGTCGGACGTTAGCGAGATCTTGGAAAGGGCCTCGTCCAGCGCGCGCACGTGCCCGTGAGCATCGGATGTCACATAGATCGCCATGGAACGCCTTTCCCTGCATTACGGCCGAAGCCCGGAGCCACAACTAAAACTTCAAGTTGAACTTAAACGTTACCCATTGTACTCCGTTGCAATAAAGCTGGGAAGGGCCCCGCGTCGCCAACGCCCGCGCGCGCCGTTCTCGGTGCACCGCCGGCAGCTGCTCCCCGACCAACGTCGCACACGCCGCAGCCTCGTGTCGAAAACGCACACGCCCGCAATCCGCCCCCATAAACCCACCATCTTTGGGTACAAATAACCGCAGATAACTGACCGTGCCACGCCAACCACCCAGGAGCGGACACTATCCATGAACCAGCTACTTCTTTTTATCGGCCTCGTCATCATTTTGTGCCTGACCATCAAACCCGTCGGCAAAAAGCTCCCCTTCCCCACTCTGCTCATCTTTATCGCGCTGGGCATGCTGCTGGGCGTCAACGGTCCGGCGCACATCGACTTTAGCGACTATGCGCTCACCGAAACCGTCTGCAGCACGGCGCTGCTGTTCATCATGTTCTACGGCGGCTTTAACACCAACATCGACCGCGCCAAGCCTGTCGCCGTGCCCGCGGTGCTGCTGAGCACGCTCGGCGTCGTCGTCACCGCCGGCATCACCGGCGCCTTTGCGCACTTCGCACTGGGCTTCGACTGGATCGGCGGCCTGCTGCTGGGCTCGGTCGTGGCGTCGACCGACGCAGCGAGCGTCTTTAGCGTGCTGCGCGAGCACAACCTTTCGCTGAGGGACGGCACCGACTCGCTGCTCGAGGTCGAATCGGGCTCCAACGACCCCGTCGCTTACATGCTCACCGCCGTGCTTGCAACCCTTGCGGCCGGCGGCGACATTAACATCCCTGTGCTGCTGGCCAAGCAGATCATCCTGGGTGTGGGCCTGGGCCTTGTCATCGGCTGGGCATCTGGCCGCTTGATCGAGCGCGCACACGCAACGGCCGAGGGCGCGCAGACCATCTTTTTGTTCGCCGTGGCGATCGTCGCCTACGCGCTGCCGAGCTATCTGGGCGGCAACGGCTTTTTAGCCGTGTACCTTGCCGGCATTGTGCTGGGTGCGAGCGACATCACCGGTAAGGTCGAGCTGGCGCACTTCTTTGACACCCTCACCGAGATGGCCGAAATGACCATCTTCTTTTTGCTCGGGCTGCTCGTGACGCCCGCGCGCCTGCCGCAAATGCTGCTACCGGGCCTGGCACTCATGGCGTTTATGCTCTTTGTGAGCCGCCCCATCGCCGTCGGTCTGCTGCTGGCGCCCTTTAAGACAAACCCTCGCCAGGTCGCACTTGTAAGCTGGGCGGGCCTACGCGGTGCGGCTTCGGTCGTGTTTAGCCTCTTTGCCGTGGTGGCCGGCGTTCCCGGCGGTCACGACCTGTTTGACCTGGTGTTTGTGATTGCCGTGGCGAGCATTGTGGTGCAGGGCTCGCTGCTGCCGGCAGTGGCGAAAAAGCTCGACATGATCGATGCGGCCGGCGACGTGCGCCGCACCTTTAACGATTACCGCGACGAGGACGGCATGTCGTTCGTCAAGCTCAAGGTGGGCGCGGGCCATCCGTTTGCCGGTCGCTCGCTCGCGGACATCGGCAGTGCCACGGACATGCTCGTAGTCCTGGTGCTGCGCGACGGTGCACACCCGGTGCTGCCCAACGGCGATACCGTAATTGAAGAAGGCGACCTTCTGGTTATGGCCGCGCCGACGTTTGAAGAGCGTGCCGAGGTTACGCTGCGCGAGGTCACCGTGACACCCCACGGCCGCCTGGCGGGGCTGCGCCTGCGCGATGTGCCACAAGGCAAGCACCCCTTTATCGTCGTGATGCTCAAGCGCGACGGCCAAACGATCATCCCCGACGGCAACACCCATATATACGCCGGCGACAAAGCCGTCATCGCCACCCTGGCGTCGTAGCGGCAAGGGACAGCCATCCCGAATTGGCTACATTTGAGCATCAATCGCCCCGGCTGGGGTCTCGTTGCGAACAATTAGCGCCTCTCATAACTAAGTGAGTAGACTTTTGCCGAATCGCCGACCATGTCACCAAAGCACAAGTCTGTGACCTGCGGGTTTGTTGAAGCAAATTAGTCGTGTGCTCAGGATTTCCAATAAAGTCTACTCACTTAGCCAGCGTGCGATCAAAATAGAACAGTCGCGAGGTCATTAAACTCCATTACGACGGTTTATCGTGCATGTTCGCGCAGCTGCGGGTGCAGACGCTCCGTCTCAAATTAGCTATCCTAGTCATCGCCCGCGGCAAAGTCGCGGAGGTCGAGGCCTTCGCGTTCGGCTCGGGCTAGAAGCTCTTGAGGGGACTCATCCTCGATATCCATCACGTCGAGCATGGCAGCAGGAAAGCCCACGCCTGCTGCACTCCCCGCGCGATCGAGCAGACTCTCGCGCAGCTGGTCCACATCAACTTCGATCTTCATGGTGAAACCTCCTACCAGGCCAGGCTCCTACTCAGCAGCGCTAAGCTTATCCACAGCAGCAACAAAAGCCGCCGCCTGTTTGTCGTCCATCTGCATGGCCAGGCGCCCCACGGGCTCATCGTAGGCAAACTGCACCTTATCGATAAAGCAATCCCAAGCACGCTCATCCACACGCACGGCGGCCTCGCAATACTGACTGAGCTTTTTGAGTCCATACCAAAACGCATTCACATGGCGCGTGGGATCCTCATCCAGCACACCATCGTAGCGACGCCCGTTAAACTCACGCATGCGTGCCACGGCAACCTCGAGCGAGTCGCCGCCCTCGGCCGAAGCCTCATCCACCAGCTCGGGAATCGGAACCTCACGCCGAACATCGTGCCTGGTAGCGCCATCGTACTCGCCCACCAGCACGTCTTCGTCAAGCCGAGAATCATAGTCAACATAGCTCGAGCCCCTGCAAATCCCATGCGGCGAGCCAGAGCCAAACGCGCAGAACAACCCGCCGTCGGCAACAATACGACGGTAGGTCTCAAACGACTTCTTAACCTGAGCGAGCAACTCGGAAAGCAAACCGGTATCGCACGCCGTCTCGCACGCAACGCACGCAGGCTCGGGCAGCCCTGAAGGCTCCACCGTGCTCCCCGCAACGCGGGCGGCGCGCTCGGCCCGATATGCCTGCGCCGCCAAGCGCGCTCGCTGCGCAGCGCCATGCACGTTGGTAAGCTCGCGCTCCAACGCCACGTCACCAGCAACATCGCCAGCAACATCACTCGCAGACCCGCCGGCGCGCTGCGAGCCAGTCGCACTCAGCTCAGACTCAAACGTCGCTGTGATCATACCCGCAAGGTCCGTCGCATCGGCGGCACAACGCAACTGTTCCAGCTGCGTACACAGCAGGTCGGCATCCAAAGGCACGGCATCCACAACGCGCACGCCATTCAGGCGCGCCGCGTCCCGTAGCACCATAGCCCCCGCGGCATCGTACGCCGCGCGGACCTTGTCCGCCGTATTCGCACGCAGCTTTACCTCGATAAACGCAAGCGTCTGCTCCAAACGGGCCAGCAGCTCGGCCTTGTCCTCCATGCGTAAAAAGGCAGCATAGCGGCGCTCCATCTGCAGCGGACCGACAATGCCCACCTGCTTGCGAGCCCGCGCAAGGGCAGCGCCCTCAACACGGCGCACGTACGTATCAACAGCCCGCACGGCAGACTCGCGCGCAGCGCGCTCGGCAGCCTCGACACCCCTAAGCACGCTCAGCAGCTCGCGGGAGCGCGCCTTGCGCACCAGCTCCCCGCGATCGTACTGCTCAAGCGCCGTCTGACGCTTGGCTACCGACTCAAAGCCAAACAGCTCGTCGAGCAGCTCACCAACAGAACGCTCGCCCGCCATAGCAAGGCCTCCTCACGCACTACGCACCAACATGTACGCGGCGCACCCGAACACCAGACGCCCCGCACGCCCGCACTCCTACAGATCCAGAGCCTTTTTCGCGGCGTCGACCGGGTCGCCATCCATGTAGAACACCGGGCTCAGGCCCGAAATAATCTCGGACGACACGCTCTGCAGGCCGGCGATGGCGCTCAGCGGCAAAATCACGCGCTTGGCGCCGGCGTTTTTGGCCACGCGCATAATGTCCTCGAGCCCACGGATCTCGTCCATGGAGCCCGACATGCGCAAGATTCCCGGAATCGCCAGCGCAGGCATCACCGGGCGGTTGCACGCCGCGGAGCACAGGCCCACAAACTCGGCGAGCGAAACTTCCTCGGACAGGCCCTTGCTCTGCAGGTCGTTGTAGAACAGCAGATAATCCTTGGAGCCAATGTGCATGCCCGGCGCCACGCGGTTCGCCAGGTTCACAAAGTTGTCGAACGCGGCCTCCAGCGTATCGCGCACCGGCTTGTTAAAGGCCACGCCCTCGTGCTTAAACTTGCACTCGCCGGCAACGGCCTTGTTCTCCAACTTGTACACGGCGACCTCGCCGCCCTGCGACCTGCCCACGCCAAACACGTGACCGGACAGCAGCGGCCCGTCGGGAATCAGTGTGTCCTCGCTCTGCTCGGGCACGCGCACCACGTGCACGTCCTGCGGGTTGTCGGCATCCATATAGCCCAGGTTAACGTCGATAAACTCGACGCCCGCCATAATCTTGAGCTGCTCCTTTACGCGGCGACGGCCCTCGATGGCGTAGTCCAGCAGCCAGCGCACGTCGTCCTTGTCCATGGCCTCGTCGGGAAACAGCAGCTTGGCCAGGCCGCTAAAGGTCTTGCGCACGGCAATCTCGTCACGCTTGTTAAAGTCGCTGTTAAAGCGGAAGTAACGGTCGATATGGTGCGTAAAGTCCTTGCGGCGCATCTCTTTGCAAAACTCCGACAGGCAGTCGGTGATCAGGCCGTAATGCCCGGTCAGCAAGCTCGAACGCATCTTGGGAATCTCCCAGCCCGGCAGGTAATAGTGGATACGGTCGAAGAAGGCCGAATCGTTGTTAAACTCCGGCGGAAACGGATCAAACAGGTGCGTGGTCTTAAGGACGTTTTGCACGGTGTCGTTGATATTGCCCTCAAAGACCATGGAGGCATCGGCGTTGATCTGGTCGCGGCCGCGCGCATAGCTGCCGCTCGCCATGTAGTCCTTCATGATCTGCACGGCATTGGTGTCCTTAAAACGCATGCCGGCGACCTCGTCGAACGTCACGCAATCCCAGTGGCCCACCAAGCCCACGCGGTCGGCGCGCATGGAGTTCATGCGGCCGAACAGGTTGGCCGTGGTGGTCTGGCCGCCAGAGAGCAAGATGGCGTAGGGCGAGACCTCTTTGTAGATATGGCTCTTGCCGGTGCCGCGGGGACCCAGCTCGCACAGGTTGTAGTTGCGTTCGATGAGCGGCACCATACGCTCGATAAAGTGCAGACGCTCTTTCTCGGAAAGCTCACTGGGCTCATAACCAGCGGAGCGCAGCAGCATGTTGAGCCACTCGTCGCGCGAGAAATACTGGCGCTCGTCGATCATGGCATCCAGGTCCAGGTTGGGCATCTGGATGGGCGTGAGCGACGCCACACTAAACGGAGAGTCCTCGGGGCCGCGCTTTTTGCGCTTGGCCTTGGAGCGGCGCGGCGCATCGTCGCCAAAGACCTCCATGCCAAACTCGTCTTCCTCATCCAAGGGGTGACGATACTCGATGCTCATGATGCACCAAATGCCGCCCTGCAGAATCTTGGAATAGTCGCGCACGTACTCGGCCGGCATCACAAACGGCTCGATGGTCAGATTGGCAAACGATGCCACGTAGATGTCTTTGTACTCGTCGAGCTTGGCCGTCACCTTATCGATGATGGTAAAGCGGCCCAGTTCGCGGATCTTGGACTTAATGCGCTCGGACTCGTCGGGACGCACGTAGTTATCGGTGAGGATCCTGCGGATGCGATCCAGGCCCTCTGCCACGGCTTCCTCGTCATCGGTTGAGCAGTACATGCCCAGCAGATACTCAAGCACAAAGGTGGGAACGTTGGCGCCGCGCTTCATAAGGGCCGTCAGGTCCTTGCGCACGATCTTGCCAGCAAAGTGCTCGAGCAGCTTGCCGTCCAGCCCGTCCATGTCGTAGCCCTCATCCTCGGGAGCCTCGGCCACAGCTTGGTCATAGCCATCGGTCGAGGACTCGTCCTCAACGGGCGCGACGGCCTCCACCGGCTCCGGGGCAGGCGCCGCAGCCTCAACGGACGCCGCAGCCTCCGCAGGCACATCCACATCAATCGAGGGAACTTCCCACAGATTGTCGTCATGGCTATCAATCATAGGGCACACTCCTAAAAACCAAAGTCAGCAACAGGGGCAAACGAAACAGCGATGGTATACGTCTCGCGCCAAACGATCTTGCCCGACTGGGCGTCGCGGCAAACCAGCAAATGGGACGAGCCGGACCCAAACGACACACCCGTCTTAAGCGTAAAGCGAGCCTCGACCACGCGGTCCTGCGGGTTGGGCGAAGTCATGTCCGCATGCACGCGAGCAACATCGCTCACCTCGTTGCCGGTCTCGTCGGTAAACACCAGCTCGTACTCACACGGCAGCACCTTGCCCGTAGCGGCCTCCTCCTGCAGCAACTTAATGCCAAACAGCGAGTTGGTAACGCGGCGGCTCTCGCTCAGCACGCGCAGCTTCGCAGTCTGCGTATCAACGAATTCCTTTGAGGAGGCGCTCAGGCGGCGATACCCGACCACCGGCACCACGAGCTCCTGCAGACTCACGCCGCCATGCACGTAGCGCTTGGTTCCGCCGGGTCGCTTGTAGTGCACGATCCCGCGCGGAGCCAAGCCAACGTAGCCGCCGCCCGGCACCACATGGTCCATGTTCATGGCTAAACACGGGCTAACGTCCGCGCCGTTAGCGATATCGGCCAAGGTGTCGCCCTGAGCGACCACCGCATGGCGCTTGCCAAACAGCACCGGATCGTCGGGCAGGTCGTTCTTGCCCAGGAACAGGCATTCCGGCAGCTCGTTGGCCGTGTACAAAAAGCCATGGTCGGATGTGATCGTCACGCGGGCGCCTGGCGCGTCGGTGCACACGCGCTTGGCGATCGAGACCAGCTCGTCCACGCTCTCGGCGCATGCATCAAACACGTCGCTTTCGGTGGCGAGCTTCTCCCCCGTCGCGTCGATCTTGTTGTGATACAGGTACACGATCTCGCTGGACTTGAGCAGCTCCTTGCGGTCGGCGGCAGACATGTCCAGATACGCCGCGGCACTCAGGGCACGACCCGTAGGCGCGGCCTTCTGCAGCACCGCTTGACGCTCGACCGTAGAACCCGTCGGCATGCCATCGAGCAGCACGGCGCCCGTTTCCATGTTGAGCGTCATGGCCTGATGCGGCAACAGCGCCGGCATGCCCATCTCGGTAATAGAGGGAAACATCGCCTGCACGCTACCCATGCGCACCTCGCCGCCGCGCTCGCGCTCCAAAGCGGCAGCCACGTCCTGCGCCACCTCGTAGCGCAGCGCATCGCTAATCAGGACCACCTTGGCCTTGGCACTACCGGTATACGTGGGCAGCGTCTCCCAATAAAACAGGTCTTGGCGAGCAACACCCTCAACATAGCCGGCATCGCGCCACTGCGCCTGGGCGGCATTGGCCCAGCACGCGTTGCTCTCGGTCAGATACCAGTTAACGTAGTTGTTCTCGGCCCATTCGACCGCGCGGCGCTCGGGCTCCTCCAACAGGTCGACACCACGAAGCTTGCAGCGCTCGTTGGCCTGGCGCAGTGCGCGATAAGCCGCATCCATGCGCCACCAATCTGTGGTATAGGCCTCCCATACCTCGGCCGCCTGGGCAATGTGGAATCCGCCCGCATGGTCGCGCTTAAAGGCTGCCATGTCGGCCAGCGCCAAAAGCACCTGGTAGTAGCAGGCAACATCGTCGTACCAGCACAGGTCGCGACGGGCCGCGGCAACACGACGGGCCTCGTCAACGCGATCGGCACCCTGCGCCATCGAGGCGAGCAGGTCGCTCAAAATGGCCTCGTCAACGCACGGAAACACATCCAGGCGCAGCAGATCGTCGGTAGGCAGAGCACCAAACACATGGCGCAGGCCGCACGCGTCCTGGACCAGCTCGCAAATCTCGCGCAGGTCATCAGACGCCGCAGCATCGCCCGCCCATTCGCGGACAACGGCAATGCAATACGGCGCATAGGCAGGCACAATATGGTTGGAGAGCTTTTGCAGCGCAGCCGCTGGCACCAGCGAGGCCGAAGCCGTCAGCAGCACATGGGCGGCAAAATCCTGGAGCGAATCGCGCTCGAACAGCGCTCCCTCAAAGCCCGTGCGCTGACGCACAAAGGCAGCAAGGCTGTCGGCGGCCTCAAACTTTTGCGCCAGCTCCGACAGCGCCTCCGGGCCATCGCGCAGCAGCATAGTCAGGCACGCGCGCACAATAAACGGCATGGTGGCAGCGCTGGGATCGGAGCCGCCAAACATGGCAGCCAGCAGGCCCAGCTCAACATCGGCCGCACACGCAGGCGCGGGCATGCACTTAGAAAACTTGGCGACGCGGCCCTTGGCGGCAAAGAACGACTTGTGCGCCTGCAGTGCCTTGCGAATATCCCGCGCGTTGGAGGCCCCCAGTTGATCGGCCAGCAGTGACAGATAGTCCGCCGAGAACTGATCGGCGTACAGCTCAACATCGGCCAGCCAATCGCCCTCAAGGCCACCACGCCCCTGCTGGCGATACACCAGCATGTCGCTCGTGGTGTCCTCGCGGGCGATAAGGCGCTTGACCTCAAACATATGCCCGTCGCAAGCCTCCACAAAGCGCACCGGACGCGGCAAGCGTTGCTCTACCGCTTCTCCAAAGCCGCCCTCGGAAAGCTCGGCAAACGTGGCGGCAAACTCGCCTTCCGCGTCGTGCCACACCACCACGCGGCGCTCACGGCAATCGGGCAGCGGCTGTTCAAAACGCGCCGCCAGCTCTTCAATTACATCGAACTTTGCCATCTAACAATCCCACTGTCATACCGGTCAAAACAATTCGCGTAACGCGTAATCACGTGTGCATTATTTTATCTTTGCCAGCACATCCTGGAACTTGGCATAGTTGACCTTAACGCCGTCGTCCAGGTCAATCTTGATCATCTGGTCGGCCAGGTGATGCAGCTTTTCCTCGTAGGCAACGGTCTCGGTCAGCTGATCCTTGAGCTTTTTGATGCGCTTGGTCAGCGCGACCTTCTCGCCGCGCTCGGCCGTGGCCAGTGCGTCCTCGGCGTCGGCGATCTGCGAACGATAGCGCTCCTGCTGCTCGTGCACGTAGTCAGTACGAATGCGCGCCAGCAGGTCGGGCGTATAGCGGTGCATGTAGACCAGAGCCATAAAGCCGTTCTTCTTGCCGCTGTCGAACAGCCAGTAGATGGGACGCTTCTTGTAGGTCTGACAGTGGTCCTTAAAGAAGTCCTTCAAAAAGTAGGTGCGAATCACCTCGCGCGAGGTGCCCTTGCCGCCGAGCGCCTCGGCAATAAAGGCCAGGTTCTGCTCGAGCGTCTCCTCGCCGTACACGGTGCGCACAAAGTCGATAAAGTAACGCACGATGTCGTCGTCAAAGTACTCGTCATCGGTGATGGGCAGCACATTGTCGCCGTCGGGCATAAAGGTCACGTGATCGGGATCGGGCATCTTGGCCAGATAGTCAGAGACCGTGGCACCCTGGTCGGCCAAGACCAGACCATCCACATCCAGCGAATAGCGGCCGAACATGCAGCCCACGGCATAGCTTATAAGCGAGGTGATCTCGTCGCGCTTGGTGCGCACGTACTTGTTGCCCTTGTAGCTCTCGGGAATCTCGTCGGCGGTATCGAAGATGCGCGCCACCGATACGTACTTGTCCTCGACCTCGATGGGCACCTCGCCCTCCATGTTGTAGATCTTGGCGAAGATTCGGTTGAGCTCCTCCTCGTTAGCACGAAGCTGCTCAAAGCGAGCATTGACCTCGGCCTTGCGAGCCTCGTATTTATCGGCGAGCAACGTTGCCATATCTCTATCCCATCCAATCAGGACCGATTAAAAGCCCAATAAAACTAGCTAAGTCAACATAGACAAGTCTACCCGACAGCAAAGCTTATGGCGCCCTATGCAGAGCATTCACGAGCACCATTTTCAGGACCCGCCCATTACAGACGAACCAAGCTTTGCAGCCAGTATGTATTAACTTACTCCACCAGCTCCACCATTTGTTGAGCAACAAGTGCGAGCGGTAGCACAAATGGCATAGATGTCACTATTTTCCGTAATATTGTGACTATTCCACAAAAAAGCGTATAGTATGTTGCTTACAACCAACTAGGAGGTGCTCCTTATGTTGTTAGAGTTCAGCTTTAAAAACTTCCGCTCCATTAAGGACGAGGCCGTATTGTCAATGCTGCCCGTCAATTCCTACAAGGAGCATCAGGAGAATGTCCACCCCTGCAGCATTCCCGGCACCGGCACGGACGGAGTGCTTACCGCGGCGGCCATCTACGGCCCCAATGCTTCCGGAAAAACCAATCTATTGCGAGCGGTTCACTTCTCTCGCAACCTCGTTTTAGGTATTACGCATCCGGCCCATCTGCCCCGACGTCAAAGCTTTGTCGGCAACAGCGATCCGTCGAGCTTTAGCTATACGTTCTACACCGACGGCACACGCTACGAATACGAATTCGCTCTAGACGACGATGGCGCCCTCAGTGAGAGACTCAGCGTAAGCCCCAAGGCCAAACGTCTTGTCTACGAAAGATCCCGCAATGACGATGGCACGTACTCCGTCAAGCAAGGTTCCAAATATACCGGCATCTCTACCAAGCTCAAGGGCTATACAGATCCCGGGTTTGTCCTTGGCATGCTTGCAAACTACGGTATAGAGCCCTGCGTTAAGGCGATGCGCTGGTTTGCCGACGACCTGGTTGTAGCCAATCGCGAGGCCCCCATTCCCGATGCGGAGCTTATGGACAAGCTTGCTACGTTGGGCGAGGCTAAATTCAAAAAGGTCATCAAGGCCATTAGCTCCGCAGACCTGGGCATTACCGGGGTGCAGCTTAAAGTCGACGACATGACCGAAGACGAAAAGAGCGCCCAGAAGGAAAACGCCGACAAACTCGCCGCCGTATTCGAAGCGCTCACGGGCCAAAAACCCAACGGCGTCGAGATACCCGACAAAAAGGTCGCCATGCAGTTCCGTCACGAAATTGACGGCCAAAGCGTTGGCTTTGGCCTTGACGACGAATCCCTGGGCACAAGGACCATGCTCGACCTGGCAGTCGACTTTATCGATGCCATCGATGCCGGCCGAACCTTGTTCGTCGACGAAGTCGAACGCAGCCTCCACCCGATGCTCCTCGAAAGCCTTGTGGCACTTTTCTTCGATCCAGACCTCAACGAACACGGAGCACAGCTCATCTTTACGACGCATGACCTGTCCTTCCTGAGGGGTGGCAAACTTCGTCGAGACCAAATTTGGTTTGTCGAGAAGGATCCGCAGAGCGGTTCTTCCGACATCTATCCACTCTCCTCTTTCTCCCCCAGAAAGGACGAAAGCCTAATCAACCGTTACCTCTATGGTGCCTACGGAGCCGTACCCTACGTTGAGAAGGTGTCCTAAGATGGCCAGAAAGGGTAAGTCCGAACGAAGCCGGCACGAGCGCAAACGCGCCCAGAAGCCTACGATTCTCATCGTTGTAGAAGGCGAGACGGAGGAATTGTATTTTGGCGAAGTAAAGCGCAAGTTTAGAGCACAGTGGATTAAGGTCGAAAAACCCAAAAGAACTGATCCAAGGGGCATTGTCCTTGCGGCGCGCAATAAAAAGAAAGAACTAGAAAACAAAGGGCTTTCGGTTGAACCCTGGGTTGTGTTCGATGCGGAGGCGCGCGAAGATGAAGAAGCCCGCAGCTACGGCGAGGCAATCAAGCAAGCCGAGGGCTGGGGGATACACGTAGCCAACTCAAGCCCCTGCTTTGAGTACTGGGCCCTACTGCACTACTCACCGGGTATTCTTGTCGAGACACCGGAGCAAGCAATCACCGAGCTCGCCAAACCCAGTAGGGCCAAGGATTACAAGAAACCCGGCCTTCCCTTTGACGAGCTCTGGGAGATTTTCGTAACAGGCAAGCCAACGAACGCTGCAACAAGCAGACGAAAGACGCTTGTTGAATGCGGTGAAGACCCGCGCGGGGCAAGACCCGTAACCTACGTAGATCAACTCATGGGTGCCATCTGCGAGACTGGCGGAGTCAACCTTTAGTGCACACGAGGCGGGCGCGTCGTTCCCACTTGGATCAGACGCCCGTCTCGTGGTATAAAGATATCGGTACCCTCGAATAGAGGGACCTCCAAGAGCCGGGGGCTTCCCTCCGGCAAGAGCCGGGGGATGTCCCCCGGCATTTTTATGCGTGGATCCAAT
This sequence comes from Collinsella sp. LCP19S3_C9, assembly GCF_052121575.1. Classification (NCBI taxonomy): domain Bacteria; kingdom Bacillati; phylum Actinomycetota; class Coriobacteriia; order Coriobacteriales; family Coriobacteriaceae; genus Collinsella; species Collinsella sp. LCP19S3_C9. The sequence goes on from NZ_JBQKDZ010000002.1 coordinate 67,118, forward strand.
GCAGGCTCGACATAAAAACGGGGGAACCCCCAGAGATGCCCCCTTGCAAAACGGTCGAACCGTTTACACAGTCCATTCCTCGCACCTGCTTACAAATTCTTGCGAACGGCAATTGGCCACAGGCACCACCTCGATCTTCTCAACGGCATTTTCATTCGAAACCCGGAGCCTTCTCGCAAGTTCAGCCGAAGCTGTAGCTCGATCGAATGAAGGATTCAAATCGGGCCAATAGGAAAAATAAGTGAGCTTCTCTGCACGGTCGCCTCTTAAGGCTTCGCCAACCATTGAACTTATATGAGCGTCTTCGTTGCAAAATGAATAGCCGAGGACGACGATCTCATCCGCATCCCTAAGCGCCCTTGCAGCCTTCGCAAACTCATCAATCTGAGCAATTGATATGACGGGCTTAACGGGAGATTGACAAAGTAGATACGGAAAAACGCAGGCATTATCTTCGATATTTCTGTCCTCGTTCGAATAGTCGACGTATTCAAATTCAGGGAGGTGTTCAAACTGTGACAGCTTTCCGCCCAGACATGCGATGCGCGAGCTGTTGCAGTCAACGATCGAAGCCGCATACGGCGTGTAATTCGTGGTAACTACCATGTCGAACTTCCCATGGAATGCCGAATAGTAGCAGTCAGCAGAAATCCTCTGATTGACGTGGTTGGGGTCAAACATTTTATGGACCGCATCGTTTAAGTGCGACAGCACATATGCGTAGCGGTTTTTGTTATAGGAATCTAGTTTTCCGTAAAAGCCATCAGTGATGGGCAGCGCAATGGAAAAGAATGCGCTCCAATAAAAGTTGACAAGCTTCCAAAAACGTATTGAATGCCTATTCGGATTGATTAGTGCCGAATAGTACTGTTCGAGAATCCCAAAATGCGCATCGTCGGGTAGCGACTTTAGCGTCACGCTTTGCCTGCGAGTAGCATCCGTGTCATCGCTTTCGATTATTAGCTCTTTATAGAGGGTCTCATAATCGGCAGTCGTAAGATTCTCATCATTACTAACCGTATCGAATGATTTTTTAAGGACTTTGAAGAGATACTCAGGAGCGTCTTTTCCGAGGTTGGTCACAAGTTTTTTAAAGGCTTCACCGCGAGAATTTGAAAGAAATACAGGTTTATAAGAAGTGGGAATGAGCTCATCGCGGGAGGAACCGAGTCTGTTTTGATAAAAATCATTAAGGGCCCCATAGAGGATATCTTTCTGCCGGTAAAAGGTATCTTGAGTAAAACTCGGACCAGACTTGAAGCCAAGATCAACTTCGGCTCCAGCTCCTACTATCAAGACCCTTTTCATGACAATCCTCCCGCAACGCGTCTTTTGAAGCTAGATCAGCGGGCTGCGCTTGAAATTCCAGGATGTTTCAAACGAATCCCAATCACGTTCTGCCAAACCACGATTGGACAAAACCAATTCCTCAACATTTGGGGATTGAATGCCATCGGGAATGATCGGATAGTTGGATATTTGCCCTATCTCGAACGTTAGAGTGGGCGACATCAAAGTTGCAAAATGTCTTCCGATGTTCGAGTTCAAAAATCCCTGTACAAACGGTCCAGATTTTGATCCATTATCGAATAGACAACTACCTGTTCCGTCAAACATAAAGCCCCTGGGCGTATAGCGAAATGCCGGGCACCCGGAAGATATTACAGACCAAGTTAAGTTTTCCCGGAAAGAATACTTGATGTTGCGCAGCACCGCCTTTGGGAAAGACTTTAGTTTTTCACCGTCATTTTCCCAATTGATAACATAGCTATTATTTCCAAACCATTTTCTAAACTCTCCGCCCTTTAGATAGGGAACCCACTTAGCCCGATCAGGACTCAACGACCAGCAGCTCTCTTTAGACCTAGATACCTCAAACCATTGTCTTAAAAAAGTATCATTGTCAGCTGTCTTCATTCCCTGCTTAGCAATAAGACACTCTGACAGTTTCAGCCCCTTGGAAAAAGCTGAAAGCAACGCGTCGCTGGCCCAGTAGGCGATGGGGGTGCCGGGGATCTGCTTGAAGGTCTCGGCGTCGCGGCGGTAGAACCAGCCGCAATCGGGGTTGCTGATCGCCTCGAGGGTCTTACCTTCCTGCAGCGTCCAATGATCAAAATCATTCAGCCTGATATAGCCACCGCGATAGCCTGCGACGTGCTTGTTCCTAATTACAAATGTGCATACCTGGGCAGCGATACCATGGAATCCGTGGACAGAAAGCTGCACCAAGCTATCAATAGTTTTGGTGGCAACCAATTGCTGGCGTAGGTTCTCGTAAGACGACAAGAACATCCAGCTATTCGACGTTGCAAGGCCCGCAAGGCCTGCTTCCTCCGTGAGCGAGAAAATGCGCGAGATAAAGCATGTGCACAGGTCGCTCTTCACGTCGGCGTAGTTCTTCTTTATCCACTTAGACATGAATGGATCGAATGCAGAACTACCCAAGTAAGGAGGATTAGCGACCACGCACGAGAACTTCGAAGACAGCGCTTCGCAGTCGGCAAGCGCATCTTTAAGCTTCTCTTGCGTATTGCCGGCGAACAAGCCACTTTGCAAGCCGCCGCAAAGCTCAATCGCCTCGCTGATCGCCGCGATATCCGCGCCATCGGGAACAAGGAGCGATCCGACCTCGTCAAGGTGGGCCAAGGCATCCAAAAGGGCGCGCTTCTTGGCAAGCGCGCACCCTTCAGGAAGGTCGCCCTCTTCGAATGCGACGGGCTTCAGGGTGAGAATGTTCGCAGATACGCCGCGCTTAAAGAAACGGCGGTCGTGCTCACGGGAGCACATGGCAAGGACCAAGCTGGCGAACTGCCCGGCACGTGGGTCAATCTCCATGCCGTACAGGTTTTTCGTCAAGATGAGCTCAGGAATCTCGCGCTCGGGGTAGCCGCGCTCAAGATACATTTGCACCAGCAGCTCGAATGCATAGGCAAGGATATGTGCCGAGCCGCACGCCGGGTCGCAGAACGTAATGTCCTCAGGACCAGAGATATGGATGAAGTCCTCGTGCTCCGCATCGGACTCGATGTAATACGCCATCTGCTCTCGAAGATGGCTTTGGGGATTGTTGAGCATCCACAGGCGGCCGAGGGAGTTATCGACCATATAGCGCACGATCCAATCGGGGGTAAAGAGCTGTGTCTTAGGGGCGAGGTCGTTCGTTTGAACCTTCGCACCCTTTTTGACAGCAGCATCAACCTCATCCTTTCGCTCGGCGTTGTAGTACTGGTACATCCAGCCCAAAAGCAGAACGTTCTTCCAATACTCCTCGGGAATATCGGCGATCATGCGGCCGATGACGCCGTCGGCGTCCATGAGGTTTGCCGGCAGGATGAGCGCCATGCAGGCGTCCACGGGCTGGAACACGCCGGGCAGGCACCCGGAGAGCTCGGCGCACTGGGCCAGGAACAGGTAGCGGAACAGCGGCCCGTCCTCGCCGGCCTGCTTGAGCTCGGCGACGCGCACGGGGTCCGCCCCCTCGATCTCCACGTCGAGCGCCTCGTCGGCGGCCTGGCTGCCCAGCTCCCAGGAGCCGTCCGCCGCGGGGCGGGTGAACATGCGCACGCGGGAGGGCAGGAAGTCGTGGACCTCCATGTAGCGCACGGCGGCGATGCGGTTGAACCAGGTGTAGGCGGCGCGGTCGCGCAGGTGCTCAAAGCCCTCCTCTGCCGCGGCGCGCAGCAGGGCGTCGCGCCACCCGATCTCCTCCGGGGACAGGGCGCGCCCGCCCACCGCCGCGGCGCCGGCGGGCTCGGCGCCCTCGGCCACGCCGTAGAGCCTCATGCGGGCCTCGACGCCGGCGATGAGCTCGTTGCGGGCCCAGATGCAGTAGTTCTTGATGGCGGTATCGTTCATGGCGGTCTACCCTTCCCCGGTGGTTCTTGGTTAGCTCAGACGGATGGCGTCGTTGCCCTGCAGCTCGGCAAGCAGACGTGCGCGGAGCTGGGCAAGATAAGCGTCAATATCGCTTTCGCTCTCCAGCTTTTTGCGCTCGCCCAGGTCGGCCAGGCGCAGCTTTTTAATCCTCTTGGGAGCAGGAGCGGGTGCAGGCTCGACGGTCGCCGAAGCATCGTTGCCCGGGTCTTTGATCGTAGTAACGGTCTCACCGGAAGGCATGACTTCTACGCGGCGGCTCTCACGCTGCTGGCGAGCCTTCTCCTCATCGATAGCTTTATCGATGTTCTCGCATGCGCGATCGCAATACTCAATCAGCTGCTGCTTCAGCGCGGCAAGCTCGCTCGCCTTGGTGGCGCTGTGCGCACGGCCCTCAAACGACTTAGCCATGCGGCCGGCATCCTCGATGGCGCGCTCGGCCAGCTTGGCGTAGCCGTCCTGGCCCTGGGCATATTCGTGTACCTGGGCCATCTGCGCGGCAATGTCGTCCAGCATCTCCTTGCGCTTGGTATCGACCATCTGCTTGTGGGCAGCCATGACCGGCTCCATCAGGTCGTGCAGCTCGCGGACCTCACGGTACGGACGCGGGTTCTTAAGAATCTGCTCAATGCGCTTGTTGGCCTCGACCGCCTGGGCGTTAGAGTCCATGTAGAAGCCCTCGTCCTTCATAAGGCCCATAAACGCAACGGCCTTATCAAAGACGGGCTTTTGGCTCTCAAAGAAGAACGTGACCTGGTCGTAGTCCTCTTTCCAGTCGTCCAGATCGTCCTGCGCCTTTACAAAGGCATTGAAGAGCGCCTGGGCGTCGTTCTGGTTGTCCAGCAGGCGCGTGGTCAGCGTAATGCCATCTTCCAGCACCTTTAGGCCCGGATACGGATAGGCCGGGGCCAGGCCCGTATAGTTGTTGTTCGTGAGCTCTACGCACTCGTTCTTGTAGCCCGTAAGCGTTTCGACCACCGTGGCGGTAAGCTCGTCCTCGTTGGAAATATCACGCTTGGCATCGAAGGTATCGCGCAGCACCCTGTTGACTTTCTTGATGAGCTCGTCGCTCATCTTGACGCGCTCGCGCACCTGGGCCTTGTCGGCGTCCTTGCGCAGGTAGGTAACCATACGCAAATCTGCGGGGGCAACATTGGCGCCGGCAGCCGTAATGATCGCACGCTGCGAAACCACCAGCTGCGCCACCACGTTGGCAATGTCGATTTCGCGCCAACCATAGGGGGCACCCTGGAACTTACGCTGCAGGTCACCCATGGTCGTATTCAGCGACAGGCGCGTCTGGGCATGCAAAAAGTCCGCGACCTCCTTCTCGGCGCGGGCGTTCTGGGAGCTCTGACCGTCGAGCGCCACCTGGTTGGCACCGCGCAGCGTGGCGCGAATGTCCTCGTCGGTCTTGGCGGGTTCGGCGATGTAGTCGGCCTTGGTAAAGATGGCATCCGTCAGCTTTGACAGGGCCTGGTCAAACACATCGGCGGGCTTGGTGGCGCGAATGTTAACCATGGAACCATTCACAGCCACACGGGCATGCAGCACGGCCTCCTCCAGCAGTTTGGCTGCCTCGCGCTCAACGAAAGTAGCCTCTTTCATCTTTGCCTGGATAATCTGCTGAGTCGAAGGCGCCAGGGCCTCGGTATTGATGGTCTTGCGATACTTGCGGATCTTAGCCACATTCTGCAGATCGTCGAAGTAGTCGATGTCGTCTGCCAGCACCACCAGCGCGATATTGGCCGACTTGACGGCGAGCTCGGCATCGTCGGCACGCGAGAGGTCATCTGCCACCGTGACTACGTTGAGCTTCATGCCGCCCTGGGCCACACCATAGACCGAGTCGTCTACATAGCGGTCGAAGGGAAAGTCGTTGGCGCCCACGCGCAGCTTGGTAGCCGTATAGATGCCGCTAAAGAGCGACTTTTTAATGCCCTCGATAATCAGGGCAGCATCTACCGGCGTCTCGCTAATGGCACGCGAGATATCCTGCTCCTCGTCGGTGAGGAAGTTGTACGCATCGCCCTGACGTGCCACGTAGTTTTCGCGCACCAGGCGGTTGAGCGACTCCTTAACGCGGTCCTTAAGGGCGGCCTTGTCCACGTCCATGCCGTCGACCATAAGGATGGAGATGTTCTCGACGTTGGACTTGATGTAGTCGATATAGCGGATCAGATACAGCAGCTTTAGGACCTTAACGTCCTCGGTCTTAAGGCCATGGCCGTCCTCGGCCGCACGCTCGGCGCGCGTGACCACCTGGATCACGCCATGCTCCAGGTCCTTGGCAATAGTATCGAAGAAGCGCCAGAACGGCACCAGGGCGCCAACCTCTTGGTCTTGGATGGCCTGGGCAGATTCCTGGAAGGCCGAGAGCATGGAGCGCTCGCCCGTGGACATGTGCTTGGCCTTGACGCCGTGCTTACGTACCTCGGTCATAACGTCGGGCAGCACCTTAAACTGGTAGTTCACAAACGGGTAGCTGGCCGTATAGTCCTTGCGGCTGGCATAGCCAATCAGGTCGCCGCGCGAACCGTCAAAAGAGAACACGTTTTTGAGCACGGTGCTCTGGGCCTCATAGTCCTGCTGGAGCTTTGCCTCGGCGGCATCGTTCTTTTGCAGCACGCGGCGCTGGATAACCTCGTCCACGCTGGAGCTGGAGAGCGAAAGGCGCGTGGTAAAGCGACCCTGAATCTTGGAGAAGTCGTCGCCCACGATCATGGCGACCTCGTCGATGGCCTCCTGGCTGGTCACCATAACCCACACGCGGCCACCGCAGCGGCTGCCCAATTCCTCGACGAGCGTCTGCAGAGACAGCATAAGGCTTGTGCTCATGTCGGCATCGGAGCCAATAAACTGACCCACCTCATCGGCCATGAACAGCAGGCGGAACTCGCCACCGCACTCCTCGGCGCGCTTGTCGGCATACTGCTTGACCATCTTGGCAAAGGTATCGGCAGCGATGGCGTCGTCCTCGGTACCGTCGAACCAATGACGTGCGGCCTGCTCGCTCATGCCCAGGACCTCTTGCAGGGCCTCGACGATGTCGTCCTCAAAGTAGCTATAGCTCTCGCGGTCCTCGAGCCAGTTGCCGCCGCCAATGCGCTCGTAGGCAGCGCGGAACTCCTGCGTCTTGCCCTTGCTGTCGATATGCTGCTCCAGGCGTGCGAGCTTTAGGTCCTCGCCAAAAAAGCCCAGGTGCTCAAAGAACACGCGCTCAAAGGCGCGCAGCAGGGCCGTGCGCGAGGTGTCGCCCTCTTTCCACTGGCCGCCCTTGCTGTCGATGTTAAACAGGATCGCCTCGGTGGGAACCTCGCAGCAACGACGAACCCGAGCGGCCACGATGGGATCGGAAATCTTGCCATCAAAGTAATCGACGGCGCGCTTGCCGGCAATCTCATCGTTTTGCAGCAGATACGAGAGCATCTTGAGGAAGTGCGATTTACCGGAGCCAAAGAAGCCGCTGATCCACACGCCCATATTGTCGGTGGGAACGTCGAGCGCCTTATCGTACGCCTCGAAGAAGTGCGCAAAATGACCCTGCAGCTCGCGCGTCACCACGTACTCGTCGAGCTCCTGGCGCACCGATTCGTCGCTGGCATCTTGCACCTTGACGACGCCGTTGATGGAACGGTTGATGTCCTTGGAAAACAGGTCTTGGATAATCATCTTTCGCTCCTAAGAAATATCGAACGCGCGGTAGTAGTTGCTGGCGTTCTCTTTGTTGAACAACTTGAGCTGGCGGCCATCAAAGCTGCCGGGGTACATGACGACGACGGGCACGGTGCCAAAATCGGCAAGCATGTCGTTGAGCAGGTTGTGCACGCGCAGTAGCGGAAAGACCTCGCCCACACCCGTGAGCAAGATCACGTCGCCGGGCTGATGAGGTTGGGTATGCTCCAAGAGGTACTGGGCAAAGCTCTTGGAGCTGCAGGGCTTCTGGAGCTCTTTGATCTGGGCCTCCGAGCCGACCTTTGCCTCACGCCGGGGAATCGCACGCAAAATACGGCGCTGCTCGCAAATCTCGAGCATCACGTCGTACAGGTTAAAGACCTCCAGATTGCACGGCAGCTTGCCGGCCTGGGCATCTGCCATGAGCTCGTCCACATAGGCGCGGCACTCAAACTCCAGCGAAGGATCGTAGCAAAACGTATAAAAGCCGATCTCGTTACCGATGCCCTTGTTGGCCAAGAAATCCTGGTCTTGCAGGCGCTCGCGCAGCGCCTCGCGGCGATGGTCAAAGTCCTCATGTATGCGCTCGGCGCGGTTGCGCGGGCGAATGTGCGGCTGGTTTATTGCCATGTCTACATCACCTGCCCGGTGAGTGCGGCCAGGGCGTCCCTGTCGCCCAGGTCGCGGATGGCCTGTTCCACGTCGGGGTCCAACAGCAGGGGCTGGAGCGTATCGGTGCGCTGCGATGCCTTAAAACCGGCGCTGCGCAGAATCTGGCGCAGGGTGCTTTTTATACGTCCCAGCGTAGCATCGGACCATTTGACGGCCTCGGCGTGCTCAACCTGAAAACGGGTGACAAACGCGTTAAGGTCAACGTCGGTAAAGTTGTAGTCGAAGCTGGCCATGCGCTCGCCAATCTCCACCTGGATGAGCTCGCGGACCATGGTGTAGCGGCACATCATGGCAAACAGGTTGGCTTGGGCCGCCTGGTCGGGCATGCCGTTGGCGATGAGGTCCATGATGCGCGTGACCGCTTGATCGGCGGTGTCTTTGTCGATACCGCGGGCAGCGCACTGCGCCTCGTCGAGCGCTACGGCCTCAAAGCGGCGCAGGCACACGCGGGCGCGGTCGGCCAGCATGCGCTCGGTGGGATACTGAAACAGGTTGTCGTGCTTAACGCGCGCAATGATCTCGTCGTCGCTCACGCCCTCCAGGCGCAACGCGGCGACGATACGCATCTCGGGCAGCAAAAACTGCTCGCGCGTAAGCACGCCTCCCAGCGATATTTTGTCGGTGTTATCCACAGGACACACTCCAAGGGTTCGGGCCTTTTTATTTGCATCGGGGCGATGCAAACATGCCTTCCAATGATACCGTTTAAGTACGGGGTCGTGACGGTTGTTGCTGCCTTACTGCCCCAGCTTCTTAAGCGCTTGCAGCGACGCTGCGCGCGTCTCGGCGTAGGCAAGGCGCGCGTCGCGGAGCTGTTCGTCGAGCTGGTCGACCTGGCCGCTCAGCGCATCGATCTGCCTGCCGACTTCCTCCATCTCGACAATTGTCCTCCAACCACGTTGATCGGAAAGCTGCTCATGCTTATGGCGCAGCACAAGCAGCTGGTTGAGCAAAGCAACACGTGCCTTGTCGAGCTCTTCCATCTTGTCGCGCGCGGCCTTTACCTCCCTTGCGATGCGCAGCTTTTCTTGCTCTTTTGCAGAGGGCTTGGGAGCAGGCTCCGGTGCAGGCTCTGGCTCAGGCTCGGGCTCCGGTTCAACACCGAGCGCATCCTCGGGTTCGGGCTCCGCGGAAACCGCATCACCCATCTCCAAAAACGCGCATATGCCAGGCTCCGTTGCCGGCCTTGCCTCGAACACCGTGGCAACCGATCCGTCACTCAACATCGTGCTCTGCGAGCAAAGCGACTCGACAAAGCTCGCCATAAACAGGCCAAACCCGGAAATCTGCTGCGCCAAGCGCTCGTCGTAGGTAACGCGAATCTCGCCCTCATTGCCTTGACCCACCGAAATCCAGTCGCCCACACACATGAGCTGCACCAGCGTAATGGGCGTCAAGTCGCCCTCAAACAGCAACTGCAGACGGGGCGAAACAACATCGCGGGGAACAACCGGCTCGACATGCTTCTCGAGCTCTTCTAGCGTGGCACCGACGTATTGGCACAAATCGATGTTGCTCGGAACATCCGTAAAGTGCTCGCGCGCATGGCTCAGGAGCCGCTCACTTTTGTCGGCATTGATACGAATGCGCTTAACGGCGTGCGACAACCCATCCCACGTCACGTCGGAATGCGTTAAGAACAGCCAGCCGTCGCAAAACAGCTCCATGGCAAAGATGGGAAAGGCTTTCTGCATCGTTACATCTCCTTGCGTTCTTGCGTATCGCCCGCGGCGTCCTGGTCGTTGACCTCGTTCCGCTGCTCTTCGTCATCGAACAGGCCCTTAAACACCAGTTCCAGATCGCGCTCGTCGGTATAGCCGGGCTCCAGCGTGCCGCGGTCAATCGAATCGAGCATGACCTGTTCCTTGTGCTGCAGCCGCTCGTAGATATTGCGGTCGAGCGACCAGGACCCGCCACGGCGTTCGTACACAGCGCGCAGATAGTGGTACTGCGTGTACTGCTCTTGCGGCAGACCTAGGCGGTGAATGCGATCCTTGGACTGCAGTAGGTGCACCAGGTTGTAGCTGCACTCAAAGTAGACGGCGTCGTGGCACACGCTGTGGAGCGAGACCGACTCGGCCAGTGTGTGCGGGTTGGTGACCAGCACGCTCGTCTCCCCTGCCTTAAACGAGTCGATGACGCGGGCACGCGTGGGCATATCGGTCGACCCACTGATGGCACGGGCCGTAATGCCGCGCTCGCGCAGCTCGTGCACCACGTTGCGAATGCTGCGCTTAAAGATGCACCACACGATGACCGACTTGCCCTGGGCTACCAGCGATTCGACCAGATCAAGGCAGGCGACCATCTTGGCTGTGGGCCGGTCATCCACCTGCAGGCCTTCCAGCGCTTTGCCGGCGCCCGTCTGCACTTCGCCATCAAACAAGTCGGCATAGTCGCCGGCGCTCAGGTCCTCGGCCAGCATGCGCGGGTCGGACGAAAGCTGCAACAGGCGAATGATCATCTCGAACGGCTCGCCCGAAAGCGTACGCAGCACCTTTTGGAACAGCTGCTGCTCCCAGCGTTCCACCGGCACATCGACCAGATGGTCCTCGTTGGCCTGGGGCACGCCCAACTGATGCTTGTTCGTACGACAAAAGAACGGCGCGATGGACTCGTTGATATGCTCAACGTCGTCCTCGCTCGTCGACTTAAGGGCATTGGCGCTCATGCCAAAGTACCAGTTGTAGTCGCGCGGCCACAGGCAATGGAGCAGGTTGTACAGGTCCTCAAACGAGTTGGGGATCGGCGTACCGGTAAGCGCGATAAAATACGGCGCCGCCGCGGCAATCTGCACCGCGCTTGCCGCGCGCTTGCCGCCCACACGCTTAACCTTGTGCACCTCGTCAAACACCACCAGGGCGCGATCGGCCGCAATGCGCGCGGCCGCCTCCCCCATCGCGACAGACTCGTAATTGAGCAAAATCATGTCGTAGCGCTTGTAGTCAAACAGCAGGGTGCTGCACTTATCGCGCGTGGAACGACCGCGAAACTCGGGGTCGTGGAAGCACAGCGAGCGCAACGGGCGGTCGGCTCCAAAGCAGGCGGCCCACTCGTCGCGCCACGAGCCAAAGGCATTCTTAGGCGAAAGCACGATGATGCGGTCGACCAGGTCGCGCTCGCGCAGGTAGGCAAAGGTACCCAGGACCGACGCCGTCTTGCCCGAACCGGGAACGGAAAAGTTGGCACTGCGGCCCATGGCGCTCATAAAGAACGCGTCCCACAGCTGACGGTCCTTAAGCGGGCGTTCCATCAGGGTGTCTTCTGCCTGGCAAAACTCGCCAAAGCGGTCTAAGACCGACTCATCGTGCGCCTTGATCAGCAGGCCCACGCGCGCCTTCTCGCGCAGATAGTCCTCACGCGCCGTAAGGCCTCGCAGCAAGTCGGGGTCAATTTCGCAGTCCACACCAAAGTTTGCCGCCTGCTGCAGCAGCTCAACAACGCGCTTGGCGCCTGGATCGTCAATCCCCAGAGAAAAGAGCACGTCCGCCTCTCGATAGCTCGGCGCATAGCGGCGCAGCGCCGAAAGCCGAATCTTCCAGACCGGCTCGCGGCGCAGCTGCTCAACCGTCATGTCGAGCGGCACGACGGAAATGCCGTCGCTATACGAGAGGCGCAGCTTCATTTAGGCTTCCTCGCCGCCCATCCTGTACGAGATCTTGTCCTTGATCATATGCACCCTCGCCTCGAGCTTGGCGACCTCGGCGGCGATATTGGCAATCTCGTCCGTAGGCAGCAAGCCAAAGGTCGATTCCTCCACCTGATCAAGATCCCTGATGGCGCGAATGATCGAGAGCGAAGGCGACTTGAGGGCCTTGTTCATCTTGGTGGTGTTCTCGGCCGACTCCATAACCTCACGGAAGGCCGTCGCCAGCTGAACATCGTCGCGAATCTCGGCGATGTCGGTCGAGGTCACGATCTCTTTGTTCTTCAGGCGCTCGGCAACCTCAAAGGCCAGCTCGTTTTCGCGCTCGATAAAGCGGTCCGCATCGGGGCCTTCCAGAATCGGCTTCATCTTGCGGACAAAGCGCACGATGTCGCCCTGCGGCTCGGCAATCATGTTGGCGAAGACGATGTTTTTAACGTCTTCTTCCTGTTCGTCGCTCTTGCACTTTTTAAGGACGCCCTGTAGGTCGTTGATAACGCCGGCAACCTTGAGCTCGCGCGCCAGGTGGAACTGGTCCTTGGCGTTGGCAAACTCCAGGAACTCGTTCATATAGCGGGCTTTTACAATCTCCTTCTCGAGCTCTTTGGGCTCAACGCCAATGCACTGGGCGTACTCCTCCTTCGAGAGCAAGTTGGAGCTGATGATGTCGTTGTAGATGCCCACCAGGCGGTCGACGGGATCGTAGCCGACCTTTTCTTCCTCGCCATGCTGAATCGAAAGCTCCAGCATCTTGATCTTCTTGGAATCGTTACCCAGGCTCTCGGGAAGAATAACAGCCTCAAACCAGCCAAAACTTGGGTTTTCGGCGGCAAGACGACGCAGACAGGTAAAGCGACGGTTGCCGTCGACGATCAGGCCGTCGGCCAGCACCACGCCGGGGCGCTCCTGCGAACGCAGGGCAATGCTACGCTGCGTCTTTTCGATGGCATCCTTATTGCTGTCGACGATAAAGCCCTCAATGATGTCGTTGCAGGCCGCGACGTCCAGCTCATTAAACGCACCCTCGCCATGTTCGGCCTTATAGCGGCTAATCCAGGAGGCGATGCGGTCGTTTTGCACGTTATAGCGCAGGAACTCGAGCTTAATGCTGTAAACGGGATACATCTCGGGCTTGCCGTCGATCACGATCTTGTGGTTGGCTCCGGTCGGCTTAATGTTGACGCCGTCGCCAATCATCTCGAGCAGGTTCATGTTGACTCCTCCTATTGGTTGTTTTTGATATACAGCTCGCGCAGGTATTCTGCGTTCATCCTTTTGCTGAGCATGACCATGTCGAGGTCCTCGTTGTAGAACAGCCCCTTGTCCTGGACGGCTCGGTTAATATCGGCTGCGGTTATTACGACGCCGTAGTCATCCTGGAACGCATCGATCAGGTCCCCCACCTCGATAGGCCCCTTTTGCCTCACGACGTATTCGACTGCGTCGCCCGACGAAAACGCCCCCTCTTTGCGACAGAACATGTAAACTCCGCTAAAGCGGGTACGCCTTATTTGCTCATGAGCCAGGCCGTACAGAACGATTGAGTCATAAAACGTATTGTCAAAACCACATTCATCGACCACGGCATGGAGCTTATGCATAAAGCCCTGCTTACGCAGGCTCGTCACCGTAAACGGCACGTCAGGCTCTGTGCAGGCAAACAGGGAATACGCGTAGCTGCCCAGGTCAATGCGACGCACACCCGTTGTTTCGTTCAGGCGCTTGAGCGAAATAAACGAATCGTGGTTGCACTCGATAAAGGTAAAGTTGCGCAGCAGCGGCGTAATGGCATTCCTAAAATCCGGATGGTTGATGACCTCGTCGCCAAAGCCCGGGGAACCGTAGGCAAAGCTGTCGCGCGACATAAGCAGGTTCGTAAACGACAGACGCAGGTCCACGCCTTCCTTGACTATCAGGTCCCTGGAGATTTCCAGACCAAGAGGCGCCAGTGACTGATCGTTAATGAGTCGCCCGGATGCGGTACCAAACTTGGCAGCAAAACTCGCTGCGACATACGGTAGCGAGACGTAGTCCTCGGTCACCATATCTTTGATGAACTGCTGCTGCTCGTCCGTAAGGTTTCTCTCGACATACGAGTAGCGGCCGTTGCGCAGATATGCGTTCATGTCGCGCAGGTAGTTGCCGCGGACCGTCCTCGTTTCCACGCAGTACTTGTCCGCATAGCGCTGGGCAAACTCCTCGCGCGATAGCTCGGTGCCCGCATCTCGCAGCACATCGAGCATTTGGTTTTTACGGTCCGTTTTGCCGAGGCGAATCAGCGGCATCGAGCCCATTTCCAAGCCGGGCACCGAACCCGGACGCACAAATGAGCGGATAATCTCGTAGAGCTCCTCGTCGTCGCGAACGTCGTAGAGGTCACACAGCTCCTGATTCTCGCGTAGGATGAGGCCCGCGCCGCACTCGATATTGCGCCCCACGGCGAGCGTCAGGATCTGACGCAACTCGGACGTAAAGCGGCTGTCGACCTTGTAGGCGCGGATCTTATTGGCGCGCGCCACCAGGAACATGTGCGTGCCACGCAGCTCGTTAAGACATCTGATGTCCTCGGAAGGCAACGAAAGCATCTGTTTGTAACCGCACTTGTTGTCTTCCAAAAACAGCTGGTACCTGTTGCGGAAATCTTTAAGGTCGTGATACTCATCAACGGCTCCAGACTCGGCAAAGGCACGCAGCGCGACGCTGCGCGTGGAGAAGTTGCCCAGTTTTTTACGCGCGATCTGCTCGAGCTGGGAGGTGTTGTCCCTCTCGACACTTACGGGCGTTCGGAGCACGCCGGCAGAAGAATGACGATTCAGCTGCGCCGCCCTATCACGCCATTCCTGCGGCAACGAGTGATCGTTGGCGGCAAGGCGGAGGCTAAACTTGTTCGATACCTTAACGGCTTTCAGGTAGCCAAAAGTCATCGGGGATGCCTGCGTGATCTTGCAGAACGCATCCTCGGTAAGGTCATAACGCTGGTACAACGGGGCGAATTTGTCCTCGTCGAGGTGCGGCCGATTACACAGCAGGTCGGCACGACGCTGGCGAAGCGGACCAAGACCGGCGGGCTTGTGCGGGTAATCCATAAGCGGCTTATCGCTAAAGATCCAGCGCAACAGGTCGGCATCATCGCTGGGCAGCAACGCCAGCCACGCCTCGATGGACATGGGGCCTTTGCCGGTGAGGTCTTCGACCTTGCTGGCGAAGGGCTTTGCCGGCTGTTCCGGGGCCGGGGCGGGGGTAGTAACGGGCGCGGGCGTGGGTGCGGGCGCGGAAGCAGACTCGGGCTCAGGCGTCGACGCGACAGCCTGCTCTGCAGGCGCGGACTCCTCCTCCACCGGCTCGTCGGCGCTTTCGGTTTCTATGCTCGCCAAGTATGCTCGAACCACATCGCAAACAGTCGGTGCAAGGTCCTTATCGGCCGCAGCATATTTAAGCGGAATGGTACCCTGCCCATACACGCGCTTCATATACAAATAGGAAGGCTGCGCGGTGTTCGTCAGCTGGTAAAAATCCTCGGCGGTCAGCTTATACGCATGGAAGAGCGGACCAAAGGTATCGATGTCAAACGTCGGACGACCCGCCATAAGAACATTGTAGCGCTCACGGATTTTCCAAGCAGACTTAGCAAGGCTATCCATCCAGCGAGCCGGCTTGTCTTCGGTGAGCATACAGCCCATCAGGGTGCGGTCCTGGCATGCAAGGTCAGCGAACCACCTATTGAACTTTGCGGCATCCGGGTCGATGGCAAACTTGAGCGCCTGCCCAACCGTAAGGTCCTGAACCTGCGGCCGCTTGGACTCACACGAGGATTCTTCCCCATGCGCATCCGCTTGGGCATCCAACTGGTTACCTGATAGAGCCTCATCCGCCGTTGCAATAGCGTCAACCGCGCCACCACAATCTCCGCTGGCAGAAGCTGGACCAGATGTATCAATATCCTCCCGATCTTGAGGGAGTTCAAAGTTCAGACGTTTGAATGTTTTTACGGCAGCGTTATAAGCGGGGAATTCGTTCTTAAGCTCGGCGAGCACCGAATGGACGGAATGCCTGTCGCTGTAGCCTGCCGCAAGTTTAGCCGCCAACCTGGTACAAAAAAGCAAGCGGAATGAAGGTTCATACACAGACAAGCGCTCCCCGCGCAACTGCAGGACAGCTTCGCCAGCAAGCCCGTTTACTCTTTTGACGCGCTCAACAGGCGTATTGACCGGAGGATACCAGCCCCCCATCACCGCCTGACGGGCAAGCTCCAGTTCAGATTTGGTTCTCCCCAGCAGCAAGCGCCCCGCAGGCCAATCGTTCAATGCGGAAACGATTGAACACATCTCACCCGAGGTAAGGCCCTTTTTTTGAAGTACCTTCCAGCTGCACGCGAGCAACTCGGGCATGTTGTGAATTTGGCAGTTCAATGTCAACATGCGTTGCAACGCCGGAGAAATCGAAAGATTCCACAGCGAGAGCGGTTCGCCGCCACTTGAATAAACACTACAAAGTGGTCCAATCGCCGGCCCCTTAGCGTCCGCAAACGCACAGCATTCGCGCCCGACCTTGCGCAAATTGCCAAACACGTCAAACACAAATCTCGCATTACCCGAGAGCTTGCCGAGCTCCGGCACCTGTGCGCGATACTGCGGAGATAAGGGCATCGCGTAGGTCAAGAGACGTAACTCGAAGGCAGAGCGCACGTCAGAATTCTCAGCCTTGCCGAGCATACGCACGAGGCAAAACATATCGTGAATCCCCTGCTTGTCGAGGAAGGCGGCCTGGGTCTCGGTATCAAACACACAGTGCGGGTCGTCCCAACCGCTCAGGCACCTGGGGCGCTTGAGCTTGTTGACGGCGGCTTCAACGGGCTCAGCCTCTGGCTCGGGCTCGGGTTCGGGTTCGGGTTCGGGTTCGGGTTCGGGTTCGGAAACAGGCTCTTCAACAGGTGCAGGCCCTTCAACGGACATGCGCCCATTTGCAGGCTCGAGCTCGGGTTCGAGCGCGAGCCCAGGTTGCACGGACCCAGAGACGGACTCGGGCTCAGCGACAGCCTTCGCAGCCCCAATGTTGTCAGAGAAGGAAATGGCCAGCTGCTGGGGCTCAGAGGACAGCGCAAGCTCGGGACGCTCGACCCGTGCCGGCTCCTGCTGCTCGTCCGCCACCTCTGCAGGCTCCGTCGGCGACTCGTATCCCATGAGAGACAGACCGTCGGCCGGCTTCCTGTCATACGAAACGCCCACGGCAACGGGGATAGGCCAACTGCGCCCATTAACCTTCAGCCGCGCAAGGGTCGAATCTGCACGCAACGAAATGGGGCCAAAAGCCATAGGTGCAGGGCCCTCAGGAGTAACGGATTCAGCCGCTTCGGGCTCTACAATATCGGCGTCGTCGGCCCACAGCGCCGCCGCGCGCTCAAGTGTCTCAGGCTCTGTGGCTGCGGGTTCTTCGACATCGCACTCAGCGGCCTCAGGCGCAGCCTCTTCAGACTCAACGTTTTCGTCATCAACAACGGTGCCGTCAACGTCCTCGTCCCCAGTGTTTTCGCCCTCGGCACCTTCGCTTTTAACAGCCTCAAGCTCAATGGCATCAGCAGCCACCGGCTCCCCTGCGGGTTCCGCCACCTCCTTGGCCGCACCGGGCGCCATGCTGTACTCGCCGTTGGCGTATAAAAGTTCGCCTCCTATAACTAGTTGGGCTAGTGCACGTTCGTATGAGTCATTGATGGCGCGATACACGCTCGAGCGCACCAGCGCTTCGTGCAGTGGGGCTTCGGCCTGCGCGACCGCATCCAGAATGAGCGACTCGTAGTACGCGTTTACGTCCATTGAAATGTTTGTTGCACTCACAGCATTGTTGTCCATACAGAAACGACCCCCGATATTCCCCAAACAACCCACTAGCTGTATTGGAAAAAAGGAAGAATTATGCCAATGATTACTTCATACGCCACTTGCGAACGTTTTTGTTTAGCAACATTTTGTTGTGCAATAAATCAACTGTGCATATGCTGATGAGCGGTAGTTTTAATCGGTGAACGGCAATCGCGCACGCCTGAAGGCCCTTTCATTTTCCTTGGCACCAAGGCAATTAAAATGGACCTGTCGCGCGGACGCGCCGCGCGCCTCACGCGTCTCAACTTGTCCGCACATCTTCAGGAGTCCGTAATGGCAAGACCGTTTAGCCCCAGCGAAGCAAAAGCCGTCGTCTCGAAGGCCCAGGAGCTATTGGGCGATATCGAGGTTATTTCGAAGGCCACAATATACGGACCCGACAACTTTAGGAACGCAATCGCTCAAGCCAAAACGGACACGCTAAACAAGGAACTTCGACGGATTAAAATCGCCGACCTTCAAACACCGGCGAGCACGCAAAAGAAGTTGGCAGATCAGAAGATCAAGACGGCATACGACCTCTACTGTCGTGGCGAATTTGCAGAAGACGACCAACACGTTAAAAAGCTCGTACGCGTGGCGAATGAATGCGCCGACGCAATCCGCGAGCTCTATCGACCCAAACCGAAGAGTACCCATATGCGCGACGCGCTCTTTTTAGCCGCCCGCTACTATAAGTCCGCCTTACTTGCCGAACTCTACGAATCCGCAATACGTGACGCCCACGACATTCCGAATGCCTGCGGCCTTGTAGGCCAAAACAGTGGAAGGCTCCGCTGGCTTCTGCTGAATGCCACCGATAAGCAGACGACGGAAGCGGCGTATCGACGCCTCGTGCAATTTACAGACAACTCCAATAGCAAGTTTATAAAAGATGGACGTCTTCAGGCGAACAGTATCCTCGGCATGGACCCAAGCATCCCACTTGGACCGGAAACCAAGCAAAGGGCCGTAAGGGTTATCGCCGAGGACGCCGGCGAGAACCTTTTCTCATCCGACGCTAAGCCCAACAGAAACGAAATTGAAGCAGCGGTCTATGGCGCCGAAGACAAAATTCCCGAGCGCGCGATTACCAAACTGGAAGAAAAGCGTAGGCGCAGCCAAAACCAAATCCGTAAACAAGTAGACAAGGTCCGCCACGCCGACGCTCAGCGCTACGTTTCGGAGCAATCGGTCGACATGCTTAAAGATCTAGTTCCAGGCGTTCGCGTTAAGTGCCTTAAAGACGCCGGGTACACAACGCTCGGCAAGATTATGTACGGAAGATTGCGCGGGCGCGAAAGGCAGCCCTGGGACAACTATGACCAGCGTTGGGAACTAAGCAAGATTAACGGCATTAGCGAAAATGCTGCCGGCAGAATTGTCGATGCCATTGAACAGCAGGTCGACATGCTTGCCAAAAGCGGCAAGATAAAACTGACCCCTGACAATAAAAAGCCAGAGGACACGGCACTTCTCCAGGAAGTCTATAAGTACTTTGAGCTCGAAGATCTGCTCAGCGAGGCCAAGGCTGCGCTCGCGCGCATTACCGAAGAGCTTTCGGAGCTGCAAGGCCAGATTCTGCCGGCGCTCGATGCGTACACCTGGCTCTTTTACAAGGATCGCGACACGGTTTACGGCGCGTACGAAAAGCTCAACGATCTTATCAACGGCGCAGAGCTCGAGAAGGTCAATGGCTATGCGAGTCAGAGCCTAATCGAGCCGGACGAAAAGACCGTGTGGAAACTCTTCGGGGCCGATCCTATCCGCGTGTATAGCCTACTCGAAAAGCTGATGCCCAAGGCGTTTTCTTCGACTTCCAACGGATATGGCCTGCCGGAGAAGCTCGCCAACCAGATTAAAACGACGTCGTTCGACACCACGGGCCTTAAGTGCGAGCTCCGTACATACCAGACATGGGGCGTCCGCTACATCTTGCACCAAGGCAACGCGCTGCTGGGCGATGAGATGGGTCTGGGCAAGACGGTCCAGGCTATCGCCGCGATGACCGCACTCAAAAACAAGGGTGCCAAGAAGTTCTTGGTCGTTTGCCCTGCTAGTGTTCTCGAAAACTGGGTGCGCGAGGTGCACAAGCACAGCGACCTTACATGCATTAAAATCCACGGGCCCGCGAAGGATCTCCATGCAAGGACATGGCTGGCGGGGCTGGATGTGGGTGTCACCAACTATGAGAGCACAAGCTATATTGAGCTGGACCCGTCAGTGAAACTCGACCTAGTCGTAGTCGACGAGGCCCATTACATTAAAAACCCGAGCGCCAAGCGAAGCATCAACACGCTCAACTTGTGCAAGCAGGCTAAGCACGTGTTATTTATGTCGGGCACGCCGCTCGAGAATAAGGTCGACGAGATGATCGGGCTTGTGTCGCATCTCAACAAAAAGGCTGCGCGTGAAGCGGGCAAATACGCCAGCAGATTTAGTTCGGCGGGGTTTAGAGATGCCCTGGCACCGGTTTATTACCGCCGCAAGCGCGAGGACGTGCTCTCGGAGCTGCCCGACCTTATCGAAAACAGCGAGTGGTGCCAGATGGGATCTTCGGAACTCCAGCAGTACTACCTAACCCTGCGGATGCGAAACCCGATGCAGATCCGACGGCTGTCGTGGAACGCCCCAGACCCCAGCGACTCGTCCAAGCTCAAACGCCTGCGCGAGATTGTCGCCGATGCCAAGGACGAAAACCGCAAGGTCCTGGTGTTTTCGTTCTTCCACGACACTATCGACGTGGTGCGCTCGGCGTTTGGAAGTGCGTGCTACGGCCCCATTAGCGGCTCTACCCCACTCAATAAACGCCAACAGATTATCGACTCGTTTGACGCGGCGCCCGCGGGCTCCGTCCTGGTGGCGCAGATTCAGTCGGGCGGCACGGGCCTCAACATTCAGTCGGCAAGCGTCGTCGTGCTGTGCGAGCCGCAGTACAAGCCCTCGATCGAAAACCAGGCCATTTCGCGCGCGTACCGCATGGGCCAGTCGCGCAATGTACTGGTCTATCGTCTGCTGTGCAAGGATACGATCGACGAGCGCATCATGTCGATCCTCGAGCGCAAGCAGGGTGACTTCAATGCCTTTGCAGACAAGTCCGCCGCCGCTGAAGCCGACATGCAAAACGAGCTCGAGGTCAAGCAAGAACAGCTCAACGCCATGTTCGACGAAGAAATCAAACGCCTGGAGAGCCTGATGCCATCGCTCGCAGACCTGGACTTGCCGGAGGAGTAGGCCCTCTCCCCCATGTAACCATCCTGTAAATCATAGCGGCGCAGTCGAGTTTTACCGTGATGCGGTCGCGCCTGGCGCTCCACTGTGCTAAAGTATCCCGAACGTTCAAACGACTACGAGGGGAACTAGAAGATGGCACGTGTGCACAACTTCTCAGCTGGCCCGGCCGCACTGCCTACAAGCGTGCTCGCCGAGATCGCCGACGAGATGATGGACTACCGCGGTTGCGGCATGTCCGTGCTCGAGATGAGCCATCGATCTAGCATGTACCAGCAGATCATCGACGACGCCGAGGCAACCCTGCGCCGCCTGCTGAGCATCCCCGACAACTACCGTGTCCTGTTTTTGCAGGGCGGCGCCACGCTGCAGTTTGCGGGCATCCCCATGAACCTCATGCGCCGCGGCCGCGCCGGCTACGTCGTGACCGGCAACTTCGCCAACAAGGCGTACAAGGAGGCCGCAAAGTACGGCGAGGCCGTGCTGCTCGCGAGCTCCGAGGACACCAATTTCGACCGCATTCCCACCATGGCCAATATCAACGCGCGCATTGCCGCCGAGGCCGCGGGCGACGGGCTCGACTACGTCTACATCTGCCAGAACAACACCATCTTTGGCACCATGTACCACGAGCTGCCCGCTTGCGGCGATGTGCCGCTGGTCGCCGATGTCTCGAGCTGCTTTCTGTCGCAGCCGCTCGACGTTGAGCGCTACGGGCTCATTTACGCCGGCGCACAGAAAAACGCCGGCGCCGCGGGCGTGACCGTGGTCATCGTGCGCGACGACCTCATCGCCGATGGCCCAGCCTTTGCGCAGACGCCGCAGTACCTGGACCTTAAAACCCAAGCCGCCAAGGGCTCCATGCTCAACACGCCCAACACCTTTGGCATCTACGTGTGCGGCAAGGTGTTCCGTTGGGTTGAGCAAACCGGCGGACTTGCCGCCATGGCCGAGCGCAACTGGGCCAAGGCCAACCTGCTCTATGACCTGCTCGAGCACAGCGAGCTGTTCCATGGCACCACGCAGGCCGGCAGCCGCTCCATCGCCAACGTCACCTTCCGCACCGGCGACGCCGATCTCGACGCGGCCTTTGTCGCAGGCGCGGCCGAGCACCAGATTCAAAACGTCAAGGGCCATCGCCTGGTGGGCGGCATGCGCGCGAGCGTCTACAACGCCGTAACCATGGAAGATGTGCATGCACTGGCCTCGTACATGAAGGACTTCGAAGCGCAGCATAGTTTGAGTCCGCGATCTAACTAGCCCGCAACCCGCGGGCCGACCAGCCACTTCAAACCACTTGTTATAAACAAACCCGCTAAGGAGTTTTTCATGCGCAAGATCAAAACCATCGACGACATTACCAAAGACGGCAAGGTCGAGTTTGGCGAGGGCTACGAGTTTGTGGGCACCGCCGAGGAGGCCGACGCCATCCTTATGCGCTCCACCGACCTGCACGGCTACGAGCTGCCCGAGGGCATCCGCGCCATCGCCCGCTGCGGCGCCGGCGTCAACAACATCCCCGTCGAGGAGTACGCCAAGAAGGGCGTCGTCGTCTTTAACTCCCCCGGTGCCAACAGCAACGCCGTCAAGGAGCTCGTCCTGGGCATGCTGGTGCTCTCGAGCCGCGGCGTGGTGCAGTCGATGAACTGGGTGCGCGACAACGCCGACGACCCCGAGATTCAGGTCGACGCCGAGAAGGCCAAGAAGGCCTTTGTGGGCCGTGAGCTCAAGGGCAAGCGCATCGGCGTCATCGGTCTGGGCAACGTGGGCTCCAAGGTCGCCAACGCCTGCGTCGATCTGGGCATGGACGTCTACGGCTACGATCCGTTCATTTCCGTCGAGCACGCATGGGTGCTGAGCCGCGAGGTGCAACGTGTGGGCACGCTCGAGGACCTCTGCCGCGGCTGCGACTACCTCACCGTACACGTGCCCAGCAAGGCCGACACCATCGGCATGATCAGCACCGAGCAGATCGACCTGCTGGCCCCGGGCGCCGTGCTCATCAACTATGCGCGCGAGACCATCATTGACGAGGACGCCGTCGACGCAGCCCTGCGCGCGGGCAAGCTGAGCTGGTTTAGCTGCGACTTTGCCACGCCCAAGACCGTCAAGATGCCCAATACGTTTATCACCACGCACTCGGGCGCCGGCACCGGCGAGGCCGAGGCCAACTGCGCCGATATGGCCATCAGCGAGCTCAAGGACTACCTGGAGAACGGCAACATCGCGCACAGCGTCAACTACCCCGCCTGCAGCATGGGCAAGGCGCGCGCCGCAAGCCGCATTGCCTGCCTGCACGCCAACGTGCCCAACATGATCGGCCAGATCACGGCAATCCTGGCCAAGGACAACGCCAACGTGCAGCGTATGACCAACGAGTCCGCCGGCGAGAACGCCTACACCATGTTCGACACGGACGAGCACCTGGACAGCAGCACCATCGAGGCGCTCAAGCAGATTCCGTCGATGTATCGCGTACGCGTGATCAAGTAGCGTCGGCGCCAAGCCTGCCAGACAGGCAATGAAGCTCATTCGGCCCCCGTTTTCGCGAAACGGGGGCCGATTTCGTTGCTCCGGCTGGTTTTGAAATTGCTACCCAGATTAAGTTTTTTCGGATAATAGACAGTCATGCCTAAATCACTGAGAGCACCTGCTCTGATAAACAGCTTTATCAGGGACTTTAGTAGGTAAAAATCGATCTCTCTGTGCCGAATGTAAGTTGACTGTCTATTTTCCGAAACAACTTATTCTAGATAGCATTTTTAGGGCCCTCCAAAGGCGAAATTGAAGTCTTTTCGTGACCAAACCCTAGCCCACGCGACCGTTTTCCACCCGCACGGCTACATTCCCGCCCAATCGATAAAAATCTCCTCACGTAGCCGCCGTTCGAGCTCCTGTTGCCGCGGCGTCTTGTCTTTCAACGGCACATCGAGATAGGACATGATGAGTTCCATCACCACGCGGAAGGCATCGGAGTCGACCAGCTGACCATAGGTCATCAGAACGACAGGATATCCCATCGCTTGAAGGGCCGTCGTTCGATCGGAGTCCGAGATCTTGGATTCTATGGATCCGTGAATGGCTTTACCTTGACATTCAACCAGGCACTCTCGGCTGCCGTCCTTATTTGCCAGCAGGATATCGGCGTAGCGCCTATCAAGCCCCGAAATCAGGCGGGCGCTGCGCGTCATGCGAATCTCGACGTTATTGGAAAGGCGCAGCCCTTCGCCGCCGCGCAACCTCGTAAGGCCAAACAGCATCGAAGCCTGGACCTCGAGCGGCGATGCCACAACCCCCGTAATGCATTTCGCGGCACGCGTGAACGATTTAGCACCGCGGAGCCCCTGGATCTTATTGGCGAATTCTGTAAGTTCAGAGAGCTCAATCAAGGGAGGTCGTTTCCACAAATCCGTTGGATTCCCCGAGGTATCCTTTACGTTTTCCCAGCCCGACCGTGCGTCACCCCACCGGCTTCCATATGCCTGCTCAAGCGCCGACTTTACCTGAGACGCAATCTTGCACACGGCAAAGGTGCCGCACATCTCATACATGCACATGATCAGGCGCTCATTTGAGACCGAGGAAGCCAGGGTCAGCAGGGTAAAGAGCGGGGACGCAACATCAAGGCCAAACTCTGTCTGCCGCACGGAGCCAAACGGCCTCTCCCCGTTCCAAACATGCCTGACAATGCGGCCGCCCTTACGCCCACAGAGGCCCTGCGCCAACACGTGTAACGGAGTGCCCAGGAAATACTTGACAAGCGGATGCTCACAAAGATGCTCCCTGCGCGGATCGTCCGCAGAATCGGGCAGGTCCGGCATTATTGCCAAGACCTGCGGAGGTATCCGGTGATACCGAAAGGCAGATATGTCGCACAGCATGTCATCCATGAAGGATACGTACCCATTGCGTCGTTTGTGAGCCTGCCCGGACGCCAAACGCGATGGCTCGGCCTGTGAACGGTTAATACTGCTACGCGCACGTCGCGAATCTTCCAGGTGGCTTACAATCGGTTTTGGAAACAAACTGATTGTGAGGTTTCATATGGTTGATGAGAACTTCGCCTGGCGGCTTACGCAGGAGCTCGTGAAGATTGATAGCTCGGACCCGGGCGCCTACGAAGGCGAGATCGAACACTTCATTAAGAGGCTCATTGAACAGCAGCTGGCGCAGCTTGATAGTCCTGCGCTCGATGCCGTGCAGATTGCAGAGCTCGAAGTACTCCCCGGGCGCCGCAACCTTATGGTCACCGTGCCGGGTGTGAGCGACGAGGCGCGACTCGTCTACATCTGCCATATGGATACCGTCACCCTAGGAGATGGCTGGAACGCGGACACACCGCCACTCGGGGCGACCGTGCGCAACGACAAACTCTTTGGCCGGGGCGCCTGCGACATGAAGGGCGGTCTGGCTTGCGCCATTACCGCGCTTGTCCACGCACTCGAGCGCGTGGCGGCGGATGGTGAGCTGCCCCACCGTGGCTTCTCGCTTATTTGCTCGGTCGACGAAGAGGACTTTACGCGCGGCTCCGAGGCCGCCATCGATGCCGGCTGGGTCGGCTCGCGCGAATGGGTGCTGGACACCGAGCCCACCGACGGACAGATTCAGGTGGCGCACAAGGGTCGCACGTGGTTCGAGATCGAGATGACCGGCGTCACGGCGCATGCGAGCCAGCCCTGGAAGGGAGCGGATGCCGTCGCCGCCATGGCCGAGGCCGTCTGTGCGCTGCGCCATGCGTTCGCGGCGCTGCCCGTGCATGATGAGCTGGGGGCTTCGACCATCACGTTTGGACAGATCGAGGGCGGCTATCGCCCCTATGTCGTGCCCGACCGCGCCAAGGTCTGGGTCGATATGCGCCTGACGCCGCCGACCGATACGGCCGCCGCGACGCGCATGGTAGAGCAGGCCATCGCCGACGCCGAAGCCGCAGACCCCGGTTGCCATGGAAGCTATACCGTGACAGGCGACCGCCCCGCCATCGAGCGCGATCCGGTCTCTCCCCTTCTAGCCGCGCTCGAGCGTGCCGCCGATGACGTGACAGGCGCGGACACGACCGTCGGCTTCTTTACCGGCTACACCGACACTGCCGTCATTGCCGGCAAGACGGGTAACCGCAACTGCATGAGCTATGGCCCAGGCTCGCTCGCGCTCGCGCATAAGCCAAACGAATATGTGCCCCACGCCGATATCGTTCGCTGCCAGCGGGTGCTGATCGCGCTCGCCGACAACACGCTCTGGGGCGCGAATAGTCAAGTTGGGGCATAATAAGCCGCGAACAAACCGACTCGCGCGTTAGGACTGTCCATGAAAGCTCTTCCGTTTCCCTGCATCCGCCCAGCTCAGGATCGCGTGCTCGAAGCGCTGCCTGCGATGGACAGCATTCTGAGTGACAACGACGCCCTGCGCGGTGCGATTGCCGATGGGCTCATGCTCAAGGATCCGGGCGCGGCGTATTACGTGTACGAATGCTCCGGAGAGCCAGGGCGCGTGACGGGCGTTGTGGCAATTTGCCCGGTCGGCGTACTGACGGGCGACGACGCAGCTTCCGCAGATGCGGCCGCAGCCGCCCGTACAATCGCCGAGCTCAAGGTGCAGCCGCGCCCCGTGTCGCTCGCCTACGAAGCCTCGCCCGTCATGGATATCATCCTGGGCGCCGCCAAAGAGGGCGCGTCGCTCTATGCCGTCACCGACCCCACCGGCATTACGCATCGCGTATGGGAAGTCAAGCGCGAGGACGCCGTTGCCGCCATCCGAGCCATGCTCGATCAGGCACCGGAGCCGGCGCTGGCCGATGACCCCGCCTACGCCGCCGCTCTGACCGGGGCGTCGCAGTTGCTGGCCGATGAGGCCCGCGCAGCCGGCACCTACACGGGCAAAGAGCCGTTCAACTTTTCCGTGGCCGTGCTGTTCCCCGCCGCGCAGGTCAGCGGCGGCGCGCCGCAGGTTCCGACGGGTCTGCTCACTCACCAGATCTCACGGTTCTAACGGGGCCTAAACGCCCAGCACAAAGACTCGGCAGCTCAACAAGCAAGGGGCGGGGATACATGCGCATGCATCCCCGCCCCTTTCGCATCGAGCAATTACGCCGGCGACCCGCATCGCCGCGCCCGCGCTACCCGCGCCGCGGGCCCGCTGCCGCCACGAGTGGCTCTAGCCCCAGCTCACGCGCATAATCTTCCTGCGTAAAGACTTCGACCAGTTCAAACGTATCGGTTGCATCGTCAAACGCAAAGTGCAGTACCGAACAGTTGCCCGGCACGCGCTCGCGCTCGTCGGCCGCCGCCCCCCTAGAGTGGTCCAAAAACTCCTTGATGGCCGAGGCATGGCTCACCGCGAGCACGCACGAATGGTCCGGGCGTCGCATAAGATCGGTCAACGTCGTCACCATGCGCTCACGTACCTGCATCTGGCCCTCACCGCCAAACTGACGATAAAAGTCACGCCACGGACGCTCGGGCATCAGCATCACGCGCTCGGCCTCAAAGTCGCCAAAGAACCACTCGCGCAGGCCATCCAGACGCTCGTAGGCAAGGCCCGGCCACAGGCTGGCGATAGTCTGCTCGGTGCGGTGCAGCGTCGAGGTGTAGGCGTGATCGGGCTCAACGCCACGCGCACGCAAGAACATACCGGCACGCGCCGCCTGCTCGCAGCCCAACTGCGTGAGCGGCGAATCGCTCCATCCCTGAATAATGCGTTTAAGGTTGAATATTGTCTGTCCATGACGGACCAGATACAGATCTTTGTTCATAGGGGTCCTTTCGTTCGTTACCAATCAAGGAGCGAAAACGCCCCGTCGCAATAGCCAAAATGAAGCACGGCACCGTTGTCGGGCTGCTCTCCCCCGCCGGTCACGCATCTAAGAAACTCCTGGCAGGCAGAGCCATGAGAGACCGCAAGCACACGATCGTGCTGCGGTCGGGCCATAATACGGGACAGCGCCGCGACCATGCGCGCCCGAAGCTCGCCTTCCGACTCGCCACCAAAGGCCACCGGATAATCGCCCCAGGGCTGCGGCGGCATATCGCGATTTGATGTGCCCTCCAGCGTGCCCAGGCGCCACTCGCGCAAATCATCGACCGGCTCTATGGGAAGATCCTCGCCAACGATCAGCTCGGCCGTGTGGCGCGCCCGACCCAACGGAGACGAATACGCGTGGTCAAAGGAGATGCCGCGCGCCTCAAACGCCGCGCGCGTCGCCAGTGCCTGCTCGCGCCCGCGCTCCGTGAGCGGCGAGTCTTGCCAGCCCTGCAAAATGTTCTGCACGTTAAGCTCGGTCTGCCCATGCCGAACCAAATACAGATCGGACACACGCCCTCCCCTCGCACCACCACAAAGGGGACAGGCACCTTTGTGGTGGTTTGCCGCCGGATCGCGCCGCAACGACGCAACTACACCAGCACGTCGGCAAGCGGACGCTTGGGCACGTGATGCACCTGCGCCTCGTCGCGCCAGTAATTAATAGAACCGTCGGGGTTGGAATCGATCGCGTCGATAACCTGGGTCTCGGCCGGCACGCCAAAGGCCATGATCAGCTTGAGCTCGTACTTGTCACCGTCGAGCCCCATCGCATCGATCGCGCGGGGCGTAAAGGCCTTGAACATGCAAGCCGCCACCTCGGGCGTTGCGCTGCGCGCGGCGAGCATCATCGTCTGAGCCGCGATGCCCGTGTCGACCTCGGTGATAGGCGCGGCGGGCTTGCCGGGAACGGTGCGCTCGGCAAGAATTGCAATGTAGCCGGTCGGACGCTCGCCCTCGACAGGACCCGGCCAGTCCTTGAGCGCCCCGGCCCATGCAAGCTCGTCAAACACGCGAGCGCAGTCCTCGGCACCGCTCACCACATGAAAACGCAAGCGCTGAGCATTGGCGCCACAGGGGACCAGGTGCGCCAGCTCTGCCAGCTCGAGCAAAAACTCGCGCGGCACGCGCATGGACTCGTCAAAACGGCGGCATGTGCGGGCGCGGCGGACCAGCGCATCAAACACATCCAGGCCAAGCTTTTCGCAACCCTGCTTTGCCATCGACTCGGCGCTCGAAGGCGCCGCGGGAACTGCTTCGTTCATAGGGACCCCCCAAAAAGCCAATTGTTCTTAGGAAAATCTAACCTAAAACGCAGGCAATAACGAACAGAGCTGCAATGTTCTACACCTGTTGAATAGAAAATCGCGACGTGGGGAACAACGGAAACAAATCGGGGCCTTTGGGTTACGTTTCGCCCTCCCCGACCCATACGCCAGCTCCTTTAGGCGATACTGGTTGTAACGATCGCGGCTTACGCCGCACGGAAAGGAGGCCTCATGGGCATCTTTAAGAATGACGACCAACAATCGAGTCTGTTTGGATTTGACGAGAAAAGCATGGCAGGCAAGGCGATTAAAGCCGTGCGCTGGATCTACGCCGCCACGGGTGTCATCGCGCTCATCGCCGGCATCGCGCTGCTGTTTGCACCCGCTAAGACCCTCGTCTTTTTGACGACCGTACTGGGCTTCTACTTTGTGATTACGGCTGGCGTCAGGCTGTTCACCGCCATTTTTGAGCCGCTGCTGCCCGCCGGCTGGCGCGTCACGAGCATCCTCGCCAACCTGCTCATCATCTTGGGCGGCGTGGTGATCCTGCGCAACCAGGCGCTTTCGACCGCGACGCTCAGCACGCTTGTGGTGGTCGTGGCCGGCTTTGGCTGGATTGTCGAGGGCATCATGTCGATTCTGGAGTCCGAGCTTTCTTCCAACCGCGCCCTCGCCATCCTGAGCGGCGCGCTCTCCATCATCGCCGGCGTGTTCGTGTTCATCTATCCGCTGTGGTCGGCAAAGATGCTCGTGATCTTTACCGGCGCTGCACTCCTGGTGTTTGGCGTGACGCTGGTTATTCGCGCTATCCGCTTTGGCAAGCTGGTGCACTAGATGCCGCGAACGCTGTTTATTGATGCCGACGCCTGCCCGGTCACGCGTGAGTCGATCGACTGCGCGCGACGGGCGGGTGTTGCCGTGGTGGTCGCCGGCAACAGCACGCAAAACCTGGAGCGGCACATTCGCCGTGACGACCCGCGCGATGCCGAGCACGCGCGACGTGGCTTTTGGGTCACAACGCTCGACGTGAGCGTAGGCGCCGATAGCGCCGACTTTGCCATTATCGAGCGTCTGCAGGCGGGCGACGTGGTCGTGACGCAGGACATTGGCCTGGCGAGCATGGTGCTCGGTCGCGATGCCGCCGCCATCGGCGTGCGCGGGCGCGTGTACGACAAAGCCACCATCGATATGCAGCTGTTTATTCGTCACGAAGAAAAGAAAGTGCGCCGCGCCGGCGGTCGCACCCGTGGACCGGCAGCCTTCACCAGCGAGGACCGCGCCCGCTTTAAGCGCAACCTCACCGACCTGCTGCGCCAACCAAGGTAGATTTTTGGGACATGCCTAAAAATCTACCTTTTTGTTTTGGCGATTGGCGCGCATCCAACGCCGGTCATGGCGGTAGATGTTTGAGGCATGCCCCAGTTTTTACGGGATACCTCAAACATCTACTTAGAGGCCAAAGGCGGAAAGGATAAGGCCCCAGCCGGCGCCGATGACGTACATCATGACCAGGAACACGGCGTTTTCGCGGGCGCTGCGGTTGGTGCGGAACAGCACCAGGTAACCCACGCCGGCAGAAATGAGCGTGCCGGCGAGCATCGGTGCCAGCTGCAGCGCGCCTTCCAGATACAGCTGCGTAATGACCACGCTCGCCGAGCAGTTGGGAATGAGGCCGACAAGCGCCGAACCCAGGACAGCGAGCGTCTCGTTGCCGCGCAGGAACTGCTCGATCGCGGACTCGCCGAAGGTCTCGAGCACGGCGACCAGAATCAGCGTCACCAGGAAAATGAATACCGAAACCTGCACGGTGTGCGAAATCGCGCTGCGGATAATCGACAGGACAGGCGCGCCTTTGTGTGAGTGGGAGTGACCGTGGTGGTGTTCGTGCTCGCTCTCGTGTCCGTGGTCGTGGCCATGTCCGTGGTCGCGGTCGGCCTCGTCTTCATCACAACCGCAATGATCGCGCTCGCACAGCTCATGGATGTGGTCGGCGCTCACGCCCGCCTCGGCCACCTCGTCGATGATGTCACCGCCGCTGTGATCGTCATGCGCGCAGTTAACGTGCGCCGGATTGGCAGCGGTTCCCAACACGGTACGGCGGATCGCCGCATGAGCACGGGCGTTGCGACGCAGGCCGCGAATGGCGGCATCCACGATAAAGCCCGTGACCAGCGCGATCAGCGCCTTCGAAGCCAAAAGCATCGCCATAGTCTGCACGGGAACCTGCTCGGCAAGTAGCAGTGGCAGCATCTCGTCGGAGGTCGAGAGAAACACCGCCACCAGGGTGCCCAACGTCACGACGCGACCGGCGTACAGCGTTGCCGCCATCGCCGAAAAGCCACACTGCGGCACCATGCCCAGCAACGAGCCAACCACGGGGCCAGCGGCGCCGGCACGCTTGATGGCGCCGTTGACGCGATCGCCCGCCACATGCTCCAGCGTCTCGAGGGCCAGATATGTCACCAACAAGAACGGCACCAGCGAGAGCGTGTCCTTGCCGGCGTCGAGCAAAATATCAATCAGCAAATCCATGACGGATGGAACCTTTCGTGTCTTTCGGCAGCATTGTAAAAGTCCTAGCGGTCAACTAGGGTATTGTAGTTGTCCTAGGCGTGATGCCAATAGTTGCCTGTGGTAAACTATCATCTCGCCACATCTCAATGACCCCGAGCCGCACGACGCGGCCCGTCCAAGGAGCAGTATATGAACGTTTCGCAAGCACTCGAATACGAGCGCCAGCCGTTTATTCCCATGTTCATCTATGGCGATCACGCCGCCATGGAATCCGAGCGTCAAAAAGGCGAAGAGGCCCTCAAGGTGCTCGAGACCGAGTACTTTACCGCCGAGGGCGACCCTGGCTTCGACTTTGCCACCGTGCGCGACCTGGCCGACCGCAACCGCGACCTATGCGACCAGATTGGCGAGGCGCGCCTGCGCAACGTGACGCCCGCGACGCTTTCGCGCGGCCTGTCCGACGCCGATACCTGCGCCGCCATCGGCAAGATGCAAAAGCGCACCGCCGCGTCCGTCATGCGCGAGATCCGCGGCGACCGCGATGCGCTCGGCGTGGCGTACGCCCGCAAGCCCATCCAGGGCACGGTGCTCGGCATCGACATCGAGACCACCGGCCGTGCACCCGAGCGCGGCTACATCATCAACGTGGGCTGGGAGATCATGGAGCTCACCAGCGACGCCGTCCCGCACGACGCCGAGGCACACTACTGCGGCCTGCCCGATATCTACCGCGGCGAAGATGTGCCGCTGTCGAATATCCATCACATCACCTGGGACGACATCGACGGCAAAACGCCCTTCCGCGAGAACAAGGAGCTGCAAAAGCAGCTGCTCAAGCTCATGAAGAAATACCCGTACATGGCGCACAACGCCGCCTTTGAGGACAGCTGGTTCAAGATCCATCTGGACGGCTATGCCGAGGCGCGCCGAGCTGGCAAGATTATCGTCATCGACTCGCGCCAGATCTGCCGCAGCCTGGACGCCGACGTGCGCTCGCTCCCCCGCGAGTCCGCACCCGCCGCACTCGAGAACTGGGCCCGCCGTCGCGGCACCCTCGCGCCCGACGCCAACGAGCAGCACCTGGGCCTCGACGACACCGACCTCATGCTCCGCACGGTGCAGGCCGAGTTCAACCTCAAGAACCTGTTTGCCAAGTAGATTGCCAAGCAGAGGCGCCATTCGCGAGCAATACTTGCCGGACCATAGCGCCCCGCGCAAAAGCGACACGCCGAGGCGCCCCTCTCAAGCGACGCAATACGGGCCGATGTCCAAGCGGATATCGGCCCGTTTTTCGCGCCGTACAACGCGGCCCTCCAGCCCCCGATGTCTAGCCGCCGCATAACCAAGAACTTCATCTGCGCATGTTCAAGCCAAATTGCACATTTATGTTGACGCCGCCTTTGCATCAAAACGATGCTGATCAGCATCAGTTGTGGAGGTCTGCGTAGCCAGCGAGCTGCGACAATGCTCCAAATAGCATCTTTCTCCATCATTGACGTCAAGCGCTTGGACAGCTTTTGTTATGCCGCGACATTTTACCTTGGCGTTCATTGCGAACCCCGCCGCCTGGTCTGCCATGCTATCTGTATGAGTATCGTGCTTTCACATAACACGGCAAAAGCGGTCTACCAAGCCGCATACTCGGTATCCGCAATTGGCACCGAGCCATGCAGCCCTGCCAAGATTTACGGGGCGCGCCCCAGCAAGGAGCTGCTCGACTCTGCCGCCGACTGGCTCGCCAGGCACAACGTCGCTCTGGATAACGATGCCCCGCTCGATACAACGGTGTTCGAGCGCGCAAACGTGCGCAGCATGACGGGCTGCAAGTGCCACGTATCATCCAAGCGATTCGCGGGCTCGCGCTTTATCAAGCTTGCCGACGACATCTATATTGTCGGCGTCGAACTCTGTGCGCTTCAGGCCGCAACCTATCTTCCCTTTCGAGAACTTGTGGAGTACTACTTCGAACTGTGTGGAGCCTATTCCCTTGGGCACGATGCCTCAACATCCTATACCGAGCGCTTCGCGCTCACCTCGACTTCGAGCCTTAAACATTTCTTTAACTCCCTCATCGACTGCAAGGGCCTCGAACTTGCCCGAAAAGCCATCCAATGCGTGCGGGACGGATGCCGATCGCCGATGGAAACGGCGTTTGTCATGATGCTCACGCTACCCAGGCGCGAGGGCGGTCTTGGCATTAGCGAGATCGAGACCGACTACGAAGTAAAGGTCACAGCTGCCGCAAAGAATCTCACGCGGCGCGAAAAGTTCTATATGGATGCATATCTCAAGCGGTCCCGAACCGACATCGAATACAACGGATTTCAGCACGATGCCGAAGAAGACCGCGCCATTGACGAAGAGCGCAAGAACGCGCTGGCGTCCATGGGCTACGGAATCATTACCGTCAGTCGCTATTCCTTTATGCACGCCAGCGCCTTCGCCAGGGTTATGGAGGCAATCCAGCGAAAGGAGGGCATTCGCCCATCGCGCCTGCCCAAAGATTTCGCAATCAAGCAAGAAGAGCTGCGACGGTTTGTGCTCAGGAGATTTATCGAGGAAAAGAAGCATATTGAGGAGCTCCTCCGTCAAGACGCAGCGCAGGGTAATGCACTTGAGCTCGAGCGCGCAGTGCTCGAGGGCATCTCGCTGGACGACCCGACGATCAATAATGTCCCGGCCATCGACGACATGCAAGTCATCGAGCTGGATTGCCCGGAGTTCGCCCAAACAAGCACCTCCACACCCGAAGGCAGGGTGTACGGGGCCAGAACAGAGGCGGACTGACAGGGTGGGTACCCCGGCGACGTGCAAAAACGGGAGTTTTCAGCAGAGCCGAGTATCCGAGGGCGGCCGAATTGCCCCATTTTGCACCGAAGCCGCTGTTTTCGATGTAAGTTAGGCAACAGCTGGGGAATATCTATTGCCATTTTCACTCCAGTAAAGCCTTGTGGCGGCAAACGACGCCGTATCATGCAATAAATAACCCCTCGTCGATGCTGAAAACTCCCGTTTTTGCACGTCGCCGGGATACCCACGTTGGCATCGGCGGCCTTAACCGCGTCCACAATGCCCTTAGCCGCCTCTGGGGCCAATCGACAGCAAAAAATTTCGCAAATTATATTGACATATGAACATGCGCTCATATACTCGGAAGTAAGTTATATGAGCACATGTTCATATGAAAGGATATTGCAATGAGCGAACACGCCGATGAAATAAGGACCGACATCGACACCGCCATCGTGCCCGACATCCCCACCACTTGCTCGCCCGAGGACCTTCCCGACGAGGAGCTGCTGTACGACCTTGCCGACTTGTTCAAGGTTTTCAGCGACACCACGCGTATCAAGATCCTCTACGCTCTCATGGGCCGCGAACTCTGCGTGGCCGACATCGCCGAGGCGACTGCGACCTCGCAGTCCGCGGTGTCGCACCAGCTGCGCACGCTCAAACAGTCGCACCTGGTTAAATTCCGGCGCGACGGGCGCAACATCCTCTACTCGCTCGCCGACGATCATGTCTACACCATGCTCAACCAAGGCATGAGCCACATCTGCGAATAGCGACCAACCACGGTACCAGCGCGGTCTGCACCCAAGCCGCAAATACAGGGAAAGGAACCCATCATGAAAAAGCAGTTCAAGCTCGACGAGATCGACTGCGCCAACTGCGCGCGTGAGCTTCAGGACGAACTCGCCAAGCTCGAGGGCGTCAAATCCGTTTCGGTCAACTTTATGACTCAGAAGCTGACGCTCGAAGCCGACGACGCTGAGTTCGACGAGGTCCTTGATCGCGTCGTGGAGTTCACCGCCGACGCTGAGCCGGACTGCGAGATCATTCTCTAGCCTGCGCATACGCTGATACGCAAGGCCGCGCTTGTCGCGGCCTTTGTCTCGATGTTATATGAGTGGATGTTCATACATTCAAATGGGAGGATTGAGTCATGGCCACCGCCGACCCCAAGAAGAAAAAGAAGAAGCGCAAGAAAAAAGAGTCACTCGAGCATAAACGCAACCGCATCCTGGTAGCACTGGGTATTTTTGTCGTGGTGTACGCCCTCGATGAGCTCGGCGCCCTCACCGCCGCATTCGGCACCCCAGGCAACATCTACGCCAGCTTTGTGCTGTTCCTCGTGCCGTTTTTGATTGCCGGCCACGACGTACTGCAAAAGGCATTCAATAACATCCGCCGCGGCAAGGCGTTCGACGAGAGCTTTCTCATGGCCGTCGCGACCATCGGCGCGTTTGCGACGGTGCTCTTCCCCGATACCGACCCGCACATGGCCGAAGGCGCCGCCGTTATGCTGTTCTACCAGGTCGGCGAGCTGTTCCAGGCCTACGCCGTGGGCAAGAGCCGCAAATCGATCAGCGCCATGATGGACATCGCGCCCGATTACGCCAACGTTGAGCAGGCTGACGGCACGCTCGAGCAGGTCTTTCCCGATGACATCGCCGTCGGCACCGTCATTGTCATCAAGCCCGGCGAGCGCGTGCCCATCGACGGCGTTATCGTCGATGGCGAGACCCAGCTCGACACCGCCGCCCTCACCGGCGAGTCGGTCCCCCGTACCGCCAAGACCGGCGACGATATCATCAGCGGCTGCATCAACATGACGGGTCTTATCCGCGTGCGCACCACCAAACCCTTTGGCGAGTCCACCGTCGCGCGCGTCCTGGAGCTCGTGGAAAACGCCAGCGAGAAGAAAGCACGCACCGAAAACTTCATCACACGGTTCGCCCGCGTCTACACGCCCGCCGTCACCGGCGCGGCAGCGGTGCTCGCGCTCGGCGGCGGCCTGGTGACCGGTGCCTGGTCCGATTGGATCCTGCGCGGCCTGACCTTCCTCGTCGTCAGCTGCCCGTGCGCACTCGTAATTAGCGTGCCGTTGAGCTTCTTTGGCGGCATCGGCGGCGCGTCCAAGCTGGGAGTTCTCATCAAAGGCTCCAACTACCTCGAGGCGCTCGCCGATGTGGATACCGTCGTCTTCGACAAAACCGGCACGCTCACCAACGGCACGTTCTCGGTCGTCGCGGTGCACCCCGAGGGCAGCTATACCGAGCAATCGCTGCTTGAAGTCGCAGCCCTCGCCGAGTCGTTCTCCGACCACCCCATCGCGCAGTCGGTGCGCGCCGCCTTCCAGGGCCAACTCGACCCCAAGCGTGTATGCGACTCCACCAACGACGCGGGCCATGGCGTGACGGCGAACATTGACGGCAAGCACGTCGTCGTCGGCAACGCCAAGATGCTCGCCGCGTCCGGTGTTGAAACACCGGACTGTGAGGTCGTCGGCACTATCCTCCATGTGCTGGTCGATGACGTCTATGCCGGTCACATCGTAATTGCCGACACCGTCAAAGCCGATGCCGAGCAAACGATTCGCGAGCTGCACGCCGCCGGCGTCAAGCGCACCGTCATGCTCACGGGAGACCGCGAGGAAGTGGCCGCCGCCGTGGCCAATCAGCTGGGAGTCGATGAGTTTCACGCGCAGCTTCTGCCAGGTGACAAGGTCGAGCGCGTCGAGGCATTGCTGGCGACCGAATCGGGCAAGGGCAAGCTCGCCTTTGTGGGCGACGGTATCAACGATGCGCCCGTGCTCACCCGTGCCGATGTGGGCATTGCCATGGGCGCCATGGGCTCCGACGCCGCAATCGAGGCAGCGGACGTTGTACTGATGGACGACAAGCCGTCCAACATTTCCCGCGCGATCCGCGTGGCTCGCAAGACCATGACGATTGTTTGGCAGAACATCATCTTTGCACTGGGTATTAAGATGCTGATTCTGGTACTTGCGGCACTGGGCATTGCCAACATGTGGCTCGCCGTCTTTGGCGACGTGGGCGTGGCGATCATCGCCATCCTGAACGCCATGCGCGCGATGGGTGTCAAGAACCTGTAGCATGCGTGGCTGTCCGGCCGGGCGACGCGGCACACCACGCGCAAGGGGCGTCCCCAACTGCCGGCAGAAAAGGAACGTCCCCAAGTGCCGAGCCGCAGCTATAGCAGCCCAAAGTGCTTTGCGGCGTTGTAAATTCCGTCGTCGTCCACGGCGGTCGTCACGTAGCTCGCCGCAGCCTTTACCGTGTCTTGCGCGTTGCCCATGGCCACGCTCGTGCCCACGGCGGCAAACATCGACAGGTCGTTCTCGCCATCGCCAAAGGCGATCGCCTCGCTCGCGTCGATGCCCAGGCGCTCCAGCGTCGCCGCCACACCCAGGTCCTTGCCGCCGTTGGCCGGAATAATGTCGCAGAACAGGTCGCACCAGCGCGTGGTGAGCGAATGCGACACGGCATCGGTCACGATATGCTCGTCGGCAGGATCCACAAAGGCGCAAAACTGGTAAACCGGCGCATCGAAGGCGTGCTCAAACGGCTCCTCGTGGTAGACGATTCCCGCGTTGTTGCCGGCCGTCGCCACGCGCTCGGACAGGCGGTTCACAAACGAGTTCTCGCCCTGCATGCACAGTGAGTCATAGCGCCCCTCGGCCACCTGGTCCACAATCACCGCAACGTCGTCCGGATCAATCGGACAGCTGCGGTAGACGCCCTCGGCATCAAAGCAGTGCTGGCCCGAAAGCGTAATGTACGCATCCCAACCAAGATCGAACAGCCAATCGGGCATCTGGTAGGTCGGACGGCCCGTGGCGATCACGCACGCAATCCCCTGCTCGTGAAAGCTGTCGAGCACTTGCTGTGCCGACGCCGGAATCCGGTGCGTCTTAAAGCTCAGCAGCGTGCCGTCGATATCGAAAAACGCGGCTTTGATCATCCTCGTCTACTCCTCGCCCTCGAGCTTCTCGCTCGCCTCGAGCCACGCCATCTCCAGCTCGTCCATAGCGGCGTGAGCCTCGTCGATCTTTGCCTGCTGCTCGCCCAGCGCCGTGTAGTTGGTGGGGTCGACCTGAGCCATCGCGGCCTCGGCCTCCTCCACGCGAGCGCGCTGCGTCTCCATCTTGCGCTCGAGCGAGCTCACCTCGCGGCGGAGCTTCTGGCGCTCGGCATTGGAAAGGCCATTGGGCTGACCGCTCGCCTTGGGCTTTTCGGCCGCAGCTGCCGCGGCACCGGTGTCAAACGTGCCGGTCTTGGCGCTCGGCGCACCCACGGGCTCGCCCTCGGCGGTGGCATTGCACAGGCGCAGGTACTGGTCGACACCGCCGGGCATATGCGTCAGGTGGCCGTCGAGCAG
This sequence comes from Collinsella sp. LCP19S3_C9, assembly GCF_052121575.1. Lineage (NCBI taxonomy): Bacteria > Bacillati > Actinomycetota > Coriobacteriia > Coriobacteriales > Coriobacteriaceae > Collinsella > Collinsella sp. LCP19S3_C9. The sequence goes on from NZ_JBQKDZ010000002.1 coordinate 105,832, forward strand.
CGCCCACTGCTGGTCGGTCACGCGCTCCATCAAAAAGCGGTCATGCGTTACCAGAATCAACGTGCCGGGCCAACCATCGAGCAGGTCCTCGACAATCGCCAGCATGTCGGTATCCAGGTCGTTGCCGGGCTCGTCCAGGATGAGCACATTGGGCTCGTCCAGAATCGTCAGCAGCAGCGACAGGCGACGGCGCTGTCCGCCCGAAAGATCGCCGATACGGCTCCAGAGCTGCTGGGTCGTAAAGCCCAGACGCTCGCAGAGCTTCTCGGGCGAGGTCTCCTTGCCATCGATAACGTAGTACTTCTTGTAGTTGCTGAGCACCTCGCGGATCGTGTCGCCCATGTAGGGCTCGAGCTCCTCGAGCTGCTGCGACAGCACGCCAAAGCGCACCGTCTGGCCAATCTTCACGCGGCCGCGCAGGGGCGCGATCTTGCCCTGAATCACATCGAGCAGTGTGGACTTGCCGACGCCGTTCTCGCCCAAAAGACCATAGCGGTCGCCCGCACCAATGAGCCAGGTCACGTCGGAGAGCACCTGCTTGGGCGCGCCGTCGGTATCGGCATAGCCAGCGTCCACGTCGACCACGTCGATAACCTGCTTGCCCAGGCGACTCACCGCCAGGCGCTTGAGCTCCAGCTCGTCGCGCACGGGCGGCACGTCGGCGATGAGCTCGCGAGCGGCCTCCACACGAAACTTGGGCTTGGTGGAGCGCGCCTGTGCGCCGCGGCTCAGCCACGCGAGCTCCTTGCGCGCCATGTTGCGACGGCGCTCCTCGGTAACGGCGGCCAAGCGGTCGCGCTCTACGCGCTGAAGGATATATGCGGAGTAGCCGCCCTCGAAGGGATCGACCTGGCCGTCGTGGACCTCCCACATGCTGGTGCAGACCTCGTCCAAGAACCAACGGTCGTGCGTGACCACGAGCATGGCGCCCTGGCCGCGCTGCCAGCGGGCCTTTAAGTGGCGCGCGAGCCAGTTGATGGTGCGCATGTCCAGGTGGTTGGTGGGCTCGTCGAGCATGAGCACATCGTAGTCGCCGATCAGCAGGCGCGCGAGGTCCACGCGGCGGCGCTGACCGCCCGAAAGCTCGCCCACCGTGCCCTCCCAGGGCACATCGCTAATAAGGCCGGCCAGGATCTGGCGCGTACGCGGGCTCGACGCCCATTCGTACTCGGGCGTGTCGCCGACGACGGCATGATGCACGGTGTCGGTATCGACCAGGTTGTCCTTTTGGCCGAGCAAACCAATCGTCGTGTCGCGTCGATGCGTCACGCGGCCGTCGTCGGGCTCCAGCACGCCAGCGAGCACACTCAGCAGCGTCGACTTGCCGTCGCCGTTTTTACCGACGATGCCAATGCGGTCGCCCTCGTCCACGCCGAGCGTCACGCTATCGAAAATATGCTTGGTGGGAAACTCTAGGCTGATGGAATCGCATCCCAAAAGAATCGCCATATGCCCTGCTCCTTCGTAGAAATTTAACGTTGTCCATGATAGCAGCGAGCCCCACCCCAAACCACCACGAAGGTGCCTGTCCCCTTTGTGGTGGTCGTTTCGGTCGCAGAGCAAAAAGGCGGGCCATCTCCCGCAAGAGATGACCCGCCTCTCCAATCAGTCCCGCGGCAACCATGGCCGCCGCGGGCCTCAAGCATGTCCCGGACTAGGAGAACATGCCGGTGAGGTAATCATTCAGCCGCTTATCCTTGGGCCGTTGGAAAATCTCGTCGGTCTCGTCGTACTCGACCATATCGCCCATGTAGAAAAACGCCGTGCGGTTGGACACGCGCGACGCCTGCTCCATGTTGTGCGTCACGATGACGATGGCGCGATCGGCAACAATCGATGACATCAGGTCCTCGATTGCCAGCGTCGAGATGGGGTCGAGCGCCGAGCAGGGCTCGTCAAACAGAATCACATAGGGATTGAGCGCCAGCGTGCGCGCAATGCACAGGCGTTGCTGCTGGCCGCCCGAAAGCGCGAAGGCGCTCTTGTCGAGCTTGTCCTTGACCTCGTCCCACAGCGCCGCGCCGCGCAGGCTTTCCTCGACCATGCGATCGAGCTCGTCGCGGTCAGTAATGCCGTGGCGTTTGGGCGCAAACGTGATGTTGTCGCGAATGGACTTGCGAAAGGGGTTGGGCTGCTGGAACACCATGCCAATGGAGCGACGCAGCTCGTAGGTGTTCTCGGTCTTGGTGTTCACGTTGCGCCCGCGGTAGTTGATCTCGCCCTCCACGCGGCAGCCGCGAATCTCGCGATTCATAAGGTTGAGGCTGCGCAAAAAGGTCGACTTACCGCAGCCCGAAGGCCCGATGAGCGCCGTGATCTCGCCCTTGTGAAAGTCGAGCGACGTATCGTGCAGCGCATGGTGGTCGCCATAGTACACGTTGACGTCCTTGGTGGAAAGCACGACCTCATCGCTCACGGCTTTGCCGCTTACGCGCACGCGCTTCTCGCTCTCCCCCACGCTCGACAAAAAGTCCTGGGTCTCGGACGCGGCCACCTCGGTTGCGGGCGTTTCATTTATCTCGCTCATTCGGCCGTCATCCTCCTTGCCAGTTGCTTGCCCACGATACGGGCGACTACGTTAAACAGCAGCACGCAGATCATCAGCAGTGCCGCGGTGCCCCAAACAATCTGCTGGGCCTCGGGGCTGCCCTCGCCGTAAATCTTATAGATGTGCACGGCGAGCGACTCACCGGGGCGGAACACGTTCCAGGCGCAAGTGGGACTCGACAGGTTAAAGCTCAAGAAGTTCAGGCGAACCGGCGAGCTCATGCCCGAGGTAAAGAGCAGCGCCGCGGCCTCGCCAAACACGCGGCCGGCCGAAAGCACGATACCGGTCACGATGGCGGGCATGGCCTCGGGGATCAGGATGTGCAGCGTGGCCTCCCAGCGGGTGAGGCCCATGGCCAGGCACGCATCGCGCTGGGCCTGCGGCACGTCCTCGAGCGCCTGCTGGATCACGCGCACCAGGATGGGGATGTTGAACATGGTGAGCGCGACGGCGCCGGAGATGATGGAGTACTTCCAGCCCAGCTGCACCGAGAAGACCAGAAAGCCGAACATGCCGACGACGATGGAAGGCAGCGAGGACAGCGTCTCGATGGCGGTGGAGGCGATGTCGCGGATGGGGCCGTCCGGCGCGTACTCAACCAGGAAGACCGCGCCGCCCAAGCTGATGGGCACCGAGATACTTAAGGTGATCAGCAGCAGATAGAACGAGTCGAACAGCTGGTAGAGCACGCCGCCCTCGGTTCCGTTGGCGCGCGCGGGCTGCGTGAGAAATCCCGGCTGGAACAGCGTCGAGATGCCCTCGAACAGAATATAGGCCACCATGGAGACGACGATGAGCATGACGAAGGCGACGATTGCCGTCAGCACGCCCGTGGCGATGCGGTCCTGCTTTTGGACGCGCCTGAGTCTCGCCTCGTCGATATGAATGCGCGTGCTAGCCACGAGCCTTCGCCCCCTTGCGGCCGATAAGGTGGATGATCAGGATAAAGATGAGGCTCATGCCCATCAGCAGCAGACCGAGCGCCCACAGGACATCGTCTTGGGCCGAGCCCTCGGCATAGACCGCCATGGACGTGGTGAGCGTGGTGGTGATGGTGGACGCCGGCGACAGCAGCGACGTCGGCATGGCCTCGATGCCGCCGATAACCATGCGCACGGCGAGCGTCTCGCCAAAGGCGCGGGTCATGCCAAGGATGACCGCGGTCATGAGCGACGGCATGGCGGATTTGAGTACCACGTGCCAGATGGTCTGCCAGCGGGTGTAGCCCAGCGCGAGCGAACCCTGACGGTAGCTATCGGGCACGGCACGCAGGCCATCGACCGAAAGGGTGGTCATCGTCGGCAAGATCATGACGGCCAGCACAATGGCGCCGGGCAAGATGCCCAGGCCCGTGCTCACGTGGAAAACGCTCTTCATAAGACCGACGACCACGTGAAAGCCGACCAGACCAAAGACGACCGAGGGAATGCCGGTCAAAAGCTCAATAAGCGGCTGAAACACCTTGGAGCCAAACTTAGGGCTAATCTCGACCGCAAAGATGGCAGAGCCGATGGCGATGGGCAGCGCGATAAGCGTGGAGAGCACCATGACCGCAAACGAGGTGACGATCAGGGGCAGGGCGCCGGTATAGGGCAGGCCGTTTTCGGCCGTGTTGGCCAGGTCCCACTTGGTGCCGGTAAAGAACTCGACGACCGAAACGCCGTCCTTGAGAAAAGCCGAGAGGCCCTTTTGGGCGACCATAAAGATGAGCGCGGCAACGACAAGCGTCACGAGCGCTACGCACGCGCCCGTGACGCCCAGGCCCACGTTCTCAAGGTCGCGCTTTGGCAGCTGTTTTGCCATTGCAAACCTTTCCGGGGCGATTACTTATTTAGCGGAGACCTTGCCGCTGGCGTCCTTGACGACCTTCATGGCAGAGACAGGGATAAAGCCCTGTTCCTCGACGAGTTTGCCCTGGACGTCGTCGGAAAGCATGAACTCCAGGAAGGCCTTGGTGGCATCGTCGGCGTCCTTTGCGCAGTACATGTGCTCGGTCGCCCAGATCTTAAAGGAGTCGTCGGTGACGTTTGCGCTCTTGGGCTCCACGCCCTCGACCTTGATGGCGTTGAACTTGGAGTCGTCGAAGTGCGAGAAGTCGAGGTAGGAGATGGCGTTGTCGGTGCTGGCCATCTGAGTCTGGACGTCGCCGGACTTGTCGAGCTCGGCGTCGCCCTTAAAGTCGACGGCCTCGTCACCAAAGACGGCGGCCTCGAAGGTGGCGCGGGTGCCGGAGCCGGCCTTTCGGTTGAGGACGACGATGGTGGCGTCGTCGCCGCCGACCTCCTTCCAGTTGGTGATCTGGCCGGAGAAGATGCCCTTGAGCTGCTCGAGGGACAAGTCGTCGACCTTCACGTTCTTGGAGACGACGGGACCCATGCCCACGACGGCGACCTCGTGGTCGACGAGGTTCTTGACCTGGTCGGCCTCGAGCTTGGTCTCGGCGAAGACGTCGGAGTTACCGATGGTGACGGTACCGGCGGCAACGGCGGTCAGGCCCTTGCCCGAACCGTTGCCCGAGCCAGAGACGGAGACGTCCGGGTTGGCGTCCATGAACTTCTCGGCAGCGGCCTCGACGAGAGCCTGGAACGAGGAGGCGCCGTCGTAGGTCACCTCGCCGGAGACGGACTCGGCAGCGGCGCTGCCCTTGTCGGCGGCGTTGGAAGCGCCTGCGCCGCCGCAACCAACGAGGCCGAGGCCCACGAAGCTGGCAAGACCACCAGCGAGGCCGAGGAACTGACGACGAGAATAAGCCTGATCGAGCATGATCTTCCTTTCATACATGCGACTCGCGGGCACCCTGCCCGCTTTGCTGTTTGGAAAGATACGGCCTCGATCGGGCGGTGCCCGCGCCAACTGCGGATTCTTACGGGCATTTGATAGACCCTTACCGCAAGCGCGACTCGGCTTTACAGACGAATAACAAACCCGCCCCCAAGCATGGCCTGCCTTTTACACCAATAAAAACAAAGTTGCGGTGAAATAGTTCCTGCTTGGCCATCAAATGGACCATTCTAGGAACTATTCCATCGCAACTTAGATTAGGAAACCGCGAAACCTTAAAGCTCTAATTCATTCAAACGGAGGATCGCAACAATATAGATCTTGAGCGCCTGCTTGAGCTGTTCCTCGTTGGCGCACTCGTTGGGGCCGTGCATCTGGCCGCCCCATGCGGGCAGCTCCAGGCCGGTTTCCTCGGGGCCAAACGACACGGCGCGGGCAAAGTTGCGCGCGTACGTGCCGCCGCCCATGGCAAAGGGCTCGGCATGCTTGCCCGTAAACTCGTTATAGGTATCAATAAGCGCCTTCACGGCCGGATCGTCGGCGGACACCGAGAACGGCACCTTTGCACGACCCACACGGCACGTCACGCCAAAGCGGCCCACGAGCGGCTCGAGCTGCTCGCAGATGGTATCGGCGCTCGTGCTGTCGGGGAAACGTACGTCGATGACCTGCTCAATATGGCCATCCATCACACGGATAACACCGGGGTTGCACGTGAGCGGGCCAAACGCCGGGCTCGTCGCGTCGATACCCAGGCCGTGGCCATAGGCATCCGCATGTACAAAGGTCAGAAACTTGACAAACTCGTGCTCGGCGGGCGTCAGCAGGCGCTCGTCGCGTGCACCAAACGCGTCCTCGGCCTCGCGCAGATACGCCACTATGAGGCCGACGGCATTGATCGTTCCCTCGGGCATCGAAGCGTGACCGCCAATACCGTGGGCGAAAATCTGCGCATGCCCGTTATCGAGCGCCGTGATCTCCAGGCGGTCGGCGTTCTCAACGGGCGCCGGCAGCTCATCGGCGGCAATCGCGAGCTCGCAGATAGACTGCGACGGAATGGCGTTGCTCGCCTCGGCACCGCTCCACGATACGATGCGCCCGCCGTCGATCTTGGAGCTCACAAACGTCGCCCCAAACTGGCCCTTCTCGGCATTGCAGACCGGGAACTCGGCATCGGGCGTAAACAAAAAGTCGGGGTCTGCGTGGTTCTCCAGATAATGGTGAACGTCGGACATGCCCACTTCCTCATCGCAGCCCAGCAGCGCGCGGAAGGTATAGCGCGGCACAATGCCGTGCTTGATCAGGTAGGCACCGGCGTAGAGCGACAACACGGCCGGGCCCTTGTCGTCGATCACGCCACGACCGAGCAGCCAGCCCTCGCGGCGCTCCATCGCAAACGGGTCGGTGTTCCAACCGGGACCGGCGGGCACCACATCCACATGGCAGATGGTCGCAAGCTGCTTATCGCCGCGGCCGGGAATGTCGGCGATGCCCACATAGCCCTCGTCGTCGCTCGTCTGGTAGCCGAGCTTTTGCGCAATACCGAGCGCACAATCGAGCGCATCACGGACCGGGCGGCCAAACGGCGCACCGGGCTCCGCATGGGCAGCAACGGCCACGGACGGATAGCTCACCAGCTGCTCGATATCGGCAACGACATCTTCCCAGATCTCGTCGACATACTCGGTAACGCTCTGTTCCACCTGATTCATGGACGATCTCCTTACCAATGAGCGACGGCCACACCCGCCCCTCGCATAACGTCATTAGATGGCAAAAAGTTTAGCAAGCTCGGCCACCGAGTGCACCACTGCGTCGGCACCCGCCGCCTCGTGCTCGCCCGGCACCGCCGCGCCCGAATAGATGCCAATGCACGGCACGCCCATTGCGTGCGCGCCCTCCACATCGTTAAAGCGATCGCCGATCATCACGGCATCGTCCGCCGTCGCACCGAGCGCCGCCAGGGCATCGCGAACCGAATCGGCCTTGGTCTCGCGCCCCTGCGGCGGATTCATACCGACCACCGCCTCAAACTGCGAAAGCCCCAGCTCGCCCACCATGTCGATGCACTTTGCCTCCATGCGCGACGTCGCTACGGCCAAGTGATGCCCCTGGGCGGCCAGGCCATCGAGCAGTTCGGGAATTCCATCGAACACGGGGTACTCTTCCGGTCCCAGCTCATCAAAAAAGGCACGGTACTCGTCGGCCACCACAAGCGACTCCTCGCGCGAGAAGCCGTAAAAGTCGTGGAAGCTCTTCCACAACGGAGGCCCGATCATGCGGCGCAGGTCACCCATCTGCGCCTCAGAAAACCCGCGCGCAGCCAGCGTTTTACGCGTCGAGGTCATCACCGCCCGGCCCGTATCGGCCACCGTGCCGTCAAAATCAAACAGCACGACCGGCCGCTTGCATATCTCCAGCGCCTCCATCGACATCCCTCTTCCCCCAGTTGACGATTTCCACACCGACACTTCAAACTGTTGACTATTCAACAATTGAACCTAGCAATGTGGAGCGTCTCTACTTTACTTATCGCACTTTGCTCTCAGAAGGCGGCGCCGTCACGCCCCAACGAAAGGTGCAATTATGTCTTTTGCCATCATAACCGACTCCACGTCGGACATCTCCCCCGCCCGCGCCCAAGAGCTCGGCATTTACGTGATTCCACTTCATGTGATTATCGAAGGCGAAGACCTGCTCGACCAGGTGCAGGCCAGCTCACGCAGATGCTCAATATTCGCCTGGCCGTTTCGCCGGAGTGGAAATCGGGCGAGATCAAGGCGATCAAAAAGGGTCGTGGCGCCAAGCGCATCGTCGCCAACCAATCCCTATTCCACCGCAACTTAGAAGCAGTTCATTTGGGACGGGGCCAAAAAGACTGATATCAAACGTTTCAGACCAGTCTTTTTAGCCCCGTCCCATTTTACCTACCCTACATCAGCCCGCTCAGGACAACATCGACGGCCTCGTTGAGGTCATCGGTGATGTGGACGAGGTCTGGATCGAGTGGGCTGATCATGCCGGCATCCATCACCGGGCCGTTGAGCCAGTCGAACAGGCCCTGCCAGTATTCGCTGCCCACCAAAACAAGCGGCATGCGCTTGACCTTGTGCGTCTGCACCAGCGTGAGCACCTCAAACATCTCGTCGAGCGTACCAAAACCACCGGGAAACACGATGGCGCCCGAGCTGTATTTGACAAACATGGTCTTGCGCACAAAGAAGTAACGGAAGTCCATGCCGAGGTTCACGTATTTGTTGAGCCCATGCTCGTGCGGAAGCTCAATACCCAAGCCGACCGACTTGCCGTTGGCGCTCGCCGCTCCCCTGTTGGCCGCCTCCATAATGCCAGGACCACCGCCGGTGATAACCGCCACGCCGCGCTGCGCGATCTTGCGGCCGACCGTGCGCGCCGCCTTGTAGAGCGGATCGGTCTTGGGCGTGCGGGCACTGCCGAAGATGGTCACCGCGGGCCCGAGCTCGGCAAGCGCGCCGAAGCCATCGACAAACTCGGCCTGAATGCGCAGCACACGCCACGGGTCGGCGTGCAACCAGTCAGTCGAGTCCTCGGGCGCCAGCAGGTTGGCGTAGGTGTTGTCCTTAGGAATCATAGGGCCGCGCATAACCACGGGGCCGCGTCGGTACGTCTCGTCGTAGGCCGGCTCGCCCTCGACGTTCTCATTCTTAATCATGGGATACTCCTATCGAAAATAGAAACGGGCGGGGTCGACGCCATGCGTCAAACACCCGCCCGAACATCAACCATTCGGTATGGTGCCCACGATGCATCAAGCGCTTGCAAGGCATCGGTCAGAGGTCGTGCAACCGATGCCGACGCATGCGATGCCCGGCGCCGGCTACGCACGGTCGATTGGCACGTAGCCTCGACACCGCGCGAGCGCCCCCGCAAGCGCACCCGCAGCTCTTAGTAATCCACTGCCGCGGGGCTGTTCATCCAGTCGCTCACGAACGCACCGTAACGGCCCTCGATAATGGCCTGGCGGGCACGCTGCATAAGGTTGAGCAGGTAGTAGATGTTGTGCATCGAAAGCAAAATGCCGCCGAGCATCTCCTTCTGCGTGACCATGTGGCGAATGAGCGCACGGCTGTAGCCGCCCGTGCACACCGGGCAGGTACAGGTGGGATCGATGGGGCCGTCGTCGTGCGCAAAGCGGGCATTGCGGAAGTTAAGGCGACCCTCGCTCGAAAACGCCGTCCCCATGCGGCCGGTGCGCGTCGGCAGCACGCAGTCGAACATATCGATGCCCACGCCTACACCACGCACGAGCGTCGTCGGGTTGCCGACGCCCATCAGGTAGCGCGGCTTATGTTTGGGCATGTACTCGCTCGCGAGCGGTGCCAGCGTCTCAAACATGGTCTCGTGGTCCTCGCCCACCGAGTAGCCGCCAATGCCGTAACCGGGGAAGTCACCGCACTCCTCCAGATGGCGCAGCGAACGCAGGCGCAGGTCCAGATGCATGCCGCCCTGAACGATGCCAAAGAGCGCCTGGTCGTCGCGGGTATGAGCTTTATAGCAGCGCTCGGCCCACATGCTCGACAGCTCAACGGCGCGCTCAACGTAGGCGCGCGTGGCGGGATAGCCCGGGCACTGGTCGAGCTGCATGCAGATGTCGGAGCCAAGCTTCATGGCGATTTCCATGTTATCCTCGGGCGTCCAGAACACGTGGCGGCCGTCGTAGTCGTTGACAATAAAGCGCACGCCCTCGTCGGTGAGCTTGACGGCGTCGTTGTGGCTGAACACCTGGAAACCGCCGGAATCAGTGAGGATGGGGCCATGCCAGTTCATAAACTTGTGCAGGCCACCCAACTCGGCGATGGTATCCTCGCCGGGACGCATGGACAGGTGATAGGTATTGGCGAGCACGATCTGGGCACCGAGCTGCTTGACGGTCTCGGTAGGAATGCCCTTGACGTTTGCCTTGGTGCCCACGGGCATAAAGATCGGCGTCTCGATGTCGCCGTGCGGAGTGTGCAGCACGCCGGCGCGCGCATGAGTCGTCGGATCCTCGGCGATCAGGTCGAATTTAAATAGGCTCTGGTCCATAAACTGGAACTCCTTGGTTGCGGTTCATACGCAAACCATTATAAAGACCGCGGCAGGCGAACGGCATAACGTCTTTCGGAGAAGGGAATGTCAAGCGCAAACTGAATAGAGCGGCCAAATTTTTGCTATCCAAGCGAACCATCGAACACGTTTTGAAACTTTGCTGCGGCGCGCGGGATGCCGGCGCGAGACTTTATCATAGGGTGACAATCAACGATGAGGAGCACATGCCTATGACAGACGAGCTGGACCCCCAGACTCAGCAGCATATTGATGATTCCGCAGACGCCGTCGACGACTGCAGCACTCCTACCTGCGTCGCCGCCTCCGTCGATGCATCCGCCGAAGATGCGCACGCCGGTGCGGATAAGGCAACAGACACAGGCGATACTGTCGAGCATGACGAAGGCGAGCAACCGGAGTCGAACGACGCCGAGCCCGACACGGACCCCGCGTCACAGGCGGCAGGCCCCATCGAGGTATCTTCGGAAGAAGAGCTCGATGCCGTCATGGACTCCATGATGGATGCCGTCAAAGCAATGAAAGACGCCGTGGCCGACGCCGATGTGGACGCCGAAGAAGAGAAGGCCGCCGAGGCCGCATCGACCTTCGTGCCTGGCGAGACCCCCGTTGCCGACCAAGGCAGCACCGTACCTTCGTTCTTACAGCTCGAGCACCCTACAATTGGCGCAGATGCAGTTGACCCGCACACTGCCGGATTTTCCGTGATCGAGGGTGGCACCGGCAATATCGCCACGTCGCAGGCGCCCGATGCGGGTACGGCCGACGCCGGTCACCCGACCGCTCCACACGCCCCTGCAGCCAGCCGCGATCTGGGAACCGCCGTCTCAAATACAGCAAACGCCGTAGGCACTTTTATCGCCCAGGGCGCCTCTGCCATGCGCGAGATGAACGCCGCAAAGAAGGCGCTCGCGGACGCTCGTGCCCACCTGGCCGAACTTGATCAGCGCATCGCCGATCAAGGCGAGGAGCTCGAGACGCGCCAGGATATCGCAGGCCGCTACGACCAAATCGTCGCAGAGCAGCGCCACGCTATCGACACGGCACAAAAGACCATTGCGGCGGCAGAAATCGGCCGCGATACCCATGCCGCCAAGACAACAGAGCTCAAAGCGCAGCTCGAACAAATAAAAGAAGAGGACGGCGCCACCGAGCGGCGTCTCAAAGCCGCACTCGATGCCGTCGAAGCGCGCGAAGCCAGCTCGCGCGAGACCGGTAACCGCCTCGTACGACGTCTCGAGGATTCCAAGCGCATCCGCGACAAGGTACAGGCCGAGCGCGACGCCGGCGTTGCCGCAGCGCAGCAAACCATCGACGCCACGCGTGCTCAACTCGAAACGTTGCGCCGTGAGTATGCCGAGCTGCAACGCAATCCCTCGGCAAATCCCGCCAACTATACGGTGCGCACTAGCGAGCTTTCGATGCAGATCTCCGACACGGCTGATGCCCTGCGTAAAGCCGAGGAGGATGTCCCGCGCATCACCGCCGATCTTGAGCACTCGCTCGCAGCTGCCGAGCACGCCGTCGAGCAGGCGCAAGCCCCCATCGCCGACGCCAAGCGCGCCCATCAGGCCGTGACGGCCGAGGCCGATGCCGCGCGCGACGAGCTGCAGACCGCAAAGGCGGCCGCTGCAACGCGCCAGCGCGAATTACGCGAGAAGATCGTCACCGAGGACAAAGCGCGTCAAGAGCAAGAGCAGGCTATCGCCAATGCCCAGGCGGACGTCGCGCATGCGCAGTCGATCATCGAGCAGGCGACCGAGGTGCACAACCATCCCGAGATCACCGAATCGCTCGCGGGCTCCCTGGCTCGCGATAAGGACGAGCGCGCCGAAACCGAGCGCGAAGTGGCTCAGCTCGAAGCCGCCGAGAACGACGTGCGCGAGCGCACCCGCGACTCACGCGTCAAATTCACCGGCGCAATCGTCTGCATTGTCGCTGTAATCCTCGTGATCGTCCTAATCTGGCTGTTTGCGAGCAAGTAAACCAGCTGCCAAAAAACACTCACCGCAACGTTTTGATTGGCGCAAAGGGGCCAGGCTACTTTGCACCAACTTGGTGCATATAAAGCAGTCCCCATTGCACCAACAACGTTTGCCCAGATAAAACCTGCCAAAATAAACCTGTCCCTTTTTGGCAGGTTGAACCACGGCAACGCCAATGTTTTGGCGAAGTCAGCGAAAACCCGCCAGAACGGCAATCTCTTGACAACCAAAGAAATGCCGATGTTTTGGCAGCGACAGCGAGCGGGTCGCATTTGAGGCAAGGTGACGTGAAACGAAAGGGCGCTGACCTTCTGGTCGCGCCCTTGAAGTTGAACGTCAGATTGTCCAAATGCGGCCCGCGCAGCGTCGAGCAGTTACGCGGTTCGTAGAACCGCGTAACTAACAAATGAGCATGGCGTCGCCAAAGCTGAAGAAGCGGTAGCGCTGCTCGATAGCGGCGGCATAGGCATCCATGATCTGATCGCGGGTGGCAAGTGCGCTCACGAGCATCATGAGTGTGGAGCGCGGAACATGGAAGTTAGTGATCAGCGCGTCGACCACGTGATAGGTCGAGCCGGGCATGAGGTAGAGCTGCGTCGTCGCGTTCTCGCGCGCCACGATGTCACCACGGCCGAGCGTGTCGGCCCCGTCCTCACGGCCCTCAAAATAGCGCGCCGTCACAGCCGGATCGGACACCGGCGCGTCCGCGTCAAACGCACTCTCGAGCGAGCGGACTGCGGTGGTACCGACAGCAATCACGCGATGCCCCTCGGCCTTAGCCTTATGCACGGCGTCGACAACCTCCTGCGACACGTGATAGCGCTCGGTGTGCATCACGTGCTGCGTGGGGTCGTCCTCCTCCACCAGACGGAAGGTATCGATGCCCACCTCGAGCTCGACAGCGGCAAACTTCGCACCCTTGGCCTCGATAGCCGCCATGAGCTCGGGAGTAAAGTGCAGGCCCGCCGTGGGAGCGGCAGCTGAGTGCTCCTCCTTCATGGCGTAAACGGTCTGGTACTTCTCGGGATCGCCCTCGTAATCGGTAATGTAGGGCGGCAGCGGCACGTGGCCGGCAGCATGGATGGCCTCGTCGAGCGTGCGCGGGTCGCCGGCGGCATTGCAACCGGCTGGCTCAAAACGCACCAGGCGGCCGCCGCGGCTATCGGTGACAAAGTCGACGACCTCGGCCGTCAGCACCACGGGCGCGCCCTCGGGCGCATGGGCGCCACCGGCGCGATACTCAATCTGAGCGCCGGGCTTTAGGCGCTTGCCCGGCTTGACCAAGCACTCCCAAACGTGACCCAGCGGATCCACGTCCTCGCGGCGCTTGAGCAGCAGTGTTTCGACCACGCCGCCCGAGCCGGCCTTGCGACCGATAAGGCGGGCCGGCATCACGCGCGTCTGGTTGATGACGAGCACGTCGCCCGGCTCGATATAGTCGATGATGTCGCGGAAGATGCGGTGCTCGACGGTGCCGCCATGCTCCAGCGGCGTTCCCGCCTGGGAGCCCTTGCGGTCAACCACCAGCAGGCGGCAGGAGTCGCGCGGCTCGGCAGGAGCCTGGGCAATCAGTTCCTCAGGAAGGTTGTAGTCAAAATCATCGGTACGCATAGACACGTCGAATACTCCTTATATAGCTAAAATCCGCTCTACATCCTAGCAGGCTGCCAGCCCAAAAGGACTACTTTTTGGCGGCTTTGCGCTCGTCGCGGATGCGGGCGCGGTCCATGGCCGCCTCGACGGCCGAGAATCGGCAGCCGCAATAGTTCTGCCGATACATGCCCAGCTCGCGCGAACGGCGTGTCGCCTCGGGATAATACGGGCGAAAATCGCGAATCACCGGGGTGAGACCATGTGCCGCCGCCAAGCGCTCCAACACATCGTTGCAGGTGTCGAACAACTGATACGGCGAGACGGCGAGCGTCGTACCCACAAACTCAAACCCGCACTCCTGGGCCACACGGCATGCCTCGGCCAGGCGCAGGGCATAGCACGCACGACAGCGACGGGGTCGATCGGCGCCCAGCGGGGCCACGCCGGCCTCCCAGCGCTCGCGGTCCTCCCCCGCCTCGATGAGCTCGATGTCGCCATCGGCACACCACCGGCGCAGCTCGTCCAAACGCCGCTGCCATTCATCGCGCGGCTGAATATTGGGGTTGGTCCAGCAAATCGTGGGCTCAAACCCCTCCTCACGCAGCAGACGAACCGGCTCAAGCGAGCACGGCGCACAGCACGCATGCAGCAGCAGCGGCTTCATGGACATCTCCTCCCAATCTTTGCCCAGGGTAGTCTTTTTGGGACGGGGCTATTTTGACTACTTTTGACGTAAAGCAGTCAAAAATACCCATCTCCAAAAAGTAGTCAAAATAGCCCCGTCCCAAAAAGACTACTGACCAAAAAAGCGCACGCCAAAGGACGTGTCCTCGCAGGCGACAATGCGGCGGTCGCGCAAAATGGTCCGCACGTAATACCAGTCGCCCACACAGCCCGACAAGTGCAAGCCGGCTGCCAGGTAGCACAGCAGCGGATAGCCCGAAAACGCAAACCCCAGGGCAAATGCTGTCGTCACGACAACCGTCGGCGCCAGACAAACTGCCACGTACCGCCGGCGCGAATACACCACGCCCTCGGCGCAGGCGTAAATCATGCACGTCTCGAGGTTCGCCCCAAAGGTCACCTGCGCGCCCGCAGGAGCCAGCAGCTTAAAGAACACCCCGTGCACCAACTCGTGCGCGGCAAATGACGCCGCCGAAACCGCAGCCAAGCCGACTATCCAGCCCAAGACAGCCGTCCAGCCACCCGCGTCAGCCGCATCCAAGTCCGCGGGCCCACCCAGCAGCATAAACACCGGCACCAGGCACACGGCAAACGCGCCAAGCACGGCCATCCCCCACACAAAGCAAGCGTGCAGGAAATCCTCGTCTTCAAACGCATGTATGTTGGAAATCTCATTCATAGCATCTTAGGATAGCGCCCCTGCCACGTACCCGTCCGCATGTGCGATAATGTCGAACGATATGCACGAATTGACCACCGCGTCGCCAGGCCTTGCGCCCGGCTGCGCTCTCACCATATGCGAAGGAGTCCCATGGCATCCAAATACTCCATGAACGACCGTCCCAGCTGGCCCCGCCGCGCCATCGTTACCGCCGGCGAGCCCTATGGCAACAAGGGTCTTCACTTTGGCCACGTTGGCGGCGTCTTTGTCCCGGCCGACTTCTTCGCCCGCTTCCTGCGCGACCGCCTGGGCCGCGAGAACGTCATCTTCACCTCGGGCACCGACTGCTACGGCTCGCCCATCATGGAGAGCTACCGCAAGCTCAAGGAGAACGAGGGCTACGATAAGTCCATTAGCGAGTATGTCGAGTCCAATCACTCCCGCCAGGCCGCGACCCTCAACAACTACAACATCAGCTGCGACATCTACGGCGGCTCGGGCCTTGAGCCGGCGGCGCAGATTCACAACAAGGTGACCGCCGAGATTATCGAGCGCCTGCACGAGCAGGGCACCATCTCCAAGCGCTCTACCCTTCAGTTCTACGACGCCAAGGCCGGCACGTTCCTCAACGGTCGCCAGGTCATCGGCCGCTGCCCCATCCAAGGCTGCAAGTCCGAGAAGGCTTATGCCGACGAGTGCGACCTGGGCCACCAGTTTGAGCCCGAGGAGCTCATCGCGCCCAAGAGCCAGCTCACCGGCGAGGTGCCCGAGCTGCGCCCGGTCGACAACCTCTACTTCGACCTGCCGGCCTACCTCGACTTTATGAAGACCTACACCGCCAAGCTCGCCCAGAACCCGCAGGTTCGCTCCGTGGTCTCCAAGACCATGGAAGAGTGGCTGCTGCCGGCACAGCTCTACATCCAGAACAAGTTCCGCGAGGCCTTCGACGCCGTCGAGGACCAGCTCCCCGAGCACACCGTGCTGGAGCCCGAGGGCAACAAGAGCAGCTTTACCGTCACCTTCCC
Source organism: Collinsella sp. LCP19S3_C9 (assembly GCF_052121575.1). NCBI lineage: Bacteria > Bacillati > Actinomycetota > Coriobacteriia > Coriobacteriales > Coriobacteriaceae > Collinsella > Collinsella sp. LCP19S3_C9. Next base: position 122,194 of record NZ_JBQKDZ010000002.1, read on the forward strand.
CAGCTGGAAGGAGCGCGACGCCGCCCACGCGGTGCTCGCCAACGGCGGCGTGCGCTTCCGCAGCGGCAAGGCGCTCGTGCCCTTCCGCATCACCGGCAACATCGACTGGGGCGTTCCGGTGCCCGAGGTCGATGGCGTGACCGATGTCACCTGCTGGTGCTGGCCCGAGAGTCTGTGGGCGCCCATCAGCTACACCCGCACCGTGCTCGCCCGCGACGCCCGCGCCGCCGGAGTGACCGAGGGCGTCGCCGCCCAGGACGCCGCCCTTATGGGCGAGCCCGCCGCCGATTCCACGCAGGTCCCCGCGCCCACCTACCAGCACAGCTCGCTCGACTGGCGCGACTGGTGGTGCTCGAACGACGCACAGATCTACCAGTTTATCGGTCAGGACAACATCTACTTCTACTGCATCGCGCAGACCGCCATGTGGGAGGCCCTGGGTTGGAACCTCACGCAGAGCACCGTCAGCGCCTGCTATCACCTGCTCTACATGGGCAAAAAAGCCAGCTCGTCCTCGCAGACGCCTCCCCCGCCGGCAGACGACCTGCTCAACCACTACACCTGCGAGCAGATGCGCGCGCATTGGCTGTCGCTCGGCCTGTCCGAGAAGCCGGTGAGCTTTAGCCCCAAGGCATACGACACGCGTGTCACCGGCAAGGACAAGGACGGCAACGAGGTACGCGCCTGCGACGACAAGCGCGTTATCGACCCGGCCCTTAAGGAGAGCGCGCTTTTGACCGGCGTGTTCAACCGCCTGGCCCGCAGCTGCTTCTACGGCGTCGCCGTCAAGGAGGGCGACGAGAGCCCCTACCGCAACGGCTGCATCCCCGCCGGTGCCGCCTCCGCCACCGTGGTCGAAGCCGCCCAGCAGGCAGCTCTCGCCTTTGAGCAGGCCATGTACAAGTTCGAGACGCACCGCGCGCTCGCCGTGTGCGACGACTACCTGCGTGCCGCCAACAAGCGCTGGAGCGACGCCTCCAAGGCTGCCAACAAACTCGAGGGTAGCGAGGCAAACACCGCAATGACGCAGGCACTGGTCGACGCCTTTACCGAGCTGCGCGTGGCGACCGTGCTCATGCACGGCATCGTCCCGGCCGGCTGCGAGCTCATCTGCGAGTACTTCGACATCGATCCGGTCGCCTTCTTTAGCTGGGACAACATCTTTGCCTCCACGGATGAGTTTGTGGAGAGCCTGGGCGAGAAGCCCGGCGAGCACCGCGTGAAGCCGCTGCCCCCGCGCTTCGACTTCTTCAGCAAGCACGAGAGCCAGTACTAGACAAACGCCAAGGCAGACTAGTCAATTTGGGACGGGGCTATTTTAGCTACCCCGTCCCAAATTTAACTGCAACGCCTGCCGAAACGGACGGGCAGCTAAAATAGCCCCGTCCCAAATTGACTACTTTTAATGGAATGGGAAGGAAGGACGGATGTCCAAGCCGCGTCGTCGTAAGCAGAAAAAGCAGGTTAAGCCCGAGCTCAAGCTTAGGCAGTTTGCCGCTACCGAGCTTTCCGACCAGCTTGCCGCCCAACACTCCGCCGCCGACCTGCCGCGCTTTATGGTCGACACGGTCGCCGGCGCCTATGCGCCTGCCGATGCCGAGCTCATGATCGAAGGCTTTGGCGCCGCAGCCACGCGCCCGGTCACGCTGCGCGCCAACACGCTCAAGGCAACCGCCGAGGACATCGCCGCCGCGCTCGACGCAGCCGGCATCGCCCACCAAACCGTTGCCTGGTACCCGGACGCTTTCATCCTGCCCGAGGCCCAGGTATCCGATCTGTGGGATCTCGACATCTACCGCAACGGCAAAATCTATCTGCAGAGCCTGTCGTCCATGATGCCTCCTTTGGTGCTGGGCGCTCAGGCCGGCGAGGATATCCTGGACATGTGCGCGGCCCCCGGCGGCAAGACGACGCAGATCGCCGCCCTTACCCAGGGACAGGCGCACCTCACCGCCTGCGAGATGAGCATTCCCCGCGCCGAAAAGCTCGAGGCCAACTTGGGCCGCCAGGGCGCCAAAAACGTGCCCGTCATGCGCATCGACGCACGCGAGCTCGACGAATTCTTTCGCTTTGACCGCATCCTGCTCGACGCCCCCTGCACCGGCACGGGCACTGTCATCAGCGGCAACGAGAAAAGCCTGCGCGGCCTGACCGAGCAGCTGCTCTGCAAGTGCGCCCGCTCGCAGCGCGCGCTTCTGGACCGCGCCATGGGCGCCCTCAAGCCGGGCGGCACGCTCGTCTATTCCACTTGTTCGATCTTGCCGCAGGAAAACGAGGACGCCCTGCAAGAGGCCCTCGACAAACACATGGACTGCGAGCTCATCCCCCTCGACGGCACGCCGAGCGAAAGCGAAACGCGCCGTGCTCAGGAAGCTGGCGAAGAGCCACGCGTCGAGAGCAACGCCCTCACCGAGGCCATCGCCACCGGCCACGTCTCGACCGTCGCCAACGGCATGCCCGGCACGCTGACCATCCCGCCCAGCCGCGACTTTGAGGGCTTCTACATCGCTCTGATCCGAAAACGCAGCTAGCGCACGGACCAACTCAACAAGCTATCTCCGTGCGCGCTTGTCCTGCTGGTCCTTATGCCGCGCAAGCGCTTCACGCTCCTTGCGCTCGGCCTTTTTGCCCTTAATGGCCGTAACCACAAAGTAGATGACCGCGGCGGCTACGATTGCGCCCACGCATAGGCCAATCGAGCTCAATATCGTCGTGATTTCCATACCGCGCCACCTCTCTTATAAACGGGACATTTAAGATAGCACCTCAAAACCTGCCACCACAGCTCCTTCACGTTCGCCGGCCCTTCGGTCTAACGGATAGCGCGGCGGGGAAAAATCAACTCGTCAAACGTTTTAGCAACGTAGCGCCGGTCGCACGCTGCCGACCGCACATTATAGAAACGGACCGCAATGGATTCTCTCAACGATTTGAACGAGCGTGTTGACGCTTTTGTCGCCACCAGCTCCTTCGACACGCCCGCCGCGACGAACGACCAAGCCCCCATCGATGTTCCCGCCGAGGTTCACGAGGACATCGTCGCCTCGGTCGATTTCTCAGAGGTTGAGCTTGCGGACGAATTTACCGAGCCCCAGGTGGCCGTAACCCCCAGCGGCCTTTTGCCCATGGAGCCGCTGCCCATCGATGGGCGCCTGCGCAAGGCGGCCCTCCGCATGCCCGATGAGATCGAGGAGGCCAGCGGCTTTACGCTCTTTGGACGCCGCATCAAATCGCTCATCTACACCACCGACGTGGCGGTCATCCGCAACTCCAATGCCGACGCCGTGTTTGCCGTCTACCCCTTCACGCCGCAGCCCGCCATTACGCAGGCGCTGCTGACTGTTGCCGAGTGCCCGGTCTTTGTGGGCGTTGGCGGCGGTACCACCACCGGTAAGCGCTCCGTGCAGATGGCGGCCGTCTCCGAGATGCAAGGCGCGGCGGGCTGCGTGGTCAACTCCCCCGCTACCGCCGAGATGGTCGAGCACATCACCAACATCGCCGACATCCCCGTCATCGCCACGGTCGTTCGCTGCGATGACGATGCCCACGCCAAGGTGCGCGCCGGGGCCAAGATCCTCAACATCGCCGCCGGCAAAAACACACCCCAGGTCCTGCGCGAGCTGCGAGAGCACTATCCCAGCCTGCCGCTCATCGCACCGGGTGGCAAGACGCCCGAGAGCATCCGCGAAACCATCGCCGCCGGCGCCAACGCTATCATCTGGACGCCGCCTTCGGCCCAGCAGCTGCAAACCGACATGATGGAGCGCTACCGCAAGATGAAGGAAGACGCCACGCCTGTCATCTCGCGCGACGATGTGCCCATTATCGACCAGGTCGCCGCCGCCGAGGTCAGCCAGGTCGAGAACATGAATCCCGACGTGCCGATTCCCGACGAGGTCATCGAACGCGTCGCCTCGATCCACGATCATATCGAGGAGCGTCGCGCCAACCGCGGACTCAAGCCCTCGCTACACGGTTTCTTCTTCCGTGGAAAGAAACGCTAGCCGCAACAGCAAGGCCCGCCCCGCAAACAACGGGACGGGCCTTTTTCTGTTATCAAATGTCAGGAGGACAGGCGTAGCCGTTAAAACCGTCAGCCAGCCCACAAACGTTAGTCCACGCGCTTGTCGCCCATAAAGAAGAGCGCCACCGTACCAGGTCCGGTATGCGAGCCAATCAGAGTACCGATGTCATTAATCTCAATCTTGCCTTTAAGCTGCGGAATCTGTTCCTCTATCAGCGCCGCAACTGCCTCGGCATCCTCGCGACACGCCGAGTGCGACATGATGCACTTACCCGAATAATCCGCACCGCCCTGCACGTGTGCCATCATGGTCTTAGCCATCTCGGAAATCGCACGCTTCTTGGTGCGAATCTTCTCACGCGGCGCCAGCTCACCTTCGCAATCGACCGTCATAAGCGGGCAAATCTTGAGTGCCGTGCCGATGATCGCGCTCGCGGCCGAAATGCGACCGCCGCGCAGGTAGCTCGACAGATCGGTCGAAAAGAACCAGTGGTGCAGGTTGAGTTTATGCTCCTCAATCCAAGCGGCCGTCTCGTCGAGCGAAGCGCCGCTATCGCGAACGTCGGCGGCACATTCCGCCAGCAGGCCAAGGCCCGAAGACGCCGCCAGCGAATCGATGACGCGCACCTTGCCGCCCTGGGGATAGCGATCCGCGAGCATCTGCGCCGCAACGCAGGCCGATCCATACGTGCCCGAAATACCCGACGACAACGTCAGGTGCAGCACGTCTTTACCCTCGGCAACAAACGGCTCCCAAAACTCCTCGTACTCACCCACGCTCACCTGAGACGTCTTGGGCATGGCGCCCGCGGCAATCTGGGCAAAAAACTCGTCCGGCGTAATCGACTGATACAGATCGTCCGTATAGACAACATCGTCGATCTCGTAATGAAAACACACGACAGGAATATTGCGCGACGCAAAGAACTCACGGGTTCGATCGGCGGCGGATTCACAGGTCAGGACAAAATCACTCATATGAGGCTCCTTACTCATTGTTGCGCAAATTATCGCACAGCATGCGTGAATACGGTACAAATGTCCGTTATTTACCAAATTGAACCAAAGGTAGTGAACATCTTTACCGTCATCATCTCTAGCGATCCCGGAGGTATGCGCCTGCAAAAACGACCCTACGTCTCCACTCAACCGCCATATCTACCTCGACTAAATCGATTTAGCAAACCGTTCGGCCAACAATTCAATCTCCTAACCCCAATTGAAACAAAAGCGGCGCATACTGATAAACGTTTGACGCTGTTTATCAGTTTTACCAACCACATCGGAAGGTGTTTCATGGTCGCATTCGATCGCAATCCGCAAGACTTCAAGTATCTGCGCCTGCTGTCGAGACAGTTCCCCACCGAGCAATCCGCATTCACCGAGATCATCAACCTCTCGGCCATCCTCAACCTGCCCAAGGGCACCGAGCATTTTATGAGCGATGTGCATGGCGAGTACGAAGCCTTTATGCACATCCTCAACAACTGCTCGGGCGTCGTGCGCGAGCATGTCGACGAAATCTTTGGCGACACGCTCTCCTTTAACGAAAAGGGCGAGCTGTGCACGCTCATCTACTACCCGCGCGAGAAGATCGATCTGGTCCGCAGCCGGCACGAGGACTCGCCCACCTGGTACAAGACCATGCTCAACCAGCTCATTGTGGTTGCCCGCTCGCTTTCGAGCCGCTACACCCGCTCCAAGGTACGTAAGGCCATCCCGCGCGATTACGCCTACATCATCGACGAGCTGCTGCACACGCATCCGGACGAGAACAACTACCGCGTGCGTTATCACGAGCGCATTATCGAATCCATCTTGGAGACCGCCAGCGCCGACGACTTTATCGAGTCGCTCGCCTCACTCATCAAGCGCCTCGCCGTCGACCACCTGCACTTGGTGGGCGACATCTTCGACCGCGGCGGCGGCGCGGCCAAGATTATGGACCGCCTGCTCACCTATCATTCGCTCGATATTCAGTGGGGCAATCACGACCTGTTGTGGATGGGCGCCGCTGCCGGCGAGCCTGCCTGCATCGCCACGGTGCTACGCAACAACCTGCGCTACGACAACTACGAGATTCTCGAGAACGACTACGGCATCTCGCTGCGCGAGCTTGTCGCCTTTGCCAACGCCACCTATACCGCCGGCGAGCCCATCAGCCCGCTCATCAAAGCCATCAACGTTCTACTCTTTAAGCTCGAGGGCCAGATTATCCAGCGCCACCCCGAGTTCGACATGGCCGACCGTCTACTGCTCGACAAGGTCGATCACGATGCCGGCACGGTCACCCTCGCCGACGGCAGCGTGTGGCCGCTCACGACTAACGACTTCCCCACCGTCGATCCAGCGGACCCCTACACGCTCACGCCCGAGGAGCAGCACATCATCGACAAGCTCGTGTCCGAATTTGTCACCGCCGATCATCTGCATCGCCACATCGATTTCCTCTATACCCACGGCTCCATGTATAAGGTCGCCAACGGCAATCTGCTGTTCCACGGCTGCGTACCGCTCAACGAAGACGGCACCTTTAGCAGCATGAACTGCCTGGGTACCTGGCACGCCGGCCGCGATTATTTTGATTTTTGCGACTATATCGCCCGTCGCGCCTGGCGCGTCGGCGACCGCGATGCCCTCGATTGGATGTGGTACCTGTGGATCGGCTTTAACTCACCCGCCAGCGGACGCGTGGTGCGCACCTTCGAGCGCGCCTACATTGCCGATAAGAGCACGTGGGTCGAGCCGATGGACCCGTACTACACGCTCACCACGTCCTCGTCCGTTTGCGACGACATCATGCGGGAGTTTGGCGTCGCCCCCATGGCTTGCTCGCCGACGGGCCATATCATCAACGGCCATACGCCCGTCAAGACCACCAAGGGCGAGCAGCCCATCCGAGCCAACGGAAAGTTGCTGGTCATCGACGGCGGTTTCTGTCGCGCCTACCACCCCAAAACGGGCATCGCCGGCTACACGCTCATCTCGAGCTCGCGCGGATGCCGCCTCAAGTCGCACCAGGCCTTTACCAGCGTTGCCGAGGCGCTCACCCGCAATGTCGACATCGAGAGCGAGACCAACCGCTTTGACGAGGCCGACCGGCGCCGCATGGTGAGCGACACCGATACCGGCGTCAAGATTCGCAGTCAGATCCAAGACCTGCGCCAGCTCCTCGATGCATATAGAAACGGTGCTATCGAGGAGCGCTCCTAGCCCCGCCTGTGGGGATTGGTTAAACTTGCTAGGTTTGTCATCCCCGCGGCGCCCCGGCGCCACCCTAAGGCAGGTACCATGCAAAAGCTCCTTGCGCAGATCATAAAGTTTGGCGTCGTCGGCGTCGTTGCCACCGTCATCGACTTTGGCATCATGAATCTGCTCCACTACGGCCTGGGCCTCAACATCTTGATCGCCAACACCAGCGGCTTTATCGTCTCGCTCATTTTTAACTACGTCGCGAGCATGAAGTACGTGTTTGCACACAAGGAGGGCATGAGCCGCCGCCGCGAGTTCATCATCTTTGTCGTGCTATCCGTTATTGGCCTGGCGCTCAACGACGGCATCGTGCTTGCCCTCAACGCCGGCCTGGGCCTCGAGGCCAATATCGCCAAGATTTGCGCTACCGCGCTCGTCATGGTCTACAACTTTGTAACGCGAAAGATCTTCCTAGAGGGCGAGCAGACCAAATAGCTCGGCCTCCTCGTTGCACTACGGGGACCTGCGGATGACGCGCGTCAAGCGTAGCGTTGCCTGGGCCTTGCTCGTTTACGGGAAGATTTGCAGCGTTTGCGGATTTCCACTTGAATATTTGGCGAGTTCGTATAGTTCTTGCCAAAGACCTTACGTTTGCCATGCAAAAGCTCTAAAGTATCTCGTTGCTCGATTCATCAACGCATTGGATGTGATTACGTGCGCAACGCGCTGGCACAACCTCATACCAAGCAGTTCCTCAAGTTCGCTGTCGTAGGTCTTATCTCCTTTGGCGTCGACTGGGGCATGCTTATTGCGCTCGTCGAGCTGTTCCACCTCGACTTTTTGATGAGCACGACGGTCTCGTTTACCACGTCCGTCGTGGTTAACTACTGGCTCAGCATGAAGTACGTGTTCGACCATCGCGAGGGCATGAGCCGTAAGCGCGAGTTCACGATCTTTACCATCCTGTCGGTGATCGGTCTGGGCCTCAACGACCTGTACATGTTTGTGGGCGTCACGTTTTTGAGTATCGGCTACCAGGCCATGAAGGCCATCGCCACGTTCCTGGTCACCTGGTACAACTACTTTAGCCGTCGCTTTTTCCTCGAGGGCGCACGGTCGTAGACGGCCCAACATAATCTCGCTTCGCAGCCGGTTGGAATTCTCGTTCCAACCGGCTTTTTGTTTGCAGAGAGACCCGGCGGCCCAGCCCCATTCGCATAAAGACGGGCGGCTCGGATGTTGGTCCGAACCGCCCGTTTGGCGTGTTATGTCGAGGCATTTAGCCCGTTACGTAATACCAGACGACGCTGTCACCGTTGGAGAGAGCGTAGTTGCTGCAAGCCGTGTTGGGCGTTACGCCGTTGACAGAGTACATCCAGCCGCTTGTACCACCGTGCTCCTTCTCGGCCAGGCCGCCGATAGAGGCGACATACGTGCCGTACGATGAGCCATGCGCATTTACGGAAAGGCCCAGGGCGCACAGGGCATCGTAGGGGGTAGCGCCCTCGTTGAAGGTGAACGTACCGCCAGAAGACACCGGGTTACCCACGGCACTCGACGTCACAGAGACCGTCACAGTAATGTAGCCAGGCTGCTGCGAGCCGCCCTGATTGCCAGCAGAGGCGCTGTCGCCGTTGGATACAGACCCACCGCCGGCCGCCGAGCCGCCGCCCGAAGAGGAGCCGTTTGAAGAACTCGATCCACCAGCGGATTCGGAGTCCTGTCCGGCAGACGCGTTGTTGGACTTCTTGCCGCCCTTGTCTTCGGACTTCTTCTCTTTCGAATCCTTGTCTGACTTCTCGTCCGAAGACCCGGAAGCGTCCTTGGAATCCGATTCATTCGAGTCCTTGGACTCAGAGTCCACAGCGTCAGAAGACGAGGAGCCCACTGTCTCCGTCTTGCGAGAGGCGATAGAGCCAGAGTCGGCAACGCTCCTCCCCGCCACGGCCCGAGCGATCCAATCGATGGACCAGGCGCCGCTGGCAGAAGGGTGAACAAAGCCCAGCGAGACGACGATCAGCGCGATGCAGACGGCCGTCAGAGAGCCAAGCAGCGCCTTGCGCCGAGAGGCGGACGCCGCCGAGGCGGCGCCCTTTTGCTTAGCATCGTCGAGCTGAATGAACGACGAGTCGGGTTGCTTGGAGTCGGCATCCTGAGGTTTATTGGACACAGCACTCACCTACCGGCGCTTGGTAAACACGAACACGCCAATGACCGCAAGCCCGATCACGCCGGCCGCTACGCCGACAATGGCGAGCGGGTTGAAGCCAGACTGCTGTGCCAGAGCCTCAGCGGACTTCTTAGCGGTAGTCGCGGCAGCCGAGCCCGTATCGGACTTGGAGCTGGACTTGCTGGACTTCTTGTCAGACTTCTTGCTGTCCTTCTTGTCGGACTTGTCGGAATCCTTCTTGGAATCCTTGCCGTCCTTGGTCTCGGTCGTGGTCGTGGTGGATACCGGCTTCTGGCCCGGAGCAACAGCACCGCCAGTCTGCTGGCCATTTGTGCCGTTACCGGAGCCAGAACCAGCCCCGGCATTACCCGAACCGCCATTGGAGCCAGAGTCACCGTTGCCGCCAGGGTTAACGGCATTCTTGGTCCACTTGGCGTAGAGCGTCATATCGGCCGTCACGACGTCTTTGGAGAAATCCCAAGCCTGAGTACAATCGGCATCCTTATACCAGCCTGCAAAGGTATAACCGGAGCGCTCGGGGTTCGCAGGGGCAACCATGGTCTTGTTTTGTGCGGTCATAGCGCTGGGGACCGTGCTGCCACCGCGCGTATCGAAGGCCACCGTATAACCCGGAGCAGCCTTGAGAGCAAAGAGCGTACCGGAATCGTTGGTGTAGTAAAGGTTGCCCTGGACATCGGCGATCACGCTTGCAGTGCAATAGTTCGCATTGGAGCCAGACGGCGTATAGATCTCCACAGCCTCGCCAGTTGACTGGTTAAAGCAGTAGACAGCGCCCGGAGTCTTGTTGCAGGTAAAGTACACGTAGACATCGCTGCCCTGCACAGATGCAATCGGAGAGGCTTTGACCTCGGCATTTATTCCCATGTCAAGCGACATTTCGACCGTCATAGACGCAAGGTCGATAACAGTGAACTGGCCATTGTTCGAAGCGTCGCTTCCGCCGATATAGGCCTTGCCGTTTGCCACGGCCGGCGTCGAAGTCGAGGTGTTCGCAAATGCGCAAGAGCCGACAATACGAAGCGTGTCGCCCTCACGCACAATCTTATAGAGCGTAGCCGGCTGACGACCGATCGCCAAAAAGACCGGGTTGCCACCCTCGGTACCGGCAGAAACGATCGTTGCACGAACGGGATTTCCAGACAGGCTCACAGAAGATTTGACCTTGCCGGATTTGCCGTCAATGAGCTTCACGCAGCCGCTCTCGTCACCGATAACAAGATCGGAGCCGGAAGCGGCGGCACCCGCCCAGTAGTAACCCTCGCCGGTCGAGGAACCGGTCTTTGTGGTGACATCCGACCAGACGATCTTGCCCGTCGCAATATCGATGCAAACCATGGCCCCGCCCGTTGCGGTACCGGAAGTACTGGCACCCGTGACAAACTCGGCGTATACACATCCGTTCGCTACCGTCATGGTCGAGTTCGCCTGATAGCCCCTGCCCGCGGCAGGAGCCTCGAGTGCAGAGGTCTTCCACACGCACTCAAGTGTCTCGGCAGAAAAGGCGTACACGGAACCATCGTCGTTTGCCGAGATAATCAGACCATCCGCGTACACAGGACGCGAGAAATAGAAAGTGGTCCCGCCCTTGGAAACGCGCGCAACAACCTTGCCCGTGTTGTCGATCTTGACGAGCTCGGAGTTCGTGGTAACGAAAACGTAGCCGCCCGCAATGATAGGGTCGCCCAGCGAAACCCACTTATCGGCAGCCGTGGCCAGATTGACCTTCCACAGCTCCGCGGCAGACTCGGTGGGCGTCGGCGTGTTCACGAGCGTCGTGCCGCCCGCATTGCCAAAGCCGTTCCAGTTTGCGGTCCAGTCCGGACGCGAAGCGAAGGGATTGATGATGAGGCCCTCGAGGGGTTTCTCGTTATCTGCAGCGTAGACCCACTGAACCTTGTCTCCCGGCTTGAGGGTAACCTGGCCCGCCATCTTTTGAGACTTCTCGCCGTTGACATAGAGCTGCCAGTACCTGCCGGTCGACTGGTCCCAGCCATACGTCTTGTCTGCGCGCGTAATGCTGGCAAGGTAGAACGACGCACCGGACGTATCCTGACTGTCATAGGTGAGACCTGCGGCCTTGAGCTCCTGCTCGGTAAGATCGGCAGCGGTGGATCCATCAGACATCTTGACGTCGCTGGCAAACGCCCATACGGAGTTGCCGCCATTCTCATCCGGTCCGATGAAGCTCACCGAGGCTTTGACGGTAGCCTTATTCGCATCGTCAAGGCTTGCGCCGAAGGCGGAGTAATACAGCACGACGCTATCGCCGGGGGCGAGGTGAACCTGGCCGGCGCCGACCTCAGGCGCCTTCCCGTTAACAAAAAGCTGCCAGTACTTGCCCGTCGACGCATCCCAGCCCAGCTTGCGACCATCCGCCGAAGTGATATCACTCAGATAGTAACTCGCCGTGCCCACACCGGTCGCGGTATGGGTCATGCCCTTTAGAGCGTCTTCAATCACATCGCCGGCAGTCGAGCCGTAAACGACACTCTTGGCGGAATCGGCCCAAACCTCGTCGTTGCCGTCGGCGTCGATACCAACGAGCTTAAAGGCAACGGAAATCTTGGGGTCGGAATGATCGACCGTACCAACAACGCGATACGTCGCCTTAACACTCTGGTTAATGAGGCTCTGCAGCTTAGCGTTCTCGGGATGCGCCTTCGCCAGAGATTCGTACTTGGCGTACGTCAGGTTGCTCTCGACCGTAACAAGGGTATCGGCCTCAGGGCGCGTCACCTTTAGATTTTCGTTCGAGATGACCGAGGTGTCGCTCGTACGATACGTGCGCCAGTCGTTCCCCGACATCGCGTCGTATCCAGGAAGGTCTGCTGCCACAACGCCGGACAGCTTGCTGTCCTTACCCTTGCGGTACTCGATGCCGCCGTCTGCCGTAGGCACCGCCTCGGCAAAGGTCGACAGATTCTCGGTAACCGCGTCAACCGAAGCGTTAACGCCGAGCAGAGACTTTGCGTAGGCATCCTTAACCTGCTGCATAAATGCCACAGCTTGGTCAATCTCGGAATCGTCGATGGGCTTAACCTTGATGACGATGTCGCGCGTTACGGTTATGCCGTCCTTGGCAAGCGTAGCCGTAATAACTACTTCATTCGAGACGCCTTCGATATCACGGGTAACAACCACGCGGTAGCCGTCGACCTTCGCAACAGCCTCATTGCTCGATGTATAGGAGAGCTTGGCGCCGGACGGAGCGTCGATGTCAGAACGACGGGTATTGGGCAGCTGGAGATCGCCCTCGACGGCATTGGCATCGACTTCTTTTTTGGTCTCAAAATCCTTGAGCACAATGCGGTCGAGCGCAGCTGACAGCTCGGCCTTTTCGGCATCAATCTGCTCCTGAGATTTTGCCTTGACGGTATAGTAGACCAGATATGCCGTCCCATTTGACGGGGCATTATTGTCGCCAGGAACCGCCAGCGAGAGTGTAGCCGTGAGCTGAGCAGTCTGATCGGTCATACCATGGGTATACGTAACCGTCGGATCGCCGTAGCTGGAATTCACCTTGGCAATAGAGTCATTAAGACTCATCCAGTCAATAGAAGCAACCTTTTTACCGTTGATGCTGATTGAGCTGGGAAGCGTTCCTTGCGTGACGCCCGCCTCAATCTCGTCGGGCAGACCCTCAGCATGAGCCCATGCCGCCTTAAGATAGGCGATGACCTTGCCACCATTCCATGCGAGCGTCGATGCGCGACCGGGCGTATACGAAACGCTCGCGGAGCCAAGCGTCAGCGTATACGTCGGCTTAAACTGGCGAAGCAGCGAGTAATCAAGCGCGGAAGTCTTATCTGCAGGAGACAGGAAGAAATAGGAGATCTTTCCATCATCCGCGATGCCACCATCCTGCTTGGGATCGCGGCCGCCATAGGTTACGCCCGCAAGCGAAACCTTGATATCCGAGTAGCCCAAGTTGGCAAGCTTCGCCGAAAGCATGGAGCAGATGTTGGTATCGGTTCCCTGGGATGGATTGGGATACCAGCCTGAATAGCCATCGGCTTTGAGCTTCGCAACCGCCTCGTCCAGCTTCTTAGCCTCATCAGACTTGGGGGCTTCGGGTTCGGCAGGAGCCTCTACGGGATACTTGAGGCTTGCCGTGAACACGTAGTCGCCGGCGCCATACGTAACACGGCATGCGACATACTTGCCGGCAAGATTGGAGGTCAGCTTGAGCTCACGAGCAGTTGCGCCTTCGATAGCGGTGTAGCCCGACGCCGTCGGAGCGGTAGACTGGCTATTGCCGACATACCACTGGTAACCCAGTTTCGCGTACTCGGTCTGGGAAATCTCGACGTCGTCCCAGTCGTAGTCGTCCCAATAATAGGCTGCGACCTTAACGGTATCGCCAACCTTGGCGATACCGCTGTCATCGGCAAGCCCCTTGCCGTCAGCATCAATAATTTCAGCCGAGTTAACGGTCACATATGCCGAACGTGCGGAAACGGCGACGGAGTCGGACGCATCGCCCTGCTCGGAAGCGACGGATGCCGGCGCAGCCGAACCCTCTGTATTGACAGCATCACCGGCCGTCGCGTTATCGCTGCCAGCGGCATTTTCGGCGGCATCATCGTCGGCGCCTTCGGCCGCCGCGCCCTCGCCGCCCGTCGCAGCCTGAGCCACGGCCTCGGCAATGCCCTCGGCGCCCTCGGCCCAAAGTTGCGCCGGCGTGGTGCCAAAAGCCATGGCAAAAGCCAGGAACGCCACCAGACCGCGCTTGGCTATGCCGCGGGCAATCGCTCCATGACGACGCCACGAGGCGCGCTGGCACTCGTCCTCAAACATATCCATTTGTCTCCTATTGTCTGAACTTGGAGCATTGCCCAGCGGCTGCCCCACGTCATCGCGCACATTGCGCTCGAGTACCCCCATCGGGGTCCCCCCTTCCCTCCAGAGCCCAACGCGTACCGGCGGCATGCGCCGCGGCCGCGTGCAAGATGGGAGGCGATCCGACTTAACCTTACCGACCCGGGCGCGCCGTCCGATCTGCGGCGCGGCCATCCCGGGCCAAGAGGAATTACGGTTACTGGTACAGCCGGGGACTTGCACCCCGATTCTCCCAAACACGCAGGAAAACCGCGCATTCGTGCGTCTCCGCACCACCATCTAGGCCATCGATTATTACTGTCAATATGGTAGCACGCAAAAGGGCCCCGCACACAGGCGAAGCCCAAGGTAAAAGCTATGGTTTGCGATAGGAAGGACTGTCGTCGGACCTTGCAAGAACAGCCCGTTTCAAAACTATGCCGGTTTACGGGGCTGATTCAGCACTTCGCAACCATATCTGCCATTTTCGAAAACCAACGACTCATCTACCTGCGGTTTTAAAAGCGCGAATTTCGGTATGCTCGAGGTTCGGCGCTCCAGCCCCGTAAACCGGCATAGTTTTGTTCGGACCAGCCCACGCCGGCGCGACGCAAGGCAAAATGATCCGTTTTCCTCCGTCCCCCAGGGGCCATTAACGCTTGCCGCCGTGACTGTTACGCCAGATCTCGCGGCCCAGCATCAGCGCCAGCACCAGCGCACTCACGTAGCCCATAAAGCCAATGACCGGAATACCGAACACAACCGGCTCGATGCGCGCGTAGTACACAACCGACGAGCCGATAAACAGGCCGGCGATCACAATTGCCATCGACATGCGGTCGATAATTCCACCCAGCTGTCGCAGCGCCTTATCGCTGCTCATGATCTGCGTGTTCACCTTAAGCTGGCCGCGCGTGAGCATGCGCGACGCCAAGCCCAGATACTCGGCCGCCTCGAGCGAGCCTTTTGCCGCGCGATAGCTGCTCGCGGCAAGATCGCGCCCCATTTCGCGGGCGCGCGCATAGGTGCTCTTCTCGTTTTTGATGTGCGTCTGGATGATCTGGATCATGTTGACGTCGGGCATATACTCGGTCAGCAGACCCTCGAGCGTCACCATGCCACGGGCGAACATCGTCACCACGCTCGGCAGTTCAACGTCGTTTTTGCGCGCCAGATTTAACAGCGAGGTCAAAAACTCGCCGATATCCAGGTCCTTAAGATCGAGCCCTGCAAAGTCGGCGACGATAAAGTCCAAGTCGGACAAAAAGGCCGAATGGTCGAGCTCGGCAGAATCGCCGCGCGTCACGGCAAAGCGCATAAGCGAATCCTTGAGCTTGGGAACGTCGCCTTCGGCCACGGCGAAAATCATGTCCTTGACGATACCGCGGTCGTGACTCGACATGCGCCCGACCATGCCCAGGTCGATAAAGTAGACGATGCCGTCTTTGAGGATGATGTTTCCCGCATGCGGGTCGGCATGGAAAAAGCCATCGTCGAGCACCTGCGTCGAGTAGTCCTCGACGATCGCGGCGCCAATCTTTTCCAAGTCATAACCCTCGGCTACCAGGAGCTTGGGATCGGCAATGGAGATGCCGTCAATGTAGTCCATGACCACGACGTGTTCGGTGCAAAGGTCCAAGTAGGATTTGGGACACGAGACGCCATGCACGCTTTTGTGGAAGTCATAGAAATCGTTGAGGTTTTTGGCCTCGGCCAAAAAGTTGGTCTCCTCGCGAAACGAGGTCCACAGCTCTTCGACCACGCCATGCAGGTCCACAAACTGGTCGGTGTTGACGAACTTGGAAACGATGCGTACCACCGAACGGATGATGTCGATATCCTGAGCCATCACCTGCTGCGCGCCGGGGCGCTGCACCTTAACGGCCACGTCCTCGCCAGTCACCAGACGGGCGCGGTGCACCTGCGCGAGCGACGCGCTACCGAGCGGGTTGGGGTCAATCGCGTCGAATATCTGCCCCAGGCGCTGACCGTATTCCTCTTCCAAACAGCGGAGCACTACCTCATACGGCACCGGCTCTACGTCGGAGCGCAGACGGCGCAGCTCGTCGCAAAACCGCTGCGGCAAGATCTCGGAGCGGTTGGCCAGAATCTGCCCCATCTTGACGAACATGGGACCGAGCTCTTCGAGCAGACGACGCAGGCGCACCGGCGTGAGGTTGTCCCATACGCGGTACTTTTTGATCAGGCGAACGATCTGCCCAATGCGTTCACGACGACCTGCCGGCGTGAGCTGGTATTCCTCGTCCGGCGCCATCGCGTCGGGCTCCTCAGGGACCATATCGACAGCGCGCGGCTTCTTGCGAGCGCCCGAGACGGCGGCCTCGACCTCGTCGACAACCGCCGCCTCGTCACCCAAGGGATCTTGATTGTTGTAATCGGTGGTGGAATCTGCCATCTGCGCTGCTACTCGGCCTCTTCGGCGTCCTCTGCATCGTCGGGCTCAACGGACTCGACGGGCACCGAGGTCACGTTGTCCTCGACCGAATCGACGATGTCGCGCACATGGGCCAAAAAGGCCGTGCGCTCGGGGGCGGTCATGACGCGCACGCGGGCGAGGATGAGCTCGTCGAGCACGCGCTGGGCCGCAGTCTCGCCCTGCATGCCCAGGCGCTCGGTAAGGTCGGAGATGGTGCCGCCGGCCTGCTCGAACATATCGGACACGCTGCGGGCGATATCGGGGGTGCCGGCGTCCTTGCGCACCTGCTCGCCCTTGGCATTGAGGTCGTCGAGGACCTTCTTGCCGCCCTCGACGGCAACGGCGGCGGCACCGAAGCCCACGTTGATGGCACCGTTAACAAGCTGATCGAATTTCATAACCATGGTTGGCTCCAATCGTGAACAACTTCATTGGCCTACTTGTACCCAAGATTGGGCAAACGACACAAAATCGTTTGTCACCGGGATAGAAATCGAGCGAGGCAAAGCCTTTGACGGCGTTTGCCCCGCTCGTTCGCTGCAATGTGGCTTTTACCTAATGTTATCGTTCATCGCGAAGGAATTCTTCATGGCACAGCTCGTGGTGTAGAGCACCTTGCCCAACAGGGCATCGGTCTCCACGCGCACAAGCTCGGCAAAGGCCTCGTTGGCGCGGGCGAGCTCGGCGGGCACCTCGGCCTCGGGCAGTACGGCTACAACGGCGTCAACGTCGTGAATCTGCTTGTGGCCCATGCCGCCGACCTTCTCCTGATAATCCTCGACCGCGCGACCGCACTCATGGAAGCGAACATCGGCCAAGGCGCCAATCAGGCGATTCGCCCAATAGAAATTCTCGGACGTCACGCGAGCCTGCGTGTCGGCATAGTACTCGGGCATGGTCTCGACATTGGCGTACAGTGGCACAAGCGCGTTAAACGAGTTAGAGCCAAACGCCATCCACTGCACGGCGCGATACGCCGGCTGCGCATAGGGGCGCAGCTGCAGCACGGCGAGCTGGCTGTTGCGGTTGATGCCGATGGGACGATAGGCGCCGCGCGTGGCGGGCGTACCCTTGCTGCCGTAGCAGTCGTACTCCGTGCCCTGGTAGTGGCTCGAAAGCACGTACTTGATGTCCTCGAGGGTCACCTTGCGCTCGGGCACGCGACTCCAGGGAATGTCGTCGCTCTCGGGCGTGTAGTCGGCGTCGGGACCGTCCCACACATCGCTGGGGTTGAGACAGCGCTGCATGTACCAGGCGCGCGGTGTGTTGTAGACGTGGTCGCTGTCGCTGTGCGAACCAAAGGCCTCGCGCGGGTTAAAGACCGCGGCGGGACCGTCGCCCTTAACGCCCAACGTCAGGTCCAGATGCCACTCGGCCATCCAGGTGCGTAGGTCGGCCGAGCACATGTGGTCGACCTGCGCGCCCTCGGCGTCGTCCAAGTCAAAGCTGTCGATACCCAGCTGGTTGGGCATGGTCACATAGGCGTCGTCGGGTACGCGCTTGGCGATCCAGTGGTGGCCGCCGATGGTCTCGAGCCACCAGATCTCGTCAACGTCACTAAAGGCGATGCCGTTGTTCTCGTAGGTGCCGTAGCGCTCGAGCAGGTCGCCCAGAATGCGCACACCGTCGCGGGCGGACTTGGCATACGGCAGCACCAGGGTCACCATGTCCTCCTCGCCCAAACCGCCGGGCTGCGCCGGCACATAGCCGTCCTCGCCCTCGTTGCCCTTGGCGGGCACGTAGTCCACGAGCGGATCGGCGCCGCGGACGCGCTCGTTGGTGGTGAGCGTCTCGGTTGCGGACATGCCAACATTGAGCTCGTTGAAGCCGGCCTCGGCCCAAATGCCATGACCCGGGACAACGTCGGGGACGCTTGTGTAACGCATGGGATTGTCGGGCAGCTCAACGGTCAGGTGGCTCAGGACACTCGTGTAGACACGCGGCTGCTCGTCGGGATGCACTACGCGCATGCGCTTGGGCTCAAATACCCCATTGGGCGAGTCCTCGTTGCGGGCAACCAGCGTCGACCCGTCATAGCTCGCGTTCTTACCGACCAAAATCGTTGTGCACGGCATGCGCATCCTCCTTGAGCGAAAAAATCAAACGGCAACAGTGTATCGCTTCGATGCAAAAAGGGCGAAACCACAGCCTCGGCAGCCCCCGTGGTCAAAAGCCTATTTCGATGCGCGCTCGGCCGCTTCGATCACGTGTTTGGCGAGAATCGCGGTGGTCACAGCCCCCACGCCGCCCGGCACGGGTGTGATGGCGTTAACGATCGGCTCCGCAGCATCAAAATCGACGTCCCCGACCAGCTTGCCAGCGGCCTCGTCCCAATTAATGCCCACATCGATGATCGTCTGGCCCTCGCGAACCGCATCCGCGCCAATCGTGCGCGCGCGCCCAACGGCCGCAACCACAACATCAGCCGCACGACACTCGGCAACAAGGTCGCGCGTATGCGTATGGCACGTCGTCACCGTGGCATTGCGAGCCGTAAGCATGGCGGCAACGGGACGGCCAATCACCAGAGACCGACCGACGACCGCGACCTTGGCCCCATCGAGCTCAACACCGTAATGGTCCAGCAACGCCAACACGGCCTCGGCCGTGCAGGGAGCAAAGCCCTCGCCTCGCCCCGAAAGCGTGGTAAGTAGCGAGGCCGGCGTCATGGAGTCGACATCCTTGGCAGGATCGAGTGCCGCGGCAACCGCACCCTCGTCAAGCCCAGCGGGCAGCGGGCGAAACACTAGGCAGCCATGAACGGCGGGGTCGGCATCGATGTCCTTAATAGCCGCCAGCAGCTCATCCTGCGAAGCATCGGCAGGAAGCAAAACGCGGCGAGCCTCAATGCCAGCCTTTTCACAGCGCTTGAGGGCGCCGCGCTCGTATGATAGATCGTCCTCGCGCTCGCCCACACGAACGATGGCCAGCGTCGGCACAACGCCGCGTTCGCGCAGGACGGCGCAGCGAGCAGCGAGCTTCTCGGTCAAAGCACGGGCAACGGGAGCGCCTTTGAGCAGCTCTGCCATGGCTATCCCCTCTTCCTGGCTGCGTCGGCGGCGCGGCGCGCCAGCGCATCGGCGCGCGGCAGCCACGTATCCAACAGATCATCGCACGCCGCCTCAAGTTCCTCGGCGCGCGCCCGGTCTTTCATAGATGTGGTGTTGGCAAAGAGTGTCAGACTCGCACCCTGCATGGCGGCGCGGCAGAACACGGCACCGCACGCCACGTCGGACAGCAGCTGGCGCGAACCCTTATCGGCCATGTCCTCGAGCAGCGCCAGCGCGCGCCCGCAGGCATCCATAATGCGATACGGTGGCATAGCCGCCACGTGCAGCGCATCCTGAATCGCAGCCGGTCGAGCCGGATCCTCGCGCGAAATACCGTACGCCGCGGACACCTGCCCGTAGGCACGAACATCCTCGGCAACCAACTCGACAAGCTCCTGGGCCAGCTCATCAGCCTGAGCAAACGCGCGCGTCAGGTCATCTGCACGATCAGCAAGCGCGGGATTGGTCGACCCATAACGAGCGACCATCCCGCACAGCGAGGCGCCCAGCGCGCCCACAAAGGCGCTCGCGCTGCCGCCGCCGGGAACCGGCTCGCGCGCGGCAAGCGCCTCGGCAAATCCGCGACAGGTTTTATCCATCATCTCTTGGCTCATACGCACGCACCTTCAAGTCATATAGATCGGTCGGGCGGCAACCGCCGGCCAACTGTATCGATCAAGTAATGGTGCTAAGTCTAGCCCATAAGCACATGAGCGTCAGCGCATCTGGCCATCGCGGATTTCTATGACACACGATAGGCGTCGGCACCGCAAGCATGGGACACATGGCCCACCCGCGCGAGCCGCCCGTGCGTACAGTAAAGGCAGGTAATCCATGGGCGGTTACAGATGAGGAGACACGACCATGAAAAAGAAGGCCTTTGCGATTGTCACCCTCTGCATCAGTCTCTTTGCCGCGGTTGCCCTGGTGGGTTGCGGCGGAAGCGGTGGCGCTACCGGCAGTGGCGGTGGCGGCGGAACAGAAAAGCCAGCCGTGGATATGCGGACCGACTTCATTTGGTTTAAGGTCGAGGTCCCCGAGGGCGTCGAGATCATCGACGTTGACGGTGGTAGCGTGTATGTGCGCATCGACAACGTCGAAGAGCACAAGGACGCCGTCGAGACCATGATGAAGTCCCTGGAGTTTGCCGATGACATCGCCCAGGCCAAGACCGAGGCCATGGACGTCAAGCTCGACGATATCGAGATCAAGCGCTAAAGCTCCAACGGCATGCAGCAGCGCCGCTTTAACTCAGCCGGGATGCAAGGTGCGACTCCTTGCATCCCGGTTTTTTGTGTTCGAAAGCGCCCGATCACATCACCATATTGAACACGTTGACGAATTCCTGCGCCTTCGCGTGGCTGCTGAGGCCAAGGTGCAGGCGGTCAACAGCCGGCTACTGCGCCTCTGTTTTCCCTAGCATTTCATTCTAGTAGCCACGAGACCCTTTCTCGAAGACCTCCGACGACGTCGCAGTTTCTGTCCCCGCCAGGCTTTATGATAATCGCCATTAGCCAGCCATTATCTATTAAGCAGCATCCCTCAAGAGGAAAGCGGGAGATACGAATGGGCACACCAAAACCGTCTTTGCGCGACTGCATCTACGGACTTGCCGTCGGCGACGCGCTGGGCGTTCCATACGAGTTTATGCCTCGCGGCACGTTCGAATGCACCGACATGATTGGCTACGGCACACATGGGCAACCCGCCGGCACCTGGAGCGACGACACATCTATGACGCTTGCTACCTGTGACTCGATTAGGGAGCTCGGGTATATCGACACCGCGGACATGCGCGACAAGTTCGTAGGCTGGATTGCCCGTGGCGAGTATACGATCGACGGCGTTTTCGATTACGGCGGCACGACCGCCCGCGCCTTGCGTACCGGCAAAGGAGGCTCCGGCGAGCGCGACAACGGCAACGGTTCGCTCATGCGCATCGCGCCCCTGGCGTTCACCGATGCGACGGACGAAGAGATCCGTGAGGTCTCTGCAATCACCCACGCTCATAGAACATCGACCGACACATGCGTCATATTTATCGAGCTGATGAGAGACGTGCTGAGCGGCGCACTCCCCTCGTGGGCGCTGCAGCTGAAAAGCGCGCCCGAGCACGAAATCAGATCCGGCGGCTTCGTGCGCGACACGCTTAAGGCAGCCACCTGGTGCTTCGTCAACACCAGCAGCTACGAAGACTGCGTGCTTGCCGCCGTCAACCTAGGCGACGACACCGACACCACCGCAGCCGTCGCAGGCGCCCTCGCCGGCACGGCCTACGGCATGGACGCAATTCCACAGGAGTGGATAGACACCCTACGCGGCAAGGAGCTGATTGAGAACTGCCTGTTTTAGATCGCGGCGGCAGCAGAAACAAGCTAGGAGGCATCATGGAGAGGAAGACTGCACACATAGATGAGTTCCAAGTGGACGAGCACGAGATTCCGCTACTCCCAGCAGGGATGAAGGAGGAAGGAGACCTCTATGTCCTCCCCGACGGGCGTTATCTTCCCTGCGGAGTCTACAAGACCGCGGACGGCGACTTGCTCCTTTATGAGCCATCCGAACTTAGTTTCTTCGGGCAGATGACTACCCAATTCAAAGAGAGCTAGAGGTTTGATTGCCCGTTAGATCGACACTGTTCCAAACCAGGGGATGGGTGGAGAAGGGGGTCATAGAAAAGGGCCGGTTGCAGCCGGCCCTTTAGACATTAGCTCCTGCGTTGCCCGCGCTTCCAAAGTTGACCGACTGAGGAGCGGGTTCCGCGGCACACCTTGATTTTACCCGGTGGGGCGGCTCTTTTGCAGCCGTCCCACCGTTTATTTAGATCTACTACGACGGACAGCTCGCACTACTGCGTACTGTCCCGTACCGCCCCCCTACTTCCCAAAGATCGCGCCGAACAGGCCCTTGCGTTTGGGCTTTTCCTCTCGGTAGGAGCCCTCGACTGCCGCTGCCACCTGACGCGGTTGCCCGCCGCCTCCATGGCGCACGATCTGGTACAGAAACGGCGATTTAACGTATTTGACCTCGATGGGCGTGGCGTGCACGGTACTTTCGCTAGACAGGTGCAGGCTCGGGCTGAGCGGTGCCACCACATGTGTCTCGCGCTTGTCGCTAAACACTACCGCGGCCGCACGACCCGTCTGGCCGTTTACGGCAATGCGCACCTGCTCGCCTTCGCGGCTGTCCGACGCCGGACGATCGACAAAGTAGACCGGCACCATCACCAGACCATCCTTGTGCTTGCGGGCCTTGCGCGCCCACGTGCGGATACTCTTTTTATTGAGCCCCAACACCGCCTCGGCATCGTTTCCGGCAATGTCGAGCGCCAGCTTATCAATGACCACCTGGTCCTTGGTAGACGCATCGACGGAAACAACGCGAAAGTCGCCTTCCTGCATGGCGGGATCGAACGGCCCAACCTTGGCAAAGTCCCACGGCTCCAAAATGCCCATAAGACGAACGTCCAGGTAGTTTGCCCGCGGATATGCCCAGTCGAGCACCTCGTAGTACACCAAGGTCTCCTTGCTCAGCCCCTTGCCCGGGAAGGACGCCATCATGCGCAAATCCGCGAGCGCCATGGGAAAGTAGAAGAGCATCATGTCGTTTTGGATCGCGTCTTCTACATCGTGACCGGCAAAGGCTTCCGCATACTGGCGCACCAGCTGCAGCGCGTTGGCACGTGCCTGCTGCGGCGAGATTTCACAGGGAATACCCTGCTCGGGTACATACTCCGCACCAACGCCCATGGTCAGGCGCTTGCTAAAGGTACCGGGCTTGAGTAGGTCTGCAACGCCGATCTTATTGCCGCAGGACGGGCACTCAAACACGCGCTGGGTCGACTCGCCTTCGAAGGATGCGCCGCAGAAGGGGCACGGGATGCTCACGTGCGTGGCCTCCTGGAACTCCTGCGCCGTGCCGCGGTCCTCCCACAGTAGATGCTCTAGAACCGACTGGTTGCGCCAGTGCGCATGAAAGAAATACCAGTCGGGGTCCACCGGGCGCTCGAGCTGCGACACATGGGTGAGCTTAAGCAGCCCATCGACAAGCGTCAGCGGCGCATGGCGAATGCCCAGGGCGCTCTTGGGCTCCCCCGCATCGGCCTGCCACGGAACGACCGTGCCGCAATAGGCACACTCAAAGCTGCGTTTAGCCTGGTGTGAGTACATGGGGCCGCCGCAGTTTTGGCATTTGATGGCAAACATCTCGTCCATGGATACGTCCTCCTTTACGCAGGGGCTGTCGACATTAAGTATGTCGAGCAGGCAGGCACAAGCCCATACCCATGTGGCCCAAAATGGAACACCCGGTCGGACAAGAAGCCCCGCTCGTTAGCTCCAGCAGACCATTACTGCATTTTCTGAGCATCGGCGCACGGCGCGCCCATGCGAGCTACACTATCCCCTTAAACGAGGATGCGAGGAGGTACGCCATGCTATTTGTAAATCGGCTGGTACATACACTTGTTCCTGGCTGCGAGGGCGAGCCGGTCGATGCATCATGTCGCACCAACGCGGGCTTTGCCGCAAGCCTCATCTGCATTGGCCTCAACATTACCCTGTGCCTGGCCAAGGGCATCGCGGGTCTGCTCGCCGGCTCTGTCTCTCTTGTCGCCGACGCCTTTAACAACCTCTCCGACGCCTCGAGCAACATTGTGAGCTTGCTCGGGTTCCGCCTTGCCAGCCGCCCGGCCGACGAAGGCCACCCCTATGGCCACGGCCGTTACGAATACCTCGCCGGCTTGTTTGTCGCCGTCCTCGTTTGTGCCGTCGGCATCAACCTGGTGCTCGAGTCCATTACCAAGATCATCAAGCCCTCCCCCACCGCCTACACGCTGGTCTCCCTAGCCGCCCTCGTCTTGTCCATGCTCGTCAAATTATGGATGGCCGCATTCAACCGCGCGCTGGGCGACCGCATCGACTCGGAGACGCTCATCGCCACGGCGCAGGACTCCAAAAACGACGTCATCACCTCGGGCTCGGTCTTGGCGGCGGCGCTTATTTCGCAGACGACCGGCTTTGACCTCGATGGCTGGGCAGGCCTGGGTGTGGGCATCTTCATCTGCATCAGCGGCATGGGCCTGGTGCGCGACGCCATCAGCCCGCTGTTGGGACAAGCGCCCGACCCCAAGCTCGTCCAGGAAATCCGCGACAGGATCATGTCGTACCCCCAGGTCTTGGGCACACACGACCTCATGGTGCACGACTACGGCCCCGGCCGTCAGTTTGCCAGCGCACACGTGGAAATGCCCGGCGAGGGCGATGCCTTTGAGCACCACGAGATCCTGGACACCATCGAACACGATATTAAACGCCAGATGGGCATCGACATCACGCTGCACTGCGACCCCATCGCCACCACCGGCGACGACCTGCGCAGCTGGGTCAAGCGTGGCGTCATGCAGATCGATCCCGCGCTCTCCATCCATGACCTGCACGAGCACGATGGCTTTGTGTCATTTGACCTGGTGCGTCCCGACGGCTTTCGCATCTCCGACGACGAGCTGTTGGAGCGCGTAACGCATATCGTGCACGAGCGCAGGCCCGATGCATCATGCGTTGTCACGTTTGACTCGGGTTTTAGCTCGCCCGACCGTCCGGCCGAGCAGTTGTAGCCCCGCTCCGCTCGGCCGCTAGTTTCCCTGCGCGCCCGAAATGCCGTTTTGCAGGGCATCCCAGGCGTTCGTTGCCATATCACCCAGATTCTGAGCAGTATCACCGAGGTTCTGGGCTGTGTCGCCCAGCTCTTGGGCCTTATCCCCAAGCTCCTGCGCCTTGTTGCTCAGGTCCTCCAGCGTGTTAGAGCTCGAGCTGTCCGTGGCGCCTTGATCAGCGGACGCATTGCCCGACGAGCCGTCCTTGCGCGTGAGCTGAATCTCAAGGTTGCCGTCACCGTTGTAGTAGGCAGATGTGACGACCCAGTTGGCATCGACGACGGGCGTCGAGCCGTCGTCGGTCAGAATCACGGCATTCGAAAGATCGGCCCCGCGCGACTTGAGGAGCTTCTTGGCGTTTGACCAGTACTGACCCGGGATATCGCTCAGGTCGACGGTGCCGGACTGGGCAGTCTCGGTCTGCTCGGGCGTGGTATCAGTCGTGGCGCCCCGCTTGTTGAGCATGCCCGACACGATGGCAAACACAACCGACAAGGCAAAGAAGATCGCCAGCACGATAAGAATCTTCTTGATCACGCTCGACGAACGCGAAGGCTTCTTCTCCTCGTCCTCGCCATACTGGGGGATGGACTTGGGATACTCACGATACGGCTCGCGCGCGTATCGGTCGTGCGACTCGTAGCGCGGCTGTGCCGTGCGCGGCATATATGTCGTCTGCTGGGGCTGCGGAATGGGATTTTGCAGCAGGTCATCATAAGGGTCTACCGCCGCGTTGCCGTAGGGGTTCTGCGATGAGACACCATGCGGGTCCTGCGCCGCGTTTCCGTAATTCACAACGCGCGTAGGATCGGCCGACACCTGCGTCGTATCGGGGGCAGCGTAGCCGGGATTCGGCACGACGCGGGTCTCATCGGCGCCATTGCCCGTCCGCGGGGAGCCGTAGCCACCCATTACGGTCGTCTTGTCCTGGTCCATGCAACGTTTCCTTTCCGTCGCCTGTAAGCATCAAGTTATCCATGCATTCTACCCGCGCAAAAGCCTATGATGGACAAAGCCCGCCGGTATCTACAAGACATGCGCGGCCGACGGTCACAAGCGAATCGAGGATATGTCATGGCAAAAAGCAAGCTCATCAAGGACACGACGCGTGCCGAGCGTGAGGAGATCATTAAACTGGCGCTCGCTGGCTGCGGCAACGGCAGCTGCGACAACTGCGGCAGCTGCAGCTTGGGAGCCGGCGATCCGTACGGTACCTACCAGCCCTACATTGACGGCGAGATGGAAATCGCCGATATCAACATGATGGTCGCCGAGCGCAACGCCAAACTCTTCGGCCTCCAGCGCGGCTAACGACCTCTTCTTGGGCTGTGCACCACAAAATGCGCCCATCTACTACGTTTAACCCAAGGGTGCCAACCATAGCCAAATTTGCGTTAACAAAACCGCAGGTAAACGTCTTGCCGCATTGTTAAAAAACGCTCCATGGTCGGTCCAACCCTGGCAAACGTAGTAGATGGGCGCTTTTCGTGGCGCGGCTGGCCCAGACAGCTTGTCTCGGAGCCAATTTGCATCAAAAAGTCCCCGGCGGCGCTGCGTTTTGCGCCACCGGGGATTGTTCAGTTCACTCCCTGTTGCTTTGCCCTACTCGTTGGGCACATGCGTGGCGCAAGGATACTCAGGCGTCACATCCTGGCCGTTGGAATAGCTCGAATTTTGTAGTACGCCGACCTCGTCACCTGTTCCGAACGATACGGAGAAACGTAGCTATCGGTATAGGTACGCACAAAGCCCCGCCGGGCCTTGGTAGGCACGGCGGGGCGGGCAAGCGGCTATGAGCAGCAGGCTTAGAAAAGGCCGGTGATGTTGCCGTCGTTGTCGACGTCGATGTTCTCGGCCGCGGGAACCTTGGGTAGACCCGGCATGGTCAGAACGCTGCCGGTCAGCGCGACCACAAAGTGGGCACCGGCGGAAACCTTGAGCTCGCGCACGGTGATGCGGAAGCCCTCGGGCGCGCCCAGAGCCTTGGCGTTATCGCTAAAGCTGTACTGGGTCTTGGCGACGCACACCGGCAGGTTACCAAAGCCGTTCTCGCGCAGCTCGGCGAGCTGGCGCTTGGCAGCCGGCGTAAAGTCGACACCATCGGCGCGGTAGACCTTGGTGGCAACGGCCTCCAGGGCGTCGGCCACATCGGCGCCGTCCTCGTAGGCAAACTTGAGCTCGCTCGGCTGCTCAATCAGGCGCATGACCTCATCGGCCAGGTCGAGCGCACCCTCGCCGCCCTTAGCCCAAACCTCGGACAGCTTAACGTTGACGCCGAGCTTCTGGCACTCGGACTCGATGAGCGCAAGTTCGGCCTCGGTGTCCGTCGGGAAGCGGTTGATGGCGACCACGCAGGGAAGACCATAGACGTTCTGGATGTTGTCGACGTGGCGCAGCAGGTTGGGCATGCCGGCCTTAAGGGCCTCGAGGTTCTCGTCGTTGAGGTCGGCCTTGGCGACACCGCCGTTGTACTTAAGCGCGCGGGCAGTGGCGACGACCACGACAGCGCTGGGGCGAACGCCCGTCATGCGGCACTTGATGTCCAGGAACTTCTCGGCACCAAGGTCGGCGCCAAAGCCGGCCTCGGTAATCGCGACGTCACCAAAACGCATGGCCATGCGGGTGGCCATGATGGAGTTGCAGCCGTGGGCGATATTGGCGAAGGGACCGCCGTGGACAAACGCGGGCGTGCCCTCGAGCGTCTGCACCAGGTTGGGCTTGAGCGCGTCCTTAAGCAGCGCAGCCATGGCGCCCTGAGCCTTGAGGTCGCGGGCGCGGACGGGCTCGCCGGCATAGCTGTAGCCGACGACGATCTCGCCCAAGCGCTCCTTGAGGTCGTTGATGCTCGTGGACAGGCACAGGATTGCCATGACCTCGGAGGCAACGGTGATATCGAAGCCGTCCTCGCGCGGCACGCCCTGGGCTTTGCCGCCGATGCCATCGATAACATGGCGCAGTTGACGGTCGTTCATGTCGACGACGCGCTTCCAGGTGATGCGCTTAACATCGATGCCGAGCTGGTTGCCCTGCTGAATATGGTTGTCGAGCATGGCGGCCAGCAGGTTGTTGGCGGCACCGATAGCGTGGAAGTCTCCGGTAAAGTGCAGGTTGATGTCCTCCATGGGGATGACCTGGGCCCAGCCGCCGCCGGCGGCACCGCCCTTGACGCCAAAGACGGGACCGAGCGAAGGCTCGCGCAGGGCAACGGCGCTCTTGACGCCGCGACGACGCAGACCGTCGGCCAGACCGATGGTCGTGGTGGTCTTGCCCTCGCCCGCAGGCGTGGGATTGATAGCGGTCACGAGGACAAGCTTGGCCTGGTGATCGGTCGGCTCGTTGAGCAGGGAATAGTCGACCTTAGCCTTGTCGAAGCCGTACGGAATCAGGTGCTTAACGTCGACGCCGGCGTTCTTGGCCACCTCGGTAATGGGCAGCGGCGTGACGGAACGTGCGATTTCGATGTCAGTAGGCATGGGCGGTCCTTTCGTTACCGGATGAGAAAAAGACCAATTCAGCATAGCACGGGCGCGCAATAGTAAAACGCCCATAACCGATGAACGGCGATATGTTTATCCAATGCCCAGCGATAGCCTACAGACCAGCCAAAACAAACCCGCCCCTAAACGGTAGGTTCAATCCCCAGGTGTTCAAAGGTGCGAAGGGTTGCCTGACGGCCCTGCGGCGTGCGAATCATCAACCCGCACTGCAACAGGTAGGGTTCGTAGACATCTTCGAGCGTACCCGGATCCTCGCCCACCGCGCTGGCAAGGGTGGTCAAGCCAACGGCACGGCCGGAGAACGTCTTGGCGAGCGTCTCCAAGATGCGAATGTCCATCCAGTCCAGACCAAGCTCATCAATCTCAAAGAACTCGAGCGCCTGACGGCAGATATCAAGCTCAATAGGACCGTTGCCGCGCACCTGGGCGTAATCGCGCACGCGCTTGAGCAAGCGGTTGGCAAGACGTGGCGTGCCGCGCGAGCGTGAGCCGATCTCGAGCGCGCTCGGATGGTCTATTGTCACGCCCAAAATGGTTGCCGAGCGCGTCACGATCTGGGCAAGCTCCTCGACCGTGTAGTAGTCCAGGCGATACGAAATACCAAAACGGTCGCGCAGCGGGCCGGTCAGCATACCCGAGCGGGTCGTTGCCGCCACCAGCGTAAACTTGGGGATATCCAGGCGAATCGAGCGCGCCGCCGGACCTTTGCCAATCACGATATCGAGCGCAAAGTCCTCCATCGCGGGATACAGGACCTCCTCGACCGAACGATTGAGGCGGTGGATCTCGTCGATAAACAGCACGTCACCCGGCTGCAAATTGGTAAGGATGGCCGCCAGGTCGCCGGTGCGCGCGATGGCTGGGCCACTCGTCGTCTTAATCTGAGCGCCCAGCTCGTTGGCTATAACGGTGGCCAGCGTGGTCTTGCCCAGACCCGGAGGGCCCGAGAAGATCACGTGGTCGAGCGTCTCGCCACGGCTCTGCGCCGCCTCGATCAGCACGCGAAGGCTCTGCTTGATATGCTCCTGACCGCAGTAGTCGTCCAGGCGCTGGGGACGCAGGGTACGGTCGACATCGAGGTCCTCGGGCGTCAGCTCCGAGCCCACCATGCGCTCGCCATGCGCCATGGATGCCGCCGGCGAGCTGCCGGGCGTCGCCCACAGGTCCTGAGAGTCATCGGCTTCCCACATCACGCATCCATTCCGAGTCGCTTAAGCGCCGCGCCGAGCAGATCCTCGACACGCATATCCTGCCCATCATACCCGCTCAGAGCGACATCGGCCTCCTGCGGGCTAAAGCCCATGGAAAGGAGTGCCGCGCGGGCATCATCGATGGCCGAGGGAGCGGCAGCGGGCACGGGCATCGCAGCCTGTCCGGGAATCACGTCGACCGGCACAAAGCCCTTATCCTTGGCAAAGGTGCTCTTGAGTTCCAGAATGAGACGCTGAGCTGTCTTTTTACCCACACCGGGTACCTTGGCCATGCCCTTGTCGTCCTCGGCCATCACCAGCGAATACAGCTGCCCCACGGTATAGGTGGAAAGCACGGCGAGCGCCAAGCGCGGGCCAACGCCCGAGACGGACACGAGCCGGTCGAACATTGTGCGCTCGTCCTTGGAGGCAAAACCAAAGAGCGTCATGGCGTCCTCACGCACCTGCATGCGCGTGTAGAGGCGGACCTCGCCGCCGGGGGTCGGCAACGTGGCCGCAGTGCTGCCCGAGATGCCGAGCTCAAAGCCAACGCCCGACACATCGACGACGGCCGAGCTCATCGTGGCCTCGACAAGCGTTCCGTGGAGCTGGGAGATCATCAGTATCCGGTTCCTCTCTGTTGATAGAACTCGCCGCCGGTAAGCGCTCGGGTGCGGCTGAGGTTAACGTGGCAGATGGCGCAGGCCAGGGCATCGGCGGCATGGTCGGGGTGCGGGTCGTGATCGAGCTGCGTAAGCGTGCGCACCATGTAGGCGACCTGTCGCTTATCTGCGGCGCCGGTGCCCACAACAGCCTGCTTAATCTGCATAGGCGTGTATTCGCCAATCTCGAGCGCGCACTCCGAAAGCGCCACAAGCGCAGCGCCGCGGGCATGCGCCGTGGGGATGGCCGAACGAACGTTGGCGCCAAAGTAGATGCTCTCGATAGCAGCGGTATCGGGACGATAGCGTTCGACAACGCCCTTGAGGTCGCGGGCGATATGCGACAGGCGCACCGCGAGCGGACTTCCAGCACTGGTCTCGATGCAGCCATAGGCACGACAGCGAACCTCGCCACGTCGCTCCTCGATAATCCCCCACCCCGTATGGGCCAAACCAGGGTCGATACCCAAGATAACCAAGCCAACCTCCCCTCGTCACAAGCGCAGCGCAAGGCAAGGCCCCACGCACTATTCACGAACGTCTGTTCTAGAATAACACAACAGCGACCGTATCTGGCAAGCAAGGTCGAACCATAGGTTGAGCATAAGTCAGCGAGCGAGTCCCTGCCGTGGCAAGGTGTCGCGAAAGAGGAGCGCCGCGTACTTCTGTACGCAAGCGACGGTTTGAGCGGCAGATGGCCCGGCAGGGGCTCGCGTAGCGTCGACTCGTTACGCGGTTTGGCAAAACCGCGTAACCTTGGCCCCATCCCCAGTTTAGTTCTGCGAGAAAAAAGGAAACTGACGGGGATCCACCGGCGGATGTGGCATCGGCGTGCCCTGGGGCCCGCCCTGCGGTCCGCCCTGGCCGCCCATCATCCTTTCGATGGCGTCCTGGACCTCGCCCTCGAACTTTTTCATTCCCTCGTGCAAACGACGCTGACCGTCCTCAGAGCGCAGCTCCTCCATCTGCTCGGGCGAAATACCCAACAGCTCACCCAACAGACCCATCATCTCACCGCGCATGCGATCGCCCGTATCGCTATCGGCAAAGCGGCGCACTTCGGCGCGCGCCAGTGAATCAACCGTCATGCGCTCCTTGCCGTTGAGCCCCAAATCGGACCACGCAAGCATGTACGGCCAAGCGCGCTCGGCAAACGAACGGGCCGAAACGATCGGCGCCGTCGGCAACATGCGACGGGCAGCCTCACCCTGTCGAACGAGCATCAGCAGCAGCGAGCAGGCCTCAGGCTTGCCAGCGGCCATCGGGATGTCGTCGAAAGATCGATTGCGGTCCACGTGCGCCTCGAGCGCGCCATCGACCTCACCCGGCTCAAGCCCGCCGAGCAGCTGTGCCGCGCGGTCGAGCATATCGACCGGACCGTCGAGCGTCGAGAGCGCCTGCGCCAGCACTCGCTCCATACAATCTTCCACCGCGTTGAGCGTCACGAGCTCTTGGGGCACCACGGCAGACGTGCGGTTGCGCACGCGCGCCACAAACTCAAGCGTCGACAGGTACACATCGCCAAAGGGCGCAAAGTCGCCCTGGTAGCCGCCGGACAGCGCGGGCGCCGCTAGCGCGTACTCGGTCTTGGAGAGCGGGCTCAACGCCATGGCGCCCAGCTCGAGCGCCGTGTCCTCGAGCATCAGGCCCAGCGCACGCGAGCGCAGACGCTCGGCATCGCCCGCCGACACGTCGCGATCGAGCACACGCGCCGCATCCGGTGCATCGCGCTCGACGGTGCGAATGTGCAGGCGCTCGGCAATCGCGCGGACGGCGGCACAGCGGGCAGCCTCGGCCTCTTCCTGAGCCGGCGTAAAGATACGGTTGCGCCCCAGCACAAGGCCAATCACATTACGCGGGCCCAGAGCGTCAACGGCAAGTGCCGCCAGCAGGGACGACGGCAAGTCACCCTCGAGTGCCACCACAGCACGCGACGCGCCGCGAGCGCGGGCATTGTCGCGCACGGCGAGCACCAGCGCCTGCCACAGCCACTCCTCGGAACGAAACTCGGGCAGTTCGTGATCTTCCAGGGCATCGAGCATCACGCCGCGCTGAATCTCCTGAACCAGCAGGCTCTCCTCAAAACACGGCGCCTGGGCCACCACGCGACCGCAGTCGTCGAGCACAAACGAACCGCCGGTATATACCGACTCGTCGTACGCACCGACCGGCGCCATGCAGGCAAACCACACGCTGCGCTTAGATGCGATCTTGCGGTAGGCACCGCTGCGAACGGCGGCGATGGCGGCAGTCTCGCGGTCGGTCATGTCAAACGCGTTGAATTGGAAATACGCAATGAGGTCAACACCGGTCGGCAACATCTCGAGTTCGCGGTCCAAGTCAAAAATCACGGCGATGCGCACGCCGTCCACGTCGAACACCGGCGGCGCCCAACGCGTGTCGTTGTTCTCGCCACGCTGCAGGGCAATGCTCGATCGCGCCGGCACCACATGACCGTCCTTGAGCATCATGTAGTCGAGCAGCGGCTGGCCCTCAAACGAAACCGCCGCGGGCACGATGCAGATCATATCGAGCTCTTGGATACGCTCGGCAACACCGGTCAGGCCTGTCAGCATGTCGTGCTCAAAGTCGGCAGTACCCATCAGGCCGCCGGGCAGAGCACCCATAAAGAGCGGAGCCGGGACGCACAGCACGCGCGCCCCGCGCTCGTGGGCCAGACGAGCCTGGTCCTCGATGCGACCGCAAATGCCCTCAATATCACCCAGGCGCATATCGATCTGTGCAAGTGCGAGCTTCATGGCCCAGCCCTTTCCGTCGTAAACCATCGAAACCGTAGTAAAAGCGCCGGCCGCATAATGCAGCCGGCGCTTGCATGTGCATATGCTAGCTATGATACCCCGAGCGGGGGCGCGCTCCTAGAACGTCGCGGACCACAGCCCATGCAGGTTGCAGTAGGCATAGACGGTACCGGTCTTGGAGCCGCCAGCGAAAAACGTCGCGGGCTTCATGCCGGGCTCAAGGTAATGGACCTCCAGGCGGCCCTCGGCCTCAAGCGCGATCCACTCGATGTAGTGCTCGGGCAGCATGGGGTGCTCCGTCGAGCCCACGCGAGCACGAATGACGTGGCCATCGCGCTCGATCTCGACAACAGGCACGTGCTTCTCGTGCGCCGCATCCTCGGTGTTTGCCGTCAGCTCCGTGCAGCCGGCAGGGGTCGCAACGTCGTCGCCAAGAGCGGCAACGAGCTTGCCGTCGGAGTCTTTAAAGAATTTCGCCATGATGTTCTCCTTTGCTGATGTGCCAATGTTCTCAATGGTTCTTATGCCCAAAGAGCGCCGAACCATCCATGGCATTGCAAATGAACACATAACGGATGGGATAAACGGTCGGGCCAGGACGAACCGGCGACCTGGCCCAGCCCGGCGGCCCCATCCCGCGCGCAGCTAGCGACCGTCGCCACCGAGCAGCGCCAGAACATCCTCGCGCGTGAACAGCGCCGACGAAATGCCATCGCCGCCGAGCACACTGTTGACCAGGTCGCGCTTGGACTCCTGCATCTGCATGATGCGTTCCTCGATCGTGTCCTTGGCGATGAGCTTGTACACGGTCACGGTGTGCTGCTGGCCAATGCGGTGGGCGCGGTCGGTCGCCTGGTCCTGCGCCGCCACGTTCCACCACGGGTCGTAGTGGATGACCACGTCGGCAGCCGTCAAATTAAGGCCCACGCCGCCCGCCTTGAGCGAAATCAAGAACACCGGCGCCTCGCCCGCTTGGAACTGCGCAACCATCTTGGCGCGGCTCTCTTTAGACGATGCGCCCGTAAGCTTAAGGAAGGCGATATCCTCCTTGGCCAGGCGCTTGCCGATGATATCGAGCATGCCCGTAAACTGGCTGAACAGCAAGATGCGATGACCGCCGTCGAGCGCGCCGTGGACGAGCTCCATACACGTATCGAGCTTGGCGCTTCCCGCCTTGTAGTCCGCGTAATGCAGATGAGGATCACAGCAGATCTGGCGCAGCTTGGTGAGCTCGGCAAGTACCTTGAGCTTATCTTTTTTGAACTCCCCGGCCTCGCGGTGCTGCACTTGCTGGGCAATGCGGTCCTGGTTGGCCAGGTAGAGCTTGCGCTGCTCGCCGGTGAGCTGCGCCATCACCGTGTCCTCGATCTTCTCGGGCAGGTCGGCCACCACGTCTTCCTTGACGCGGCGAAGCACAAACGGCGACACGAGCGCCTGCAGGCGAGCGGCGCTGTCACCCTCGGCGTGCTCGACCGGGCTTTCGAAGCGCTTGGCAAACGACTCGCGCGTGCCGAGCAGGCCCGGCATCAAAAAGTCGAAGATGCTCCAGAGCTCGGACAGGCGGTTTTCGATGGGCGTACCCGTCAGGGCAAAGCGCACACCGGCCGGCAGACGCTTGGCGGCGCGAGCCACCTGCGTGAGCGGGTTTTTAATGTACTGGGCTTCATCCAGCACCACGCGGGCAAAGTCCTGCTCGACGTACTCGTCGATATCGCGGCGCATGAGGTCGTACGACGTCACGACCACGTTATGCTCGGC
The DNA here is from genome assembly GCF_052121575.1 of Collinsella sp. LCP19S3_C9. Lineage (NCBI taxonomy): Bacteria > Bacillati > Actinomycetota > Coriobacteriia > Coriobacteriales > Coriobacteriaceae > Collinsella > Collinsella sp. LCP19S3_C9. The sequence continues at coordinate 157,425 of NZ_JBQKDZ010000002.1, forward strand.
CACGCCGGCAATCTGCACGCGACGTTGGGCCTTAGCACCCACAATGGCGCACACATCAATCGAGGGGGCAAAGCGCTCCAGCTCGGCAGTCCAGTTGTACACAAGCGACGCAGGGCACACCACAAGCGTGGGCTTAGTGTCCCCCGCCTCCACGCGCGCCAGGATATGCGCGATCATCTGGAGCGTTTTGCCCAGGCCCATGTCGTCGGCCAAGATGCCGCCAAGGCCCAGATGCTCGAGCGAACCGAGCCACTGGTAGCCATCGACCTGGTAGCCACGCAGCGTGGCCTTGAGCGAGGCCGGCACCGTAAAGTCCATCTTGCCGAGCGTGTCCAGGCGCTCGACGGTGCGACGGAATGCAGCGTCGCGATCGGCTTCGAGCGCGGGCGTGCGCGCAAGCATGCTGTCGACGAACAGGGTACTCGACGCGGGAAGCGACACGCCGTCGAGCAGGTCGACGGCATCGACCCCCAGATCCTCGGCAAGACCAAACGCGGCGCGCGCTCCCTCGTCCAGGCGAATGATGTCGCCCGACGTGAGACGAGCAAACGTCTGGTGACGCTTGTAGGAATCGAGGTAGATGGCAAGGTCTGCCGCCGAAAGGCCGCTCGCGCCCAGTTCGACGTCGAGCAGGTTACTCTTGACGGTCGCGCGCACCGAAAGCTTGGGCGCAGGGCGGACCGAGATCTGGCGCAGACGGTCGCTGAGCATGACCTCGCCCAGCTCGGACAGGGCAGACAGGCCCTCAGTGAGCAAGTGGAACAGGCTCTCGTCATCGCGTTCCTCAAACGCCAGGCCACCCTCGTAAAAGTCGAAATACAGAGCCGCCGTATCCATAACGCGAAACTCTGCCACCTCGTCGCGCGGCGGCACGCCCGGGCGCTGCTCTTCGAAGGGGCTGCCCGGAGCGCCCATGCTAAAGAGATCTGCCGACCAGTCGCCGTAGGTAACCGTAATTTTGCAGGTCACGAGCCCATCGTCGACACCGATCGCCATGGCAAAGCTTGGCTCGGGCGCCACGGTATCGAGCACAGCGGGCGCGGTAAGGTCGGTGTAGTCGCGCAAGATAGGCAGCGCCATGCGGCAAAACTCACCCACCTGGTCGGCGGCGATATGGACCGGTGTGCGGCAGGGCAACAAGTGCGATAGGAACGGCGCGGCATGTTGGGCAAACGCCGTGTCGGTACGGCGTGCGCGGCGCGTATCGACCAGATAGGCGACGTCGCCCGAGGCAAAGCAGTACGTATCGGCCGGAAGGCGCAAGTCGTAGCTGCCCCCGGCTGCCGGCACAATCTTGGCAGCAATCAGCGGCGGGCGCTTAGCCGGGACTTCGTTCTCCCCTTCCGGCAACGACTCGACCGTCACCTCGTAGGCGCGGTGCGTCGTCGTCCCCCGCGACCAAGCAGGTTCAAAGGACATGGTCCTGCCACGCAGCAGGTCCAGCACGGACACGATGGAATACTCGGATACCGGCAACTGACGCTCGGCGACAAAACCGCTGCGGGCAAAGTCGTACGATGCCGAGCGCGAGCTCGTAATATCGCCTAGGTAGGCGACCGTCATTGCAACAAAGTCGAGCAGCTTTGCCGATACATCATCGAAAGCCTCGGGCGCATGAAGGAACGTAAGCTTCTTGCCATAGGAGAACGTACCGCCGCGCGCATAGGCATCGGCCATGCCGTCGATATCCTTAACCACGTAGGACACCGAGCCGCAGCGGATGCGAAACTCAAGCGCCCAGCTAAAGCGATCGGCAAACAGCGGATTGTAGTACGGCACCAGCGAGGGCTCCAGCACTGCTTTGGGCGCATCGGGGTCAATGGTGCCAGCGAGCTTGCGGCGCATGGCCACGAGTTTATCCATGCGCGCGTCCGAAAGATCGGAAAGCGCTGCCACAAGGCTCGGGCTCGTGGGCACGGGCGCCGGGAAGGGAAAGTTGGGGTTGACCGGAGATGCGCTGGGCGCGGGGCGTGTGGGCTGCTTGGACTGTGCGGGCGGCACCGTAAACGTGCGGACCGGCGTGCGCAAACCCTCGACGGGCTCGGCGCCGCTGGCATCCAGATACGCCAACGCCGTGGCGATGGCGTGCTTGCACATGCCGGAATAGCGGAAGGCGGCGGGACAATCGCAGTCGTAGTCGACAACCTCGTGCTCGTCCATATCGAGCGCCACGTGCGTCTTATACAGGTCGCCGCGCGAACCACGCACCGTACCCTCGATATTCACGTTTTTGGAGAAGCGCGAGCCGGAGTCCTCAAACGACAGCACGGCGCCGTTGAGCATGAGCGAACGCCCCTTCATAAAGGTACTGCTGAGCGCCGCCTCCTTACGAAGCGCCTGCACAAACGTCCCCTGCGCCATCGCTTCCTCCAATCTCACCCGGGGTAGCTAATTTGGGACGGGGCTATTTTAGCTACCCCCATATGTCGGTTGAGATGTGTTCCGACCCCGACTCATTCGCCGTCAGCCAAAGGGTAGCTAAAAAAGCCCCGTCCCAAATTAGCTACCCCGCCAACGGCGTCCTTAGATCACCGTCACTCTGCCTTGGTTACCCACGATGGCCTTGGCCTCGGCCAACAGCGGAATCGAGCGTGCGTTGACCTTAGCAGGTACCTCGGCACGCAGCACGCGCCCGTCCGCCTGCTCGATAAAGATCTCTACGCGGTCGCCGCCCGGGTTGGTGGTGAGCACCGTGGCAAGACGCGCCATGTTGCCCTGGCTAAAGCGGCTGTTGGGCACCATGACCTCAAACACCTTGGGCTTGTTGTTCTCCTCGTTGAGCTCAAGCGGCACAATCTCCTGCGCGATGATCTGATCGCCGCGGTCAGAGCGCTCGAGCTTGCCCTTAATGCGCACAAACGCATCGGACAGCTGCGCGCCGGTCTCGGGATCGACCTCGCCGTACAGATACCCCTCTGCCTCCTTGAAGGTCTTGGGGAACACCACGACGGTGGCCTCGCCTTCCATGTCCTCGAGCTGCACGATGCCCATGGGGTCGCCGTTTTTGGTCACGCGCTTGGACACGCTCGAGACCATACCGGCCCACCACAGCGCCTTGCCCTCGGGAATCTCCTGGTTGATGGTGCCGCCCGTGGGGTTTTGCACCTCGTAGCCGGTGTCGATCTGCGAGAACGAGAAGTCGCGCGCTTTGCTGAGCGCATACTCAAACGGGCGCAGCGGGTGGTCCGAGACATAGATGCCCAGAACCTCCTTCTCCTGGCTCAGCTTAAGGTGGCGGTCCCATTCCTGGCCATCCGGATCGGGTACGCTCACCTCAAAGCCCGAGCCCTCAACGTCGCCAAACATGTCGAAGAACGACGTCTGGCCGCTCGCGCGATCCTTCTGGCGCTTTGCCGCGGCATCGATGATGTTCTCGGGGTTGTTCTTGTCCACAAAGTGCATCATCTGACGACGCGGATACCCCGTGGAGTCGAAGGCACCTGCCTTGATGAGCGATTCGATCACGCGACGGTTGGCCTGGCTCGAATCCACGCGCTCGACAAAGTCATGCAGCGTCTTAAACGGACCGCCCGCCTCGCGCTCGGCGATAATCGCCTGCGCCACGCCGGTGCCCACGCCGCGGATACCGGCCAGACCAAAGCGCACACCTTCCTTGGTAGCCGTGAACTCGGTACCGGACTCGTTGACATCTGGCGAAAGCACGGGGATGCCGTCGTGACGGCATGCCGAGACGTAGTGCACGATCTTGTCGGTCTTGCCCGTATAGGACGTCAGGACGGCCGCCATGTACTCGTGCGGATAGTGCGCCTTGAGCCACGCCGTCTGCATAACCAAGATGGCGTAGCCGGCGGAGTGCGACTTGTTGAAGGCGTAGGACGCGAACTCGAGAACATCGTCCCAAATCTTCTGGGCGACCTCGCGCGTGTAGTTGTTCTTGATGGCGCCGTTCATCCAGTGGTCGTAGGTGGTCTCGTCCGAGCCATCCTCCCAGTGGAGCACCGTCGACGTGAGCAGCTTGATCTTCTTCTTAGCCACGGGCTTACGGATACGCGAGTCCGATTCGCCCTTGGAGAAGCCGCACATCTCGACGGAGATGAGCATAACCTGCTCCTGGTAGACCATGGTGCCGTAGGTTTCGCCCAAGATGTCGTCCAGACGGTCGTCGTAGGAGACGGCCGGCTCCTTGCCGTTCATACGGTTGATGTAGGACGAAACCATGCCGGCGCCCAGCGGGCCCGGGCGGTACAGGGCAATCAATGCCACGACGTGCTTGTACTCGGTGGGCTTCATGTTCTTGATCGTGGCCGTCATGCCGGCGGACTCGACCTGGAAGACGCCGGCGGTGTGGCCGGAGCCCATGAGCTTAAAGATCTCGGGATCGTCAAAGGGAATCTCTTCCTCTTTGATGTCGATGCCGAAGTTCTTTTTGATGTTTGCCTTGGCCTTGGAGATAACCGTCAGCGTACGCAGACCCAAAAAGTCCATCTTGAGCAGGCCCATGTCGGCAACGGTATGGCCCTCGTACTGGGTAATCTCGACGCCGCCCTTGGTGTCGAGCTTGGTGGGCACGTGCTCGTTGACGGGGTCGCGGCAGATCAGAACGGCGCACGCATGCACGCCCTCGCCACGGGTGAGGCCCTCGATCGAGAGCGCCGTGTCGATGATGCGGCGGGCGTCGTCGTCCTTTTTATAGGCCTCGGCAAAGTCGGGGTTAAACAGATCCTCTTTGCCGGGTTGTTTTTCGAGCACCTGCTTGAGCTTGACCTTGGGGTCGCTCGAGACCATCTTGGACAGGCGCTGGCCCATGTAGACCGGGTAGTCCAGGACGCGCGCGGCGTCGTTGATGGCCTGCTTGGCCTTAATGGTCGAGTAGGTGATGACGTGGGTGACCTTCTCGGGACCGTAGAGCTGGCGAACGTGCTCCACGACCTCGAGACGCCGCTCATCGTCGAAGTCCATATCGATATCGGGCATCTCGGTACGCTGCGGGGACAGGAACCTCTCGAACATCAGACCGTTCTCGAGCGGGTCGAACGCGGTAATGTTCATGGCGTAGGCGACGATAGCGCCGGCGGCCGAGCCACGGCCGGGGCCGACGCCGATGCCGTTGTCCTTGGCCCATTGCACGTACTCGGCGACGATCAAAAAGTAGGCGGCAAAGCCCTTGTCGCAAATGACCTTGTATTCGTACTCAAAGCGCTCTTTGATGTTGACGCCACCGATCTCGCGCGTGGCCCAGTCGTCACCGTAGTGCTGGCGCAGGCCTTTCTCGCACTCGCGGCGGAACTGGCTCTCGTGCGTCTCGCCGGGATCGAGCAGCGGGAAGCGCGGCAGGATGATGGAGTCCCAGTCCAGCTCAACGTAGCACTTGTCGGCGATCTCGAGCGTGTTGTCGCAGGCCTCGGGGCAATACGGGAACATCGCCCGCATCTCCTCCTCGGTCTTCATGTAAAACTCCGAGCCGGTCATGCGCATGCGGTTGGGGTCGTCGACCTTGGCGTTCATGCCGATGCACATGATGACGTCCTGCACGGGCGCGTCCTCGCGGCGCAGGTAGTGGAAGTCGTTGGTGGCGATGACCTTGACGCCCACCTGTTTGGCGATATCAATGAGCGTGCGGTCCATCTGCTCGTCGGTCAGGCCGTTATCGGTGGTGATGCCGTGTTCCTGGATCTCGATGTAGAAGTCGCCGGGGTCAAAAGTATCACGGAAGGTCTCGGCCCACTTGATGGCGCCCTCCATGTCGCCCCGGTCGATGTATTTGGGGATGATGCCCGCGATGCAGGCGCTGGTGCAGATCATGCCCTTGGCGTGGCGGCGCAGGTTGTCGAGCGTCACGCGCGGCTTGTAGTAAAAGCCCTGCACGGCGGCCTCGGAGACCGTTTGCATCAGGTTGACGTAGCCCTCCTGGTCCTTGGCCAGAAGGATCATGTGGTAGAGCTCGGGTTTGTGGTCGCGGGCGAGCGTCTCGTCCGGCGTAAAGTAGACCTCGCAGCCAAAGATGGGCTTGATGACCAGAGGCGGCTTGAGCTCGTCGATATTGCCCTTCTCGTCCCACATGGCCATGTCCTTCACATACTGGGCATGCTCGCGCGGGTTTGCCTCGGGATCGGGCTCCACCAGCTCGTCGCGGCGGTCCTTTTCCAAGAAGGCCTTGTCGTGGCTCCAAGTTTTGTACTCGGGCGTGTTGTGGTTGACGGCGTCGCAGGCCAGGGCCAGATCGGGCACGCCATACATGTAGCCGTGGTCGGTAATGGCCACGGCGGGCATGCCCAGCTCTACGGCACGGTTGACCATATCCTGGATACGGGTTGCGCCGTCGAGCATGGAGAAAACAGTGTGGTTGTGCAGATGGACGAATGCCATGTGATGAGCTCCGATGCGGGTTCGTGTTCTGACTGAACGATTTTACCCCACGGCACGGACAGCGCCCGAACCTAGCCAAACCCACACGGGTAGCTAATTTGGGACGGGGCTTTTTTAGCTACCCTTTGACTGACGGCGAACGAGTCGGGGTCGGAATACATCTCAACCGATGTATGGGGGTAGCTAAAAAAGCCCCGTCCCAAATTAGCTACCCCTGAGCTGCAGTGGAATCGAAAAGGATCCCACCGCACGTTATTGAGGGTTAGAGGTTGTAGGTGACCACCTGGGGCTCGGCGAGCTCGACTAAGACGGCTGGGACCGTCTGCTCCACGCGGACGAACTTGACGGTCACCGTCTTAAAGCCCGCCTTATGCAGAACATCCGAATAGACGCGCGCCTGCAGGGCGTGCTTCTCGAGCAGCTGGTCGGGTGTCTCATCCGGCGTGCCACCCGTCTTGTAATCGATAACCAGTGCGCGTGACGGATCGGCCGGGTCGGTCGCCAGCGCATCGATGGCGCCCTCGGCATATGCACCGAAGCGGGCAATGTCCTTGTCCTCGCAGCCCAGCGAGAAGAACGGCACTTCGGCACGGACGCACGGCCAGGCAAGAAGCTCGGCACGGACCGACGACCTGAGCCAGCGATTCAGGGCAACGTCAAAACGCTCGCGCTGCTCCGGCGTCAGGCACCACAGGCGCGTCAGCGCATCGGCACGCTCAGCGGGCAGCGCATTGGCACCCATCTCGATGAGCCACTGGCAGGCGGCATGGAACGCCGAGCCCAGCGCCATGGGGTTGCCGGCGGGCTCGACAGCAGCCACGTCTGCATCGGCCATCTCCGAGCCATCCGACTCGGCATCGTCGCCCGCCTCGTCCATGGGAACACGCGCCTCGGCGGCACGGTCTTCCGTCTCGGCATGGAGCGCCGCGGCGATCGACGAATAGCTGTACGAATCACGCGCCGGGAACGGACACGTGCCCATGCGCACGCCCGCCGCCTGGGGATATACGAGTTCAAACGAATCGGGCTTGGGGTCGGCAGGACCGGGCACGGTTGAGTGCGCAGCATTATCGGCGACATCGGTATCGCCACGAACGAGCCTGCCCTCGGCATCCAGCGAAGCGTTGGCCTCAAACGCCTGCTCGCCAAAGGTAAAGTCCGAAAGTGAAATGAGCTCGTAGTCGCCCGGCTGGGAGTTGTCGAATACCAGGCGGTCGGCATCGAGCTGCGGCATGTCCAGAGCGTCGGTCGGCAGAATGCGGCGCAGCACGTCGTAGGTCAGATCGGTCTCGACATCGAAGGTCGGCGCCGTCACCTTGCCACGGCTCACACCGGCATCCATCGCCAAGATCACCAGCTCGCGCGCACGGGTCATGGCAACATAGAGCAAACGGGCCCGCTCCTCGAGCGAAAGCTGCAGATCGTCGTTGCGCAGGCGGGCAAATGCCTCGGCGGGAGAACCCGTCGCACAGACGTCCTCCATGAGCTCCGGTGGTAGCCACAGCGACGTGCCCTTGCCCTTAAACGCATGCTCAAACTGCTTTTTGACGTCATCGCCCTTTACGAACGTGCCGTCCGCGAGTTTAACGCCGTCGAAGCGTGCCGGCAGCGCCACGACCCGCGCTCCGCCCTCGACGCGACCCATCTGTGCCGCACCCGAGGACTTACGCACGCCAAAGCACTCGGCGACCGCCACGACCGGATATTCCAGACCCTTGGAGGCATGAACCGTCATGATGCGCACCGCGCCGTCGCCCTCCTCGTTGAGGGCGCCCGGGGCCTCCTTGCCCGCCAGGAAGCGATCGAAGGCAAGCGCAATGGAGCGCGGCGAGTTACCGAACTCGGCCTCCGCCTCGGCCACGGCATCGAGCGCCTTGAGCACGTTGGCGGCGATGGCCTTGCCCTCGGGGCCGCGCTGCGCCAGGCGCACAAACCAGCCGGAGGCATTGACCGCGTCGCGCGCGATGGCGGCGAACGAATCACGCCCCACGCGACGCAGTGCGTAGCGCAGCACCTCGCGGGCACGCGTCACGAGCGGCAAGCCCTGCAAGCCCGGCACATCGGAATCGCTCATGATGCCCGCATCGATGTTGCGGCGCGACGTCTCGCCCGTCTGATCGTCGAGTTTGGTCGCCAGCGCCAGGAACTCCTGGGCGCCGAGTGCAAACATCGGCGAGGCCAGCAGTGGCATAAGGCCCTGCGCCGTATCGGCCGGATTGGCGAGGGCGCAAACCAGGGCGCGCACCGTCTGCACCTCGGCAGCTTGGGCAAAGACCGAGCCGCCCGCGATGACGCAGTCGAGCCCCTGGTCACGGAAGGCCTGTGCGTAGACGTCTGCGTTGGTCATGCGGCCCAGCAGCAGCACCATGCCGCCCTGGGGCTGGCCGGCATCGGCAAGCGCGCGGAATCGCTCCGCGATCGCGCGGGCCTTGGCCTGTGTGCGCTCCTGCGTACTGCCGCCGGCAACAAAGAGGGCCTGGCGGCGCGAGGCATCCGCCACCAGCGTGTCCTTGCGGCCGTCGCTCGCCTCAAGATCCAAAAAGCCCTGCATCAGGCCGCCGTCATCGCCGTCGAAGACGCGGGCCACATAGCGCAGCACCTCGTCGTGGCTGCGGAAGTTGCGCACGAGCTTGACGAGCTCGCCGGCGGGGGCATCGGACGTGGCAACCGTCTCCGACGCCGCCGTCGATTCCACTTTGCGCTCCTGGCGACGGAACACCTCGACCTCGGCGCCGCGGAAGCGATAGATCGACTGCTGCGCATCGCCCACGGTGCACAGCGCGCGCTCCCCCGCACCCGTCAGGTAACGGATCAGGTCGACCTGCATCTGATCGGTATCCTGGAACTCGTCGATCATGACCATCTTAAAGCGGCCCTCGTACGCAGCACGAATGGCAGGGTAATCGCGCAGGGCCTCGTAGGCCATGCGCAGCAGGTCGTTATTATCGAGGGCGGACTGGGCGGCCTTCAGTGCGCGATACTCGGCCTCTACAGAGCGGGCCAAGCCCACCAGTGCATCGAGCGCGGGGCCACCGCAGGCAAGCACGATATTGATAAATGCATCGGCGGCCTCGGCCTTGAGCAGCTCGACCTGCTCCTTGGGGAACGCCTTGCTCGCGCGCGGCATGGCGCACGACATCATGAGTCGCGCCGCATCGGCCATGGTCTTGCCGCTCGCCTCGAACGCGTCGATGGCGTCGAGCGCCGTCTGCGCCTTCTCGGTCGCCGCCTTGCTTGCGCCCAGCGCCGCGCGATAGGCATCGGCGAGCGCCGAGGTATCGGCCTGGCCACGCGCCACGCACACGTCGTCCATGCCGCCCGGCAGCTGGCTCGAGAGCTCCAGCATCTCGCGCACCAGACCCTTGATGGTCGTGCCGGCACCAAAGGGGCCGCCCTCGCCCGCCATGGGATACCAGGCGTAGAGGGCCTTGAGCGATGCCGCGAGCTCGGGGGCGGCATCGGGTGCCGTCGCGCGGGCCAGCACATGCTCAACAGCCTGGTCCATGAGCTCGTCGGTATCGGTGAGCACCGTGAACTCGGGGTCGATGCCCAACTCCAGCGCGTGTGCGCGCAGGATACGCGAGCACATGCCGTGAATGGTCGAGATCCACGCGTCGTCGACGGTCAGCGCTTCCTCGTCCATGCCCTCGTCGATAAGCGCACGGCGCACGCGATCGCGAATCTCGGCCGCGGCATCCTTGGTAAAGGTAATGGCGAGCACCTGGTCCAGATGCTCGACGAACGGACCGGATTCGGGCGAGAGCGCGTAGACGATGCGGCGCGTGAGGGTAAAGGTCTTGCCCGAACCGGCGCCCGCCGAGACAAACAGCGGACGGTCGAGCGTCTTGACGATCTGCAGCTGTTGCGGCATCAAGGTCGAAAGATCCATGGTCTACACGTCCCTCCTTACAAACGTTCCTTCGTGGTTATACGAGCAGCGGGCATGCGCGGCCTGCGTCGACGCCGGGTCGACAGCAGTGACGTTGCCCGCCTCGAGTTCGCGCAAGCGCTCGGCGATGCCGGCCTCCACGCGATCGAGCAGGGCGTCGAAGTCCATGCTGCCACCCTCGCCGGGGAAACCTTTCTTAAGGCCCGGGATGCGACCGTCGCCACGCTCTTCCTCGAGCAGCTCGGCGCTCGCGGCACCGCGCAACGCGGGCTTGCCGCCCTTGGTCGAAAAATAGAGCGCCGCACGGGTATCCAAATCCAGCGCCCGGCGCATGGCCTGGGCGTAGATGAGCGTTTGGGTATGTGGCGGCAACCAGCGCGGATCGTCGATGGGCGCCGTACCCGATTCCTCGTCGCGCACCGTGGGGTCGGCGAGCTTAAACTCCTCAACGCCCGTGCGATGCTTGTAGTCAATCACCACAGCGCGATTCTCGGCATCCACATCCACACGGTCGATGCGCCCGCCGAGCGGCCAGCCGGCATACTCGACCTGGAGCTCGTTGAACGCAAACTCCAGGTAGCGCGGAGCGAAGGGGGCAAGCGCCTCGGACTCGTAAGCAAGCACGCCCTCCAGCTGCGGCAAGATCTCGGCCACCTGACGCTCCTCCACCGGCGAGAGCGGCACCAGCGGGCCCTCGTTGCCACGTTTGCCGGCGTGCTCGGCCAAGGTCTCGGCAAAGACCTCGTGCAGCAGCTCCTGCGCACGCGGCAGGTTTTCGGGCGTCACACGCTCCATGCCCTCTTGGGGCAAACGGGCATGCAGATGTTCCAGCACGTCGTGGACAAAGTTGCCCTTCTCCATGTTGCCAAAACCCGCGTCGATAGACTGGGGCTTAACGCGATACGAGACGAACCAGCACAGCGGGCAGGTGGAATAGGCCTCGATCTGCGAGGCAGACGTCAGACGCGGTACAAGCGGCGCGTCCTCGCCCTCACCGTCCCGATGGCGCAAGACCAGATATGGCACGGCCGCCTCGCTCAAATGCTGAGGAGCCTCGCATGCCACGCGCTCGCGCTTGAGGCCCTTGCCGGCTGCAGGGTCAAAATCACCTACGATATCGCCCTCGCCCACGCATGTCACCTGAGCGGCGCCGGTGGCCTCGGCATGCGCCCGCAACTCGGTCCACACGGCAGCCGGATAGCACTCGCGCGCCTGGCGATCGTGCGTCACGCGCGCAAGCGCAACCGGGCCACGTGCCGCCCGCATCGCGTGGCCAAAGCGCACGCGCAACAAGGCCGCAGGCTCAAGCGTCACGCCCTCGCGACCAAGGCTCGCAGCCAACGTGGCCAGCGGTCCTTCCTCGTGTGAGAGCGGATAGCCGTCCAGATCGACATCGGCAAACAGCACGGCATCGTAGCTGCCGGGGCGCAGAGCCGCCGCATCGGCAAGCGAGGCAAAGCGAACCTGGGCACGTGGCGCACCGTCAACCTCGTAGGTCTCGTAATCGTAGGCGGTGCTACGCTTGTCCACCTTGGTGCGAATGCCATCGAGCACGGGCACGGTCGCGGCCTGTGACACGTCGAGCGCGCGGGCGTCATTCATAAGGATGTCGATGGCGTGGCGCAGCAGGGCCGTCTCCGCTTGGCGACGAGCTTGGCCATCCAGGCTGCCCAGCGAGCGATCGGGCAACGCCTCGGCAACGGCAAGCATGGCCTTGAGCGCCGTCACGGGCTTGTCGCGCCACAGTGCCTGGAACACGTCCGAGACCACACACGGTACGTTCTTAAACCAGTTTTCGTCGCTCGCCGCCTTGCGTGCGCCCCTCACCTGGCCTTGCACGCTCTGCAGCAGGCTCTTAACGCCCGCGGTAGTCTTGCTACGCGAGAGACGCATATTCTTATCGAAGATACGGGCATTGGCGGCATCAGCGCCCGAAAGCGGACTGTAGATCCAGTCGGTAAGCTCCGGCGCGGGCCACCACTCGGTCTTTGACGCCACACCCTCATCGGCCGCCTTCATGCGCTCGATCAAGCTGGCAAGCGCCGCAAACTGCCTGCCCGCAATGGATTGGGAAAACGCCGTGAATTCAGTTGTCTCGGCAGCGATATGACGAGCCGCCAGACGAGAGGCGAGCTCACCGAACAGCTGGGGTGCCCGGGCAGAAACAACGAGCACGCGTACGGGGTCGGCGGAGAGGCCGGCGGTATCGTCGGCCCCGAAACCCTGGCGCGCTTTTACCAGATCATCAATTGCGTCCGCATAAGCATGAGCGCGGGCGTGGGGGCCAGCGACCTCAATAAAGGCAGGCTGAGCGGTAGCTCCACAAGCGGCATCAGACGCGACGGCGTCCTCCCCCAGCGGCGCGACCTCAAACAGCACACCGCTGGCATCAAATGCCGCGGCAAGTTCCTCGCGCATCGCCGCCTGCTCGCGAGCAAGCAGCACGACGACCTCTCCCCCACTGTTCGCCACAGCAGACAGCAGCTCGAGCAGACCGTGCGTAAACGACGTGACGCCGCGTACACAGACGGCACGGGCGCACGCCGGCAGATTATCGGCCAGAGCGCTGGCCATAATGTCAGCCGCCTCGCAGGGCTCGACCATATCTCGACGGTCCAGACCGCCCGCGTAGGCACGCAAAAGCTCGAACACACGAGCCTCGGCATCGCTTTTTGGCTCAGGCCGGCAATTGTTGCCACGGCATCGCTCGGCAGCTGTCCCCGCCACACCTGGCAGCACATCGCGGGCCATGCGCGCAAGCATGCGCACCGTGCCCTGGCTGCGCGAAAGCGGCTGCAGGTCGACATCATCGAGACGCGTGACCATGTCCGAAAACAGCATCTGGCGCTGCAGGTTGTCGACGAAACCGCGCCCGTCGCCCAAAAGCTCCCAAAGCGAGCGAAGCCACGACGCGGGCGTCTTGTAATCGATGCCCAGCGAAACGCCGGCTTCCGCCGCATCATGACGGCACAGGTCGAGCTCGGCAAACGTTGGCGCCAGCAGCACGGCACGCCCGTGGCGGGCAATAAGGTCGGCAAGCAGCGCCGACTCGGCATCGCTCAAATCCGTGCTAGCATTAGTGGTATAGATTCGAACAGACATGGCCCTCCACTCAAACTGTTCGCAATAATCAGTGCATCCATCCTACCCGCCCAAGCGGACACATTGCCACCGCAGCTTCATCTTTTGGTGCTTTGGAGACAAGTCGCTTTGCACCGCATTGGTGCAAAGGGGGCGGACTCGTCCGTTGGTGCAAAGGGGGCGGACTCGCTTGCACCACATTGGTGCAAGCGAGCCTGTCCCCTTTGCACCAATTATTCGGTATATAAAAACCGCCCCCGGAGGAGCGGTTTTTCACAATTCGTTTTGCCGCGGCCTATTCGCCATCCTCCAGCTTAATGAGGATCTTGCGGTAGCCACCGTACTCGCCGTTGAGCGCCTTGGATACACGGCTCACCGTGGTGGACGAAGCGCCGGTACGGACCTGAACCTCGACATAGGGCTCGCCCTCATCCAGGTAGCGCGCGACCTGCAGACGCTGCGATAGATCGCAAATCTCGCGCGGTGTGCAGATATCGGTCAAAAACGCTTGGATATCTTTCTCGTCGTCCAAAAGACTAAATGCGTGGACTAGCTGCTTGACATCAGGCTTGTCAAACATGTTCTCAATATTCATCGATCACCGCCAAACCCGCCAAAAGGCATCGAAGTTGATACTGGCACCGGGCATCGTTCGCCCATTCTATGCAATAGGGCAACGCATGTGGCTTTTGCCCGTAGCAGTTTAGCACACCACCAAACTAAAGTGACAAGACTCTCTGTCAGCGGCGCGTTTTTTAGGACGAACGCCGTTTTGAAACCGAATGCGCACGCAAGCTCCACGAATATCTGAGACAATGGGCGCCCAACGCAGAGGCGCACGCCAAGGCAACCATCCGATTCGCCGCGGCAAACGAGCTTACGCGCCACCAACACGTCACGCGCACCGGAAAGGAACCCACCATGCGCTTCTTGCTCAACTGGCTTTTGACCTCAATCGCTATCGCGATCGCCACGTTCCTCGTCCCCGGCATTCAGCCCTTCGGCATGGCCGACGCCTGGGTCTGCTTTGCCTTTGTGGGACTGTTCCTCAACGTCGTCGACTCGCTCGTCAAGCCGCTCCTGACGGTCATCTCGCTGCCGCTCACCATTATCACGCTGGGTATTTTTCAGCTTGTAGTCAACAGCTTTATGCTCGAGCTTGCCAGCTACCTATCGGTAAATCTGCTGGGCGCGGGCATCTCCATTGCCGGCTTTGGGTCGGCCTTTATGGGTAGCATTTTGGTGTCCATCACTCGAAGCATCTTCGACAGCATCGCCAGGAACTAAAGCAACCGGATACGGACCGCCACAACACGCCAAAACGAAGGCCGTCCATCGCAACGATGGACGGCCTTCGCCTTTGTCAAGCCTCAGAGGACAAAAGAATCTACCATTTCTACCCCGTCCCCAAATGGCTGGTGGGGCTAGATGACGTAGTCGTAGCCCCCGTTGGGGGCGACGAGCGCATCGAGCGTCACACCGTCGAGGTAGTCGTTGATGAGCTTGTCCAGGTTCTTCCACACGTCGAGCGTGGGGCACTCATCAGATCGCGAGCAGCCCTTGCAGTCGCCATCCAGGCAGGCGACCGGCGCCAGGCTGCCCTCGGTCAGGCGCAAGATCTCTCCCACCGTGTACTGCTCGGGCGGGCGCGTGAGCACGTAGCCGCCGCCCTTGCCACGCATGCCCGAGAGCATGTTGGCGCGCACGAGCGTAGCCAAGATGTTCTCGAGATATTTCTCGGAAATCCCCTGTCGCGCCGCGATCTCTTTGAGCGGGATGCGACCGGCCGCCTGGTGCTCGGCCAGGTCGACCATAACGCGCAGGGCGTACCTGCCCTTAGTAGAAACCAACATATATAGTGCTGCCTTTCGGTCTTTTAATCCGTTGAAATTCTAGCCGAAAAATTGGCTTTGAAAATACCCATTCCAGTCAAGGTGGTTAATCGGCTCGTAATAATCTCCTATTTCCTATTGCATTACTAGGCTTTAGTGTCTACTATGCTTGCCAACAGCTAAATGAACAACCTATAAGGTTTATGGGTTTAGCTACTAGGCCACCGTAAAACTACACGGTATCCAGTCATTTGAACACTTGGAGGTTCACCATGAGCAAGGTTTATACGTCCATCGATCAGCTTATCGGCCACACCCCGCTTTTGGAGCTCACTCACTTTGAGGCCGATGAGGACCTCAAGGCCCGCGTGCTCGTCAAATTGGAATACTTCAACCCCGCCGGGTCCGTCAAAGACCGCGTCGCCAAGAACATGATTGACGAGGCCGAGAAGGCCGGCAAGCTCGTGCGCGGCGGCGACTATACCATCATCGAGCCCACGAGCGGCAACACCGGCGTCGGCATCGCCTCGGTGGCGGCGGCTCGCGGCTACAAGGTGATCATCACCATGCCCGAAACCATGTCCGTCGAGCGCCGCAAGCTTATGCAGGCATACGGCGCACAGCTCGTGCTCACCGACGGCTCCAAGGGCATGAAGGGCGCCATCGCCAGGGCCGAGGAGCTGCAGAAGGAGACCCCCAACAGCATCATCGCCGGCCAGTTTGTGAACCCCGCCAACCCCGCCATCCATAAGGCCACGACCGGCCCCGAGATCTGGGACGACACCGACGGCAAGGTCGACATCTTCGTCGCCGGCGTTGGCACCGGCGGCACCGTGACCGGTGTGGGCGAGTTCCTCAAGGAGCAGAACCCCGAGATTCAGGTTGTCGCCGTCGAGCCCGCCACCTCCCCGGTACTCTCCAAGGGCCAGGCCGGTCCGCACAAGATCCAGGGCATCGGTGCCGGCTTTGTGCCCGACGTCCTCGACACCCAGGTCTATGACGAGATCATCCCCGTCGAGAACGACGACGCCTTTGCCACCGGCCGCGCCGTGGGCCACAAGGAGGGCGTGCTCGTGGGCATTTCGTCCGGTGCCGCCGTGTGGGCCGCGCTGCAGCTAGCCAAGCGCCCCGAGAACGAGGGCAAGACCATCGTGGCACTGCTCGCCGATACCGGTGAGCGCTACCTGTCCACGGCACTGTTCCAGGACTAGAGCCTTTTTTCCCATAGGTTGAGCTCAGGGACGAACCTGCCTCCTCTCTCTCCCGGCGGTCTGAGCCCATCCCGTCAGGGTGTCCCACGAGACGTCCGAACTTGCTACAATGTCTGCGGCGCGGAACCAGCCTCCCGCGCCGCTTTTCTTTTTTGGCCACATGCCACCAAGGAGAACCTCCCCATGCACAACAAGCGCGTGCTCGTCGCCATGAGCGGCGGCGTCGATTCCAGCGTGACTGCCTATCTGCTCAAGTGCCAAGGCTACGAATGCGTCGGTGTCACCATGCGCCTCACCTGCCCCGCGCCCGATCCCGTCAGGGGCATGAGCAAGGTCGACCGCGACATCGCCGATGCAAAGGCCGTCGCCGATCGCCTGGGGATACCTCACCATGTGCTCGACCTGCAGCAGGCCTTCGACCGCAACGTTATCGAGCGCTTCGTGACCGCCTACCAGGAGGGGCTGACGCCCAACCCGTGCATCATCTGCAACCGCCATATTAAGTTTGGCGCGCTGCTCGACGCGGCGCTCGATATGGGCTGCGACTACATTGCCACGGGTCACTACGCCAAAACGAGCCAAGCGCCCGATGGCACCTGGCAGCTGCACCGCGGCGAAGACTCCAAGAAGGACCAGAGTTACTTTTTGTATTCGCTCACGCAAGAGCGCCTGGCACGCACAATCTTTCCGCTGGCAGGGTTGGACAAAGAGCGCGACGTGCGCCGCATTGCCGCCGAGCAGGGCTTCATCAACGCCAAGAAGGCCGAGAGCGAGGATATCTGTTTTATCGCGGACGGCGACTACGCGGGCTATATCGAGCGCCGCTGCGGGCATGCCGCCGAGCCGGGCGATATTGTATGGCGCGACGGCAGCGTGGTCGGACGCCACAACGGCGCACTGCGCTATACCGTCGGCCAGCGCAAGGGCCTGGGCGTCGCGATGGCGCGCCCCGTGTATGTAACGGGCGTCGATGCCGCCAACAACATTGTGCATCTGGGCGAGGCTGAGGACCTGACGGCGACAGCGCTCACGGCCAACGACTGGATCTGGAGCGCCCCTGCCGACCGCATGGAGGCAGAGCTCACGTCCGGCGACATTCGCGTGGGCACCAAGTACCGCTACCGTCAAAAGGACCAGGCAGCGACCCTTACACGTGGCGCCGACGGACAGATGCTTCTGACCTTTGACGAGCCGCAGCGCGCCGTCGCCCCCGGCCAGGCCGTTGTAGTCTACCGCGGCGACGTCGTCCTGGGCGGCGGCACCGTAACCGCCGCCATCAGGTAGCCGCAGGATTATCGCCGCACGTGTCGAAGCACTTCAACAGCAGCATTCACCTCGATAACGCGACGCTCGAGGCCGCGGCAAATGGACTCGAGCCGGCCCTCCGCTGTGGCCCATTCGCTCTGCGAAAGAATCTCGATCGCCTCATCAACAAATCCGTTGAGCCGCGATGAATCGAACCAATCGAGTGAGTCCGCAAGCGCCAGCTGGACGGAAGGGTCGGGCCCAAACGGCTTAGCAGAAAACCCAAACTCCCCAGCTGCGAGCACGGCAGTTGGTACGTTGTACCACAGGCAGTTGCCGCTATCGAACAGCGGAGCAGGCCTTATCTCCAGGGTGTCGACATTGCGGATGATGCCGAAGTTTCGCCAATGGCGATCGCTGTTGGCCAAAAGGGCATCGCAGACAATCATCTGCGACATAGACCTTCTCACGGCAGCCTCGTCTGCTCCATGCTTACCAAGGAAGCGGCAGTACCGGTCGTATGTCGAGTTTCCCCGCTGGCTACCAAGTGCGCCCTTAACGTAAACAGCCGGAACGTATTCCTCGCGGCCGTCAAGAAAGTCGTCGCACAGACACACAGGGCCATCGAACATCCGCTCAACCGTATAAGGAACATACTCGCCCTCCGACAACAAGCGACGATGTAGAGCCGTTGCAACCGCCTCGTTAAAGGGACGCTGATCGTCCATGCCGCAACCTTTAGCCAAAACGCGAATGCCGTTTCGGATCACCCACGATTTAGGAAGCTCGCCCTCGGATGTGTTGTCGGGATTTTTAAGACCGATGCCCTCCAGCCAACCCGAACGTCCCTCGGGCGCCGATCGCTCAAAATCATTCTCGAAGTAATTGAGGTTTCGCCATTTGAGCCCGTCGCATTCTGCCGGCCGCAGCCAATAGCAATCCGAAAGCGAGAGGCCCAGGCACTGAACCGGGACCTCGATGCCACTGGCAATTCCCAGTTCACGATAGCGCGAGACGAGTCCGGGGCGAACATCGGGCACCGACCGATGGCTCCACCACACGTTGAGCTCCCGTTTATTCACCGTAGGAGAAGAGCTCGAGCACGTGCCAAACGGCATTCGTTGTGCATCGAGGACCTCCGCGATTTCGAAGGGAAATTCGCGCGACGGATCAAATGAGAGATGCGCGACCTCATGGTCGGCCGACATCAGCGTAAACTTGCGCCCCACATCGGCCGCAGGACGGCGTCCACGTTTGCGGACCTTTTGATAAGCGACCGCGGAATTGTACTCGACCATCTTCCGTCCGCCCACAATATCGCACGCGAGCGTTCCCGATGCGGCAAGTTGAGATATGCGGGCTTTCGTAACGCCCAGCAGGCGGGCAGCATCACCCATAGACAAGTACTCAGACGTATCCATATACCACATCACCTCGTTAAGTAATTTACACGTTTAGTTAATAGATTACATACATCATAATACTAAACTACCCAAAGCGAAAAAAAGCCCGAGAAATCGGGCTTTAGCGATTGGTCAGCCGAGTCGCAAGCTGCTCCCCTAGCGCTGAACGTAGGCGCGAACCAGCTCGTAGGTATTACGCACGCCGTCGATGTGGCTGCGCTCGTAGTTGTGGCTCGCGTACACGCCAGGGCCGATCAGGCCGTGACGGATGTCGTAGCCGGCAGAAAGCGTGGCCTCAACGTCTGAGCCGTAATGCGGGTACACGTCGATGGCGTAATCGAGCTCCAGCTCGCGCGCGATATTGGACAGCGTGGTCACCAGATCGTAGTTGTAGGGGCCGCCCGAATCCTTGGCGCAAATCGACACCATGCGCTCGGTGCAGCCCAGATCGTCACCCACGCAACCCATGTCAACGCTGATCATCTCGCGCGTGTCGGCCGGCACGAAAGCGCCACCGTGGCCGACCTCCTCGTACACCGTAAAAAGCAGTGAAACCTTGCGCGAAAGCGTCACCTCGCCAGCGGCGACGGCACGCGCCAAACCCAGCAAAATGGAGGCCGACAGCTTGTCGTCCAGGAAGCGGCTCTTAATATAGCCGCTCTCCGTCACCGTGGTGCGCGGATCCATAGCGATGATGTCGCCCGTCTGAATGCCCAGCTCAAGCACGTCATCCTTGCTGTCGACATTCTCGTCGAGCAGGATTTCCATGTTCTTCTCGATGGTCTTGACCGGCTCATCGGCCACGTGCGCCGAAGGCTCGGTATTGAGGACCACACCCGTGTACACATTGCCATCGCGCGTGTAGACGGTGCAGTTCTCGCCATCGGCCGTAGACCACTGATGCCCGCCGAGCGTCGTGGGACGCAGGCGACCATTGTCCTTAATGGAGCGCACCATGGCGCCCAGGGTATCGACATGGCTCGCCAACACAAGCGGCTCGCCCTCGCCGCCAAGCTCAACCAGCACGTTGCCCTTATTGGAACGCTCGGGGCCAAAGCCCATATCGCGCAACGTTTCCATTAGATAATCAGTCGCCGCACGGGTATAGCCCGTAGGCGAAGCAATCGAGGTCAGCGCCTTCAACTGGTCTGTAATATAGGAGAGCGTAGAATCCATCTTGGACACCAAAGTCACCCTTTCATATCGAATTAAACCCACAGCAACAATACCACCGCGAACCATCTTTTTACCTAGCGAGACAACCCATCGAGCTTCTCAGAGCAGCGCCCGCCACGATAACGAACCGGCGGGCCCCCGCCCGTTAGCCCCAGAATCTTTCCGCAGGACAGAAGGAGGCCCCGCCGCACGTAGTGCGCAGCGGGGCCTCCGACATGTCCGAGGACGATTGTGGGGCTAACGGGCAGGGGCCCGCCGAACCATGTTAGGCAGCCGGGCAGATCTTCTTGAAAAGCTCGATGACGTCGTCGAGCGTCGCCTCACGCGGGTTGCCCGGGAAGCAAGCGTCGGCCATGGCGTCCTTGGCCAGGACCTCGATCTCGTCAGCCTTCATGGCCTCGCAGACGTGCGGGATGTTCACGTCAGCGGAGAGCTGCTTAACGGCGGCGATAGCGGCGTCGGCAGCCTCATCGGTGCTCATGCCCGTGGTGTCAACGCCCATGGCGACGGCGACCTTGGCCAGGCGCTCGGCGCAAACCGGCTTGTTGAACTCCATGGCAATCGGCAGCAGCATGGCGCAAGCGACGCCGTGCGGGGTGTCGTAGTGAGCGGACAGGGTGTGAGCCATGGCATGGTCGATGCCCAAGCCAACGTTAGAGAAGCCCATGCCGGCGACATACTGACCAAGAGCCATGCCCTCGCGGCCGGAGCCGGGCTGGCCGGACTTGGCCTCGGCAACGGAGTCGCGCAGGTTCTCGCTGATCAGCTTGATGGCCTCAAAGTGGAACATGTCGGAAAGCTCCCAAGCGCCCTTGGTGGTGTAGCCCTCGATGGCGTGGGTCAGAGCGTCCATGCCGGTGGAAGCGGTCAGGCCGGCGGGCATGGAAGCCATCATATCGGGGTCGACGACGGCGACCTCGGGGGCGTCGTTGGTGTCGACACACACGAACTTGCGGACCTTCTCGGGGTCGGTGATGACGTAGTTGATGGTCACCTCAGCAGCAGTACCGGCGGTCGTCGGCACGGCGATGGTGAACACGGCGTGGTTCTTAGTGGGAGCAACGCCCTCGAGGCTGCGGACATCGGCGAACTCGGGGTTGTTGATGATGATGCCGATGGCCTTGGCAGTGTCCATAGAGGAGCCGCCACCGACGGTCACGATAGCATCAGCCTCGGCGGCCTTGAAGGCCTCGAC
This sequence comes from Collinsella sp. LCP19S3_C9, assembly GCF_052121575.1. Taxonomy (NCBI): domain Bacteria; kingdom Bacillati; phylum Actinomycetota; class Coriobacteriia; order Coriobacteriales; family Coriobacteriaceae; genus Collinsella; species Collinsella sp. LCP19S3_C9. The sequence continues at coordinate 178,784 of NZ_JBQKDZ010000002.1, forward strand.
GCCGTCCTTGACGTTCTGAATAGTGGGGTTGGGCTTGATCTCGGAGTAGAGGCTCCAAGCGATGCCGGCGGCATCGAGCTCGTCGGTCACCTTAGCGGTAACGCCAAACTTGACCAGATCGGGGTCGGAGCAGACGAAAATCTTCTTGTAGCCGCGACGCTGGAGCTCGCCGGGGATCTCCTTGATGGCGCCGGAACCATGATAAGAAATGGTGTTGAGAACGAAACGATTAGCCATTGATAGCCTCCCATCGTGTGCGGGGCACCCATTACGCCCCACGCTATGGCTCCCATCCTAGCGCTTTTGAAGCGAAAAACGCGTGAGAATGTCAGATTATTTAAAGCGTTTCAACAACTGGTATCGTCACCACCTGACCACTAAACAAAAAGGGGCGGCCGAGATGACCGTCCCCTCCCCATTATTGATCAGTGTGGCAAGGGGTCAGCCCCTTGCCACATCCTGCCACTATTTTTGGCAGGCCTCTTTCCAATCTTCGCAGGCGCGCTTCCAGCGAAAACGCAGGTCGCGCTCGCGGTCGATAAACATGATGGCAAACGCCACGAACAGCAGCACGCTCGCCACCGCAATAGCGTGCAGCCCCATGCGCTCAATACACCAGTTTCCCAGCACAGCGCCAAACACAAAGGTAAAGATCACGCCAAAGTACAGCAGGCCGTTTTCCAAAAAGCCGCGCTTGTGGGTGATGATGTAGTCGTCCACGTTTTGCAGCGCGTTGCGCAGGTTACCGATGCACATGGTCGTGGCAATGCCGTGACCGTGGATCTTGCGGAAGCTCTCGACCTGCATACCGCAGGCAAACGAGATGAGGCAGTTGGCGAGCAAGTTGTAGCCGCCACCGGGGATAAAGCTCACGCCCAGCAAGATGACGGCTTCAAAGAACACCGTCACCTGGCGCCAGTGAATCACGCTGCCAAACCGCTCGTGTACCAGGTCGGCAAGCATAATGCCCACGGCAAACGACACCACAGGGAAGAAATAGCGCCCCGCGAGCGCCCAATTGCCCTCCGAGATGCTCACGCCCACCAGCAAGATGTTGCCCGTCTGCGCGTTGGCGAAAACATGGTCGCGCCCAATGTACGAATAAACGTCCATAAAGCCACCGGCGAGCGCCAAGATGATGCCCAGCTCAATAGACTCCGATATCTGTTTGGCACGCTGCATCGTCGTGCGCCCTCCTTGTTGACGACCCTCTCGTGCGTTGGCGGAAACATAGCCGCCGTTCATACTGTAACCCATTGACAACATGGTGCGCCCGCGAGACGGACTCCCCAACGCGCAGATACACCGTCTGGAAACAAACGGCGGGCGCGGCATCGACACCCGACACCTCGTGTACTCCACCAGTCTTTTTAGCCCCGTCCCAAAAAGACTGGTTACAATTACGTGCAGCATACAAACACCGGGAGGAATCGTGGCAAAAAAGCCCCAGGACGCTCAGCACAACCAGCACGGCAAGCATGCCCAGCGCGGCCAGCAGCAAAAGCGTGGAAGCAAAACCCGGGGCTCGCGCCCCGCGCATGCCCCGGCAGCGCCTGTCCGCCCCTGGCGCCCGGGCCGCGATAAGTTCCTCCCCGTCAGCCGCGCCGACATGGATGCGCGCGGCTGGGACCAGTGCGACTTTGTCTACATCTGCGGCGACGCCTACGTGGACCATCCCAGCTTTGGCATGGCCATCATCAGCCGCGTCCTCGACGCGCACGGCTACAAGGTGGGCATCATCTGCCAACCCGACTGGACCGACCCCGCCAGCATCACCGTGCTCGGCGAGCCGCGCCTGGGCTTTCTCGTCAGCGCCGGCAACATGGACTCCATGGTCAACCACTATTCGGTGACCAAGCACCGCCGCCACACCGACGCCTATACCCCCGGTGGCGAGGAGGGGCACCGCCCCAACCGTGCCGTCACGGTCTACGGCAACCTCATCCGCCAGACATTCAAGGACGCCCCCATCATCATCGGCGGCATCGAGGCAAGCCTGCGTCGCTTGGCCCACTACGACTACTGGCAGGACAAGCTCAAGCGCTCGGTACTGCTCGACTCGGGCGCCGACATCCTCATCTACGGCATGGGCGAGCACGCGATTGTCGAGATCGCCGACGCGCTCGACGCGGGACTGCCCGTCGATCAGATCACCTATATCAACGGCACCGTCTACCGCACGGGTTCGCTCGACGAGGTCTACGACTACGACCTGCTGCCCAGTTGGGACGACCTTACCGCCGACAAGCTCAACTACGCGCGCAGCTTTAACGTGCAGCAGCAGAATATGGACCCCATCACCGGACATCGCCTGGTAGAGCCTTACCCCAACAGCGTCTATGTGGTGCAGAACCCGCCGTCGGCGACGCTCACCACCGACGAGATGGACGAGGTTGCCGAGCTCCCCTACGCACGCGATTGGCATCCCGATTACGACGCAGCGGGCGGCGTGCCGGCCTTTGCCGAGATCAAGTTTTCCATTAGCTCCAACCGCGGCTGTTTTGGCGAGTGCTCGTTTTGCGCGCTCACCTTCCACCAGGGTCGCGTGCTGCAGATGCGCAGCCACGACTCGATCATGCGCGAGGCCGAGCTGCTCACGCGCGATCCCGAGTTTAAAGGCTATATCAACGACGTGGGCGGGCCGACGGCCAACTTTAGCCGTCCCGCCTGCGACAAGCAGCTCAAGCACGGCGTATGCAAGAACAAGCGATGCCTGTGGCCGAGCGTGTGCAAGAACATGGTGGTCGACGAGAGCGGCTACACGCAGCTGCTGCGCGACCTGCGCCAGCTGCCGGGCGTCAAGAAGGTCTTTGTCCGCAGCGGCATCCGCTTCGACTACACCATGGCCGATGCCTCGGACGAGTTTTTGCGCGAGCTGCTAGAGCACCACGTCTCGGGCCAGCTACGCGTAGCACCCGAGCACGTGAGCGACGCGGTGCTTTCCGTGATGGGCAAACCGAGCCGAGCCGTCTACGACGCATTCTGCCGTAAATTTGAACGCTTGAACCGCGAGTACGGACTCAAGCAGTACGTGGTGCCGTATCTGATCTCGAGCCACCCCGGATCGACGATGAAGGAAGCCGTGGACCTTGCCGAGGCCGTGCGAGACATGGGCTACATGCCCGAGCAGGTGCAGGACTTCTACCCCACGCCGTCCACCATGTCGACGTGCATGTACTACACCGGCGTGGACCCGCGCACCATGGAGCCGATCTATGTGGCGCGCGACCCGCACGAGAAGGCCATGCAACGCGCGCTCATCCAGTATCGCAAGCCCGAGAACTACAAGCTCGTGCGCGAGGCGCTAGAGAAAGCCGGGCGTCGCGATTTGATCGGCTACACCAAGCATTGCCTGATCCGCCCCGTGCCGCCACGCCCGGGCGAGACATCTGCCGGCGGCGGACATGGCACCGGCAAGAAGGGCGGCAAGGGCCACGGTGGCGCTGGCGGCGCTGGAGCCAAGGGGCCCAAGGGCAGCAAAGGCCACGGCGGCATGTCGCGCGCGCAGAACACCGCCGGGCGCAACCGTGCGGCTCAGGGGCGTCAGGGTGCCAACGGAGACGGCAGGCGCAACTAAGGCAACAATGCGCTCGCTGCGTCCATCCCACACGCGTGGCGCAACGAGCGCATTGCCTCAACGAGGATGACGCCGGCGATAGCGACCGTAATTGCCACGTCGAGCGGCGTGTTCACAAACCACAGCAGGCCCATGAGATACGACCCGGCATTAAAAGCAAAGTGCAGCAGGATCGTGTAGCGGAGCTTTCCGGTCGTCACGAGCACCCAACCAAAGATGAGGGCGGCGGCACCCGCGTAGCAACCCTGTACCCAATTCATGTGCATAAAACCGAAGATTGCCGCCTGCAGCATAATCGCCGCGGCGACACCCCACGTGCTTGGGGCCGCCCAGGACACTATGGCGCCGTCTTGCGCACTCGCACGACGCCGGCGCTTCCAGAGCGGACGGCACTGGGGATTAAACGCACGCAGCGAAAACTCAAAGATAACACCGCGCACCAGGAGCTCTTCGCAAAACGGCGCGCCGAGCACCGTGGTCAGGACGGCAAGAGGACTGGTATCGCCCATGCCCGTTTCCTCGACAAGCTCGCTGTAGTCGGCCGCGGCATCGGGCAACAGCGACAGCACGGCGTCGGTCACGTAGCTAACGACCACCTGCAGGGCAAGACCGATCACGATAACGCAGGCGATGCGTTTCCACGCCCCACGCGCTCCCCCGCCGAGCGAATGCTCGCTTTGCGAACGCGCCATAAACGAGCGCGGCCACAGATAACGCCACCACAGCAGCGCCATCAAAAACGACGCCGTCTGAGCGGCGGCTTGGAACCATTGAATATCGAGATTGTCGATCGGATAGCCCGTCAGCACCGACACGGAATCGAGAACAGAAAACAGAACCACGCTCAGGGCTATATCGGCAGCGACAACGCCAAAACAGGCGAGCGCCCACGCTATCGCATTGAGCATGCCAGCCTCCTCAAAACCCGGTACTTGGGGACGTTCCTTAACTGCCGGCAGAAAATGAACGTCCCCAAGTACCGGCAGTTTGGGACAGTCATTGTTGATGAGAATCGGGTGCAGTGCCAAAGGCCCCGTTGGGCGAGATGTCGAACGGGAAGGTGCCGCAGCGATTGAACGCGGCGATAAACATGCGGATGGCGTTGGACGGCGTGGTGCCCACGAGCTGGGTTGCCGCCGCAAAGGCCGCCTTTTCCTCGGGCAAGACCTTCGCGACAACCGGGGTCATGTGTTCTGCCATGGCGCTTCCTTTTTGAAACAACGGTAGTGCGGATAGATGCGGGCCACGCGGCTGGGCGACGGGCTGGAAAGCAACCCGATTGGCCCGCATCTGGAGTTTGTTTCTGCGGCGTTGGTATTACTTGGTATTCCTAAGTTATACCCAGCAGATAGAATACCACACCCGGTCCCATGGGGACGGAGAATAGACGGATTATTTTGTTGCTGGGTTAGTATTTAGAGCGTGATGATGTCCGAGATATCGAGGGCCTAAGCGTCGGCGACATCGTGCGTGGCAAGCAACAACATACGGCCGTCGAGCAAGTCGAGCACGACCTTGGCGCATGCGTCGTGCGCAGCGGTATCTAGACCGGTAAAGGGCTCGTCCAGAATCACCGCGTCGCCTGGGCACAGCAGGACTCGGGCGATCTCGACACGACGGCGCTGCCCGCCCGAGAGCTCGGCCGCACGAACATTCACATCGACCCCCGGCACCAACCGGCGCAGCAAGGCCGCCCGCACGCCCATAACTGCCCTCGCCTTTTGATTCGCGCACGGCGCGGAAGGGACGCGGCGAACGTCGGCGTATGGCGCGCCCAGGCTGGGTATCCGGCGCATGGCGCCCTATTGTCTTGCATAATTTCGCTTATGCCATGCATAAAAAGACGGGGGCACCCCTTCTCGTCCCAACGTACCCCCGCTTGTACCGTGCAAAAACCGGAGTTTTCAGCATCGCGGCCCCCGCAGGCGGTGCCGCGAATCGTGGACGCCGCGCGATTGGCGTCGTTTTGGGGCACGGCGCGACGCGAAACGCGCGTTATCGCCGCGCCGGACGCCGTCAGCCAACCCAAATCGCCTGCCGAAGGATCCCGCTGGCTCAAAAAGACGATTCCGGCGCGTATGCAGTCACCCCGGCTTGCTGAAAACTCCCGAAAATGCACGGCGCGCCCCGGGGGACCCGTGCGCGCCACGAAAAACACGCCCGCATCCAAAAGAATGCGAGCGCGAAAGCCGGATGGCGGCAAGGGCGCCAGGCAGCGGGCGAAATCCCCGGCGTGTCCGCCCGGGCACCGCAGCCGCCGCGCGTCAGCAGAAAACCTCATGCCCTGCGTTGATGTCGGCCCCCGCATACGCGAATCTCCAACTAGGTCGATAGCCCGTATCTCTTGCCACGACCGTCTCCGCGCGTTTCCACGAAGAAGACTCGCCCCACCTAATACTGAGCCCACTAAAAGGGCCCCGAGCATAGTCTGCTCGAGGCCCAAACTCGTGTCGCCTTACCGCGCGACGCGTATGTTACTTGCGCTTGCCGCCGCCGTCACCGGGGCGACGGGAGCTGCCGCCGCGCTTGCCGCCACGATTGTTACCATAGCTGCCACGGTTATCGCGACCGCCGGCACGGCCGCCACGGGAGCCGGCCTGGTTGCTGCCACGTCCGCCGCGATAGCCGCCGCGACGCTCTTCGCGGGTATCGTCGTAGTTGCGCCAGTCATCGCGACGATCTCGACTGGCACGCGGATCGCGACGATCGCGCGACTCGCCAGAACGGCCGGCGCCACTGCGGCCGCCATTTCCGCGAGCATCCTCGCGACGCTCACCGCCGCGGCCACCGCGCTCTTCAAAGCGCTTGCCGCCACGGAACTCGCCGCCGCGGCCACCGCGCTCGTCATCACGACCGGAACGACGGCGGTCGCCCGCGCCGCGCTTGCCGCCGCGCGAGCCGCGGCCCTCGTCCTCGCGCTCAACACGGCGACGACCGCCGCGGTCCTCGTCCTCGCGGCGACGGCGATGTGCCTCGCCCTGGAACTGCTTGGCACGGCGCTCGGCACGGTTGCCGCGCGGGGCCGGTTCGACGGCACCAGCACCGGCACGCTCCTCGGCAGCCACCTCGCGGGCCACGCTCTCCACGGCCTCGTCCACGCGAGCCTGAACGCCCTCGCGCACGCGGGTCTTGCCGCCGCGCTTGGGACGGCTCGGGCGCTCGCTGTCGCCGCGACGCTCATCGCGACCACGGTTGGAACGACCGGCCACATCGCCGTAATCGTCGCCGTTGCGCTTGCCGTCGCGACGCGCCTGCTCAAGCTTCTTCTTGCTCTTGGACTTACCGCGCTTGGTCTTCTTCTTCACCTTAAAGGCCGCAGGGTCGCGCTCGGAATCAACCGCGGGCGGATTGGGGCCCACGTGCAAGTCGCCGGCCTCGTAGATGTCGGCAGTCTTGTCCATGAGTTTCTCGATCTCGTAGAACTCATCCACGTCCTGCTCGGTCACAAACGTGATGGCCCAGCCCAGCTCGCCGGCGCGGCCCGTACGGCCAATACGGTGGATGTAGTCGGTCGGCTCGGCCGGCACGTCAAAGTTCACGACGTAGCGCACGTCGCTAATGTCGATGCCGCGGGCGAGCACGTCGGTTGCCACCAGCACGTCGACGGTACCGTCGCGGAAGGCCGAAAGTGCGCGTTCGCGCTGGGCCTGGCTGCGGTTGCCATGGATCGCGGCAGCCTTGATGCCCTTGCGCTCCAGACGACGGCAGCAGCTGTCGGCACGGTGCTTGGTGCGCATAAAGACGATGGTGCGCTCCGGGCCTTCCTTTTTGAGGAACTCGGGCAGCAGGTTGTTCTTGGCCTCGATGGACACCGGGAACACAAACTGGTCGACGGTGTCGGCTGTCGACGTGGCGGGCGCGATCTCCACGCGGGCCGGGTCGCTCACTAGATCGGTGATCTCGCCCACGGCCTCCTCGTCGAGGGTCGCCGAGAACAGCAGCGTCTGGCGCTCGGCCGGCGTCTCGCGCACAATACGGCGAACGGCGGGCAAAAAGCCCATGTCGAGCATGCGGTCGGCTTCGTCGAGCACCAGTACCTTGACCTCGTCCAGGTGGCAGGCACCCTGCTCGATCAGATCGACCAGACGGCCCGGCGTTGCGACCAGGATGTCGCAGCCGTACTTGAGGGCAGCGGTCTGCGGCTTGTAGCTCACACCGCCCACGACGGTCACGGCAACATGGCCGGTGACGTCGGCGATCTTGCTCGCGACCTCGTCGATTTGCTGGGCGAGCTCGCGCGTAGGAGTGATGACGAGCATCACGGGGCCGCGGCCGTTGCCCTCGGGCTTTTTAGCACCGCGACGACGGTTACGGCCGCCGCGCTCGCGCACAGGTTTGGGAGGAGCGATGTGCTCCAGATTGTTCATGGTCGGCAGCAAAAAGGCGGCCGTCTTGCCGGTGCCAGTCTGAGCGGCGGCAAGCAGGTCGCGGCCCTCGAGCACCACGGGGATCGAACCGGCCTGCACGGGCGTCGGCGCCGTGTAACCCAGGTTCTCGATGGCACGAAGTATCTCGTCCGAAAGACCCAGCTCGTCAAAGGCGAGCAGGTTCTCGGTAGCGGACTCGACGGTCTCGGCGGCGCTGGCCTCGTCGGCCGCATCGAAGGCAGCCTGGGCCATGGCCTCGCGGGTCTCGTCCAGGATCTCGGCGTCGGTGACGTCGGATACAGAATTACGCATCTGTTGTTGTTCCTTATCTGCACGCGCAAGGGGCACGGCATGCGGCCGCGCGGGCGTGCTTGGTAGTGCGCTAGTACATACAAAAACGGGTGCGCACAGAGAGGACGTTGCTCAGCACGCTGGCGATCGCTTTGGCAGCCATATCACGCGCCGTCCAGACGCAGCAGCTCTAAGCGATGGAGCAGATTCGCTGCGGGTTAGTATACCTGCACTCCGTATGCCCCCACGTAAACCACAGATGACGGGGCGGACGGGGTGGGTCTGGGCCAATTGTCTCAATCTGTAACAGTTACGAGGCAAAACCAGGTCTACACGTTACGAATCGAGACAAACCAAAACCTCGCAAAACAACATCTCGATCTGTAACAGATAGAGGTCATTTTCCCTGCCAGATGTTACAGATCGAGATGTTAAGCAACCGCCGAATTGTTTGTCTCAATCTGTAACAGTAACTCGGCAAAAACGGAACTAGATGTTACAGATTGAGACGAAGGGCGAGGATGGTGCGCTAACTTGGCAGTCGACCCCCGTATCGGAATGTCATACATTTCAACTTTTGCCATACACCCCCAGGGGGTATGGGTGTATAGTATCGAGAGGTTAACAATTCCAACACCGAACCACAGAAAGGAGAAGCCATGGCTCAAGATAAGTTCGACGTAGGCGGCATGACATGCGCCGCCTGCCAGGCGCACGTGGACCGCGCCGTGAGCAAGCTCGACGGCGTCCAAAGCGTCGCGGTCAACCTACTTGCCGGTTCCATGATGGTCGACTACGACCCCGCGCAGGTCTCCCCCGACGATATCTGCACCGCCGTCGACCGCGCGGGCTACTCGGCCTCACCCGTCAGCACGGGCATCGGTGCCGCCGGCTCAAACGGCAGCGCGCAAGTCAGGTCTGGCGCCGCCCATATGGAGTCGCCCACCAAAAAGCTGGAGGCCGCCGCCTCTGCCATGCGCACCCGCCTCATCGTCTCGATCGTCTTCCTCATCCCACTGTTCTACATAGGCATGGGACACATGCTCGGCTGGCCGCTGCCCGGCATTTTCACCGACCATATCCACAGCATGACGCTCGCCCTCACCGAGCTTGTCCTGCTCATCCCCATCGTCTACGTCAACGACGCGTACTTTATCAACGGGTTTAAATCGCTCGCGCACGGCGCACCCACCATGGATGCCCTCATCGCCGTGGGCGCCACCGCTTCCATCGCCTGGTCGCTCTATGCCATGTTCATCATGGCCGACCAGCTGGCCACGGGGCAGATGCACGAGGCCATGATGACAGGCATGGACAATCTGTATTTTGAGAGCGCGGGCACGATTCTGTCGCTCGTCACCGTGGGCAAATACCTCGAGACGCTCAGTAAGTCCAAAACCGGCGGCGCCATCGAGGCGCTCATCGATCTGGCGCCTAAAACCGCGACCGTCGTTGCCGACGATGGCAGCGAAACCACCGTCGACGTCGATAACATCCTTCCCGGCCAGGTCCTGCGCGTGCACCCCGGCGAGTCAATCCCCGTCGACGGCGTGGTGCTCGAGGGTAGCTCGGCCGTGGACGAGAGTGCGCTCACCGGCGAGTCAATCCCCGTGGAAAAGACCGCCGGCGACACCGTCAACGCCGCCACCGTCAACCGCACCGGCTCGTTTACCTTCCGCGCCACGCGGGTTGGTGCCGAGACATCACTCGCCAAGATCATCCAGCTCGTCGAGGATGCCAACGCCACCAAGGCGCCCATCGCCCGCATGGCCGACAAGGTCGCCGGCGTGTTCGTGCCCGTGGTGTTCGTGATCTCGGCCGTGACCTTTGCGGTGTGGATGGCACTGACCGGCAGCATAAACGAGGCACTTACCTCCGCCGTGGCCGTGCTGGTGATCAGTTGTCCCTGCGCGCTCGGCCTAGCCACGCCCGTCGCCATTATGGTGGGCACCGGCAAGGGCGCCGAGATGGGCATTCTGTTTAAGAGCGCCGAGGCGCTGGAGAACCTGCGCGGCGTGGGTACCGTGGTGCTCGATAAGACGGGTACGGTCACCCGCGGCAAACCTGCCGTGACCGATATCGTGGTAGCCACGCGCGCCGACGGCTCGCCCGCCATGAGTGAAAAGGCGTTACTGAAGCTCGCTGCCGCGCTGGAGCGCTCGAGCGAGCATCCGCTGGCCGAGGCGATTATGACCGAGTGCGAGGCGCGCGGAATCGTGGCGCGCATGGTCGAGGACTTTGCCGCCGTGCCCGGTCACGGCGTTACGGCGCGCGAGGGACAAAACGCCATCGCTGCCGGTAACGTTCGCCTGATGAGCGAGCTGGGTATCACCGTGCCCTCAGGACTTGCCGAGCGATTCGCCGCCGAGGGCAAGACACCGTTGTTCTTTGCCAAGAACGGCGAGCTTGTCGGCACCATTGCCGTAGCTGACGAGGTCAAGGAGACGAGCGCCGAGGCCATCGCTGCGATGCGTTCGCTCGGCGTCGACGTGCACATGCTCACCGGCGACAACCGTGTGACGGCCGAAGCAATCGCCCGCCGCGTAGGACTGAGCAGCAAGCAGGTCATTGCCGACGTGCTTCCCGCCGACAAGGAACGCCACGTGCGCGAACTGCAGGATGCGGGCGGCAAGGTCGCCATGGTGGGCGACGGCATCAACGACTCCCCTGCCCTGGCGCGCGCCGACGTGGGCCTTGCTATCGGCACCGGCGCCGACATCGCCAAGGAAGGGGCAGATGTGGTACTCATGCGCAGCGACCTCATGGACGTCGCCCGCGCTATCGAGCTTTCGCGCGCCACGATTCGCAACATCAAGCAAGACCTGTTCTGGGCGCTGTTCTACAACGGCATCGGCATTCCGCTCGCTGCGGGCGTGTTCTTCCCCCTCACCGGCTGGCAGCTCTCGCCGATGTTTGGCGCCGCGGCGATGAGCCTGTCGAGCGTGTGCGTCGTGTCCAATGCTCTGCGCCTGAAATCCTTTAAGCCTAAAGTGGCAAAATAGGCTCACCATTACATCCATTTAGAACGGGTTTTCCAGGTGCCCGAGATTGACCTGAAAGAGGAGCGACGCGTACTTTGGTACGCGAGCGACGGCTTGAAGGTCAAGGTCGGGTGCCTGGGAAAGCCGACATAACAGAGAGGAATACCCATGCGTTACACAATTAAGACTTCCGGCCTTATGTGTGGCCACTGCGACGCTACTGTCGAGACGGCACTGCTCAACGTTGCCGGCGTGACCGACGCCGATGCCGATCACGAGACTCAGACGGTACAGGTGGAGTGCGCCGACACCGTGGCCGTCGAGCAGCTCGCTGCCGCCGTCGAGAGCGCCGGCGAGAAGTTCCACGCCCTGTCCGTAACCGCAGCCTAGCAGCTACCAGAAGCATTCGACCCCATCGACCAGAAACGAGGACCCGCCATGATGGCAGACCACAAATCGGTGAACCGTATGCTCAAGACGGCGCGCGGCCAGATCGACGGCATCCTGCGGATGGTCGAGGAGGACCGCTACTGCGTCGATATTTCCACGCAGCTCATGGCCACACAGGCACTCCTCGCGCGCATTAACGCCGACGTACTCAAGGCGCATATCGAGGGCTGCGTGACTTCGGCAATCGAATCGGGCGACGAAGACCTCAAAGCCGCGAAGCTCGCCGAGATCGAACGCGTCGTCGACAAGCTCTCTAAGTAATCGGCGCATTGAGGACAAACCACTTTGCACCGTCTTGATGTTCCGAGGACAGGTATGTTTGCACCACATTGGTGCAGATTAACCTGTCCCCCTTGCTCTAAATCGGGTATAAAGGCGTGCGGCATATCGAACGAAAGGCAATTTGCATGAATGACTTTATGAAGGGCCGCAATGGCGCCGACGAGCTCACCATCGTGATGGGTTTTGCGGGCATCGTCATCGCGATGATCGGATCGATGGCCCGCGTCCAGTGGCTCAGTTGGATCGCCATCGCCGTCATCGTGATCGGCGTACTGCGCGGCCTGTCCAAAAACATCGACGCACGTCGCAAGGAGAACGAGGCCTTTGTCGCCGGCTCGGCTAAGGTCCCCGGCTTGGGCAAGTTTGTCGCCAGCTTGGGTGGCGGCGCTGCAGCGGCCAGCACCTCACGCGCGGCCGGCACCAGTAAGGAAGACTTTGAGCGTGCCAAGCGCACGGCCAAGAAGATGTGGAAAGGTCGCAAGACCACGGCATACCTCAAGTGCCCCAACTGCGGCCAGATGCTCTCCGTTCCCAAGGGCAAAGGCAAAATCCGCGTCACCTGCCCCAAGTGCCACGCCAAGATGGAGACGCGCTCGTAGCCGCCATACCGCAGGACAAAATAAAAGCCGAGGTCTCGCACTGGGACCTCGGCTTTTTTAAATGCGACAAAGGGCCCGCCCCCGTCACACCTACGCCACGCCGTCGCGGGCAAGCTCCTCGGCAAGCGCCTCGGCTGGCATGGCCATAATCGTGTCGAGCTCGGCGTCCACCTCGGGAATACGCTTCACCTTGAGTTTGCGCACCAGATCGCCACGACACATCACGTGCATCGGCTCGCGCAGAGCACACAGGTCATCGAGCGGGTTCTCGCGCGTCACCAGGATATCGGCAGCCTTGCCGCACTCGATCGCACCGGTCTCGCCGCCCAGCCCCAGCAGCTCAGCATTAACCTGCGTAGCCGTATGCAGCGCAAACGCATTGCTCACGCCCACGTACTTGGCAAAATAGGCCACCTCGCGCCACATGTCGTACTGGGTCACGAACGGGCAGCTCGAATCCGTACCCAAACCTACCTTGATACCGGCTTCCAGCGCCGCACGAGCGCTCTCGATAATGCCCGAGCACACGATATCGCCGTTCTTCTTTTGCGTTTCGGTCGAATGAGTCTTCTCCGGATCGAGCAGCACAAACGGCAGTGCGGGGCTGATCGTGCAGGTCACACTCGGCGCACGCCCCTCGAGCTGAGTTCCCGCGGCGCCGCGGTACAGCTCCAGGATCTCGGGCGTCAACGGGGCGCCGTGCTCGATCGTATCGACGCCGGCCTCGAGCGCGGCCTTCACGCCCTCGGTGCTCTCGACATGAGCCATAACCGGAAGGCCCATATCGTGCGCTGCCTTGCACGCCGCTGCGGCAAGCTCCACCGGCATACGCAGCACGCCCGGCTCGCCCACCTCGGTCGCATCGAACACACCGCCCGTTACGAACAGTTTAATGACATCGGCACCGCGCGCATACAGGTCGCGCACCTGTTCGGCCGCCTCGGAGGGACTGTTGGCCACCTGGGCGAACAAGCCCGCGCCGTGGCCACCCGGCACCGTAACGCCCGTTCCCGGCGCCACCAGGCGAGGACCCTGATACTTGCCGGCGTCGATAGCATCGCGCACGGCCAGATCGGCAAACAGCGGGTCGCCCGCGCCGCGCACCGTGGTCACGCCGCTTGCCAGCTGCTGTTGGGCGCTGCCCTTAAGAATATGGCGCACGATAGCGCGCCCCACGGGATTATCGAGCTTCTTCATCAGCGCGCCCGCATCGCCCGCCGAAACCGGCTTGCCCGAGCCGCACAGATGCACATGCATATTGATGAGGCCCGGCATGAGATACGCCCCGGCCAGGTCGAGGACCTCGGCACCTGCAGGCGCCTGCGCAACAGCGCTCGGCCCCATCCACGTGATGACACCGCGCTCAACGGCCACGGCCATGTCGGGCTGCGGCTCCATATGCTCCGAACCATCCAGGACGGTCGCATTGATAAACAACGTGGAACGATCGGCAGACGCCATATCGAGCTCCTCCCTCACGATTAACTTGAACATTTGTCCATTATCACCTAATGCAGCAAACTAAAGTCGAACATATCGGTTAGCGGAGGGACGAGAGAGATGTGAGGGCAAACGGAGACAGCAGGGCAATGCTCCAGCCGTTCCAGCAAAACGTCTTGATTTGTAACAGGTAGACCAGGTTTTAGCAGCCAGATGTTACAGATCGAGATCTTTCGGCACCGCGTCCAGCCTTTGTCTCAATCTGTAACATTTGGGTCGAATTTTGGCCGTTAGATGTTACAGATCGAGATATTCTCCAGCCCTGTCGTCAAACATCTAAATCTGTAACATGTAGACGGGTTTTCGGCCTCTAGATGTTACAGATTTAGATCTTTTAGCGGCAGCAACCTTCTGTCTCGATCTGTAACAGTTACGAGGCCAAACGGCCCCTTGTTGTTACAGATCGAGACAAACTCGACAGGAACAACCACATCCGCGTTAGTCGTATCCCTCAGCGCCCATACCACTGACGCTTCCATCCCTCAGCCAAATCGGCCCGCTGCGAAATACCCGCCAGCCTCATCTTTTCAGCCAGCTTCCCCGGGTTCTTGAGTTCATCAAACGTGAACCTCAGCACCTTGTGCCCGAGCATTGTCAGATGAGACTCCCGCTGACGCTCTGCTACGAACGGGTCGACTGACTCCCGATCCCCACCATCCTGCAGGGTATACTTTCCTTTTCCGTCGAGCTCGCCAATCACGCACGTCCCGTCCTCGAGCCTCCAGAAATAATCGACCCGAAACACCTGGCTCGAATCGAGCGGATCGCGAAACTCCACCTGCAACTCTGGCACCGGAAAACCGTATGCAATAAAGAACGCTCGGAACCGAGACTCGCCACCATTTTCGGACAGCCCGTCCGCATGCGACGCAATCACCTGAGCTCTGCGATACCCGTGTCTGCCCTCGCAATCGGCCTGGAGCCGTTCGCAGAGGTCGTCGCGCGATATGCCCTTCGCCCGCAGCGCAGAATCGGCAATCGCCAGACCATATGAAAACGGCGCACGCAGCAGACAATCCTCCACCGTGCGCCAAAACGGCGTCACTCGCACGCCGTCGACGCGCTCAAGCGCACCCGACGCCTGCGGACGCAGCAGCCTATATCCCGTGCTCAACGCCACCGAACAACCCGTCTTGACCAAGTAACGCGGCCCGAGCAGATCATTCGGCACCTCCAGACCCCATATCAGCGCGGCGTCATATCCCCAAAACGCCCAATCGGGATGAAACTCCGCAAGCCCCTTGATGGTCCGCCGAGCCCGCTCCGGCGGCGTCAACGCATCCCATTCATGCTGAAAACAGAATAGGTGCGATTCGGGCTCCGCAATATCGTCTGTGCCCACATGGCGCCGCAGCCACATGAGCTCGGCATTGTCGTGCGTCGCAAGCAGCACGCCTTGTTCAGCCGCCTCCGTGAGCCTGGCGAGCATCCTATTCCGCGCCAAGGTGCTACGTGTTGCATGTTTGTGTTTGAAAACGATATTAGACACTTCCATCACCACCACGTCAGACAAATGGACCATCGTCACCGTTGCCTCCGCTGACAAATGTCTTGATCTGTAACAGGAAGACAGTCTTTGAGCCTCTAGTTGTTACAGATTTAGATTGTTCGGCACCGCGGCCAACCTTTGTCTCGATCTGTAACAGTTAGGTCGAATTTTGGCCTGTAGATGTTACAGGTTGAGACATTTCCCCAGCTAGGTGCCAAACATCTCGATCTGTAACAGTTAGGCGTTCTCCAGACCCCTAAACGTTACAGATTTAGACAAACCAGCAACGCCCAAGCATTCGTCTCGATCTGTAACGGGTAGACCGGTTTTTTGTCCCTAAACGTTACGGATCGAGATATAAAGGCAGAAGGCAAGGCAGGTGGCAGATGCCCATCCCCTACTCCCATTCCTGTTTGTAGATGTTGAGTGACTTTACGTAGCGCCCCTGGGCACCCATGATGTCGCGAACCAGCCGTAAGAAGAAGCTGATACACGAGGTATCGAAGCCATCTTCTAGGTCCTCAGGATGCACGGCGCCAGGCCCGTCGACCGCCGTATCGCTCAGGCGCGCAATGTCGTAGAGGTAGAGCTGCCCCGCCGTCAGCCAGACATCGTCGACGCACGCGAGGCGCACCGCAATCGCGCCATCGCGCCAGTGTTCCTTTTGCACGATATGCGGATCGTAGACGTCAAAGCGACGGTCGGTACGCGTGTCACGCAGCGCGACCATACCGGTCGCGGGATCCTTATCCAAAATGCCAAAGCGCGAGAAATAGTGCGTGTCGCGCACCTGCTCGAGCCGTCTGAGCGAAGTAGGCGAAAGCGACGCCGGCGGCTCGTCAACATACAGCTCAAGCAGCGTCTTGCCATAGTAATAGGGACGCTCGAACAGCAGCCAATCGGTAAATGCCATGTTATAGGCCATGATTTCATTTTGCGAGGGCTCCTCGCAATAGCTGAGCCATGGATCGACTATCACTTCGAACTGTGTACGCGCCGCCTCCAAAAACTGAAACTTGCGCAGCATCCAAAACTGGGCCATGCCGGCAATATCGTCACCGACGGCCTCGGCCAGACGTCCCCGGTCCAAAACATGATCAGCCATGGCATCCTCCTCAAACTGATAAACCTCAATTTGAGCTTACGAGGAGGGCGGGTGGTCGCCGCCATCACGGGCGAAATGGGCATCGGGCTGCAAACCAGATGCTGACCAAGCACTTGACGGGATACTTGCAGATTATGCAAATTGCCACAAAATCGCGGGTAGAACTAGACGAATCACCCGTGCCGCTGTCCGCAAACAACTAAAGCCGCCACATAAACAGCAGAGCGCAACGAGCGCAAACGCCAACGGGTAGGCAGCCAAACGTCGGCAAACGAGCAAAACGCTCGCGAACCCGCAAGGAGTGTCCCCGGATGCCGGCACGTAAGGAACGTCCCCAGCTGCCGGCACTTGGGGACGTTCCTTATATGCCGGCCGTTGGGGACAGCCCTTGCCGATTCGATTGTTGAGTAACTCCGTGATTGTCTTACAGCCCCAGCGCCTCGGCGACCTCGGCTGCGCAGGCGAGGGCATCGGCCATGGCACTCACCACGAGCGAGCTGCCGTTGCGGGCATCGCCGGCCACATACACCGGAGCGGCATCCGCGGCAACGCCATCCACGCGAGCCGCAAGATGCGAGTCCTCGGAGACCATCACGGGCAACGGACGGCCCGCCGTGGCAATAGGCACGTCAACAGCGTCGAACACGCCGTGCTCCGGACCCGTAAAGCCACAGGCGATCAGCACCAGCTGGGCCGGCACCTCGTGCTCGGAGCCCGCAATGCGCTCGGGCTTGCCGGCCGACCAGTCCAGATCGACCACGCGCAGGCCCGCGGCAGCGCCCTTCTTGTCCAGCAGCACCTCGAGCGTATCCACGCCCCAGGCACGCATCTCGCCGCCCATGGCAGCGATAGCCTCCTGCTGACCGTAGTCGGTCTTCTTAACGTTGGGCCACTGTGGCCAGGGGTTGCTCGCCGCACGCTTATCGGGCGCGGCCGGCAAGAACTCAAACTGACGCACACTGCGTGCGCCCTGGCGCACCGCGGTACCCACGCAGTCGTTGCCGGTATCGCCGCCGCCAATGACCACAACGTCCAGGCCGCGCGCGTTCACCGCGGGCTCACCGCCATCGAGCACCGAGACGGTCGAAGCCGTCAGGTAGTCCACGGCATACACCACGCCCGGGGCATCCACATTCGTAGCCAAAAGACCGCGGGGCGTACGAGCACCGGCAGCCACCACAACGGCGTCAAAACCATTGAGCTTGGCCGCCACCGCAGGGTTCGTAACGTCAGTACCCAGCTCAAAGACAATGCCCAGCTCGCGCATGAGCGCCACGCGGCGCTCGACCACGGACTTCTCGAGCTTCATGTTGGGAATGCCGTACATGAGCAGACCGCCTGGGCGGTCGTCGCGCTCAAACACCGTCACGCGGGCACCGCGACGCGCAAGTTCCCATGCAGCCACCAGGCCAGCCGGGCCGGAACCAACCACGGCGACCGAGGGCGCGTCCTCCCCTGCCGGCTCAAAGCGACGCGGGCCGCCGTTTGCCCATTCGTGGTCGCTGATCGCGCGCTCGTTATCGTGAATCGTTGTGGGCTGGCCGTCGACCGAACCCAGGTTGCACGCAGCCTCGCACAGTGCCGGGCACACGCGGCTCGTAAACTCGGGCATGGGCGAGGTGAGCGACAGGCGCTCGGCCGCCTCGTCCCAGCGACCGCGATACACCAGCTCGTTCCACTCGGGAATCAGGTTGTGCAGCGGACAGCCACTCGGACGCGCCTTGCCAAAGCTCGCACCCATCTGGCAAAACGCCACGCCGCACATCATGCAGCGGCTCGCCTGGGCGCGGCGCGCATCGTCGTCGAGCTCCACATACAGCGGATCGAAATCGCGGCTGCGCTCCTCCACGGGGCGCAGCTCGTGGGTCACGCGATCGATATCAAGAAAAGCACCGGGCTTACCCATGGCACTTACGCCTCCTTCTTGGTCGAAGCAACAGAGCTGACAGCCACGGGCGCAGTGCCCGCTGCACCGCCCGCGACATCAAAGCGAGCGACATCCGCGGCGCTCGCGCGGCCGGTCACGATGTCAAACGCCAACTCCTCGGCCTGCGCATGCGTCTTGCCCACGGCCTCGGCCGCAGCGACAATCGCCAGCACGCGCTCGTACTCGGTCGGAATGACCTTCACAAAGTGCTTGCTCATCGAGTCGAAGCTGTAGAGCAGCTTAATGCCGCGCGGGCTCTGCGTCGCGTCCACGTGTTCCTGGATGAGCGCGCGAATCTGCGCCAGCTCGCCAGCCGTCGGGGCCTTGAGTTCCACGCTCTCGTGGTTCACACGGGCTTCGAGCGTGCCGTACTGGTCAAAGACATAGGCCACGCCACCCGTCATACCGGCGGCGAAGTTCTGCCCGACCTCACCCAAGATGAGCGCCAAGCCGCCCGTCATGTACTCGCAGCCATGGTTGCCGCAGCCCTCGACCACCACAGTGGCACCGGAGTTGCGCACGGCAAAACGCTGGCCTGCCAGGCCGTTAATAAAGCCGCGGCCGCTCGTGGCGCCAAAGAACGCCACGTTGCCCACGATGATGTTCTCGTCGAACTTGTAGGTCGCATGCGGGTTGGGGCGCACCGACACCTCGCCGCCCGAAAGGCCCTTGCCAAAGTAGTCGTTGGCGTCGCCGCACACGTTGAGCGTAATGCCGCGCGGGAGAAAGGCGCCAAAGCTCTGACCGGCCGAACCATCGCAATCGATGGTGATGGAGCCGGCGGGCAGGCCCTCGGGATGCGCCTTGGTCACCGCATTGCCCAGGATGGTGCCCACGCAACGGTTGACGTTGGCGATATCGGCGCGGAACCGAATCGGGCGCAGGTGCGCACGGGCATCGGCCGTATAGGGCACGAACAACGTGGAGTCGAGCGTCTTGTCGAGCTCGCTGTCCGCAGCCATCTGCGGCAGGAAGTGGCGACCGTCGGCGCCCGGGATATGGGCACCGAACTCGCAGGTCGCGCTCGCCAGCACGGGCGACAGATCAAGCAGGTTGGCCTTGCGGTTGCCCGGCACCTCGATCTGGCGCAGGCACTCGGGATGGCCGACCATCTCGTCGACGGTGCGGAAGCCCAGGCTCGCCATGACCTCACGCAGCTGCTCGGCAACAAAGAGCATAAAGTGCTCAACGTGCTCGGGCTTGCCGCGGAAGCCGCGACGCAGGCGACAGTTTTGCGTGGCGATGCCGGCCGGGCAGGTGTCCTGCTGGCAGTCGCGCTGCATGAGGCAGCCCATGGAGATGAGCGGCATGGTCGCAAAGCCAAACTCCTCGGCGCCCAGCAGGCAGGCGACGGCAACATCGGTGCCGTCCATGAGCTTGCCGTCGGCCTCGAGCACCACGCGGGAGCGCAGGCCGTTTTGCAGCAACGTCTGCTGAGCCTCGGCAAGGCCGAGCTCCAGCGGCAGGCCGGCGTGCCAAATGGAATCGCGCGCCGCGGCACCCGAGCCGCCATTGTGGCCGCTGATCAAGATCTTGTCGGCGGCACCCTTGGCCACACCGGTGGCGATGGTGCCGACGCCGGCCTCGCTGACCAGCTTGACCGACACGCGCGCACCGGGGTTGGCGTTCTTAAGATCAAAGATCAGCTCTGCCAGGTCCTCGATGGAGTAGATGTCGTGGTGCGGCGGAGGCGAGATCAGGCCGATGCCGGGCGTGGACTGACGGACCTCGGCGATCCAGGGGTAGACCTTCTTACCGGGCAGGTGGCCACCCTCGCCGGGCTTGGCGCCCTGGGCCATCTTGATCTGAATCTCGAAAGCGCTGCACAGGTAGCGGCTCGTTACGCCAAAGCGCGCACTTGCCACCTGCTTGATGGCGGAGTTCTTGGAGTCACCGTTAGCCAGCGGGGTCTCGCGACGCGGATCCTCGCCGCCCTCTCCCGAGTTAGAGCGTCCGTGCAGGCGGTTCATGGCGATGGCCATGCACTCGTGCGCCTCTTTGCTGATAGAACCGTACGACATGGCACCGGTGTTAAAGCGGCGGACGATGTTGCGCGCGGGCTCCACCTCGTCGAGCGAAACCGGCGTGCGGCCGTTGGCATTAAAGTCGAGCAAGTCACGCAGGCGCACGGCACGGCCGGTGCGGTGCAGGCGGGCGCTGTACTCCTTAAAGGTGTCGTAGCTGTCCTCACGGCAGGCAGTCTGCAGTAAGTAGACAGTCTGCGGATCAATGAGATGATCCTCGCCGCCGAGCGGGCGCCACTTGGTCAGACCCAGCGTGGGCAGCTGATCGGGAGCCGGGCTCTTAAGGATAGCGAGCGCGGCGTCGTAGCGCTCGTTTTGCTCGCGCTCAACGTCCTCGACACCCATACCGCCCACACGGCTCACCGTGCCGGCGAAGTACGCGTTAACGAACTCCGACGTAAAGCCCACGGCCTCGAAGATCTGCGCCGAATGGTAGCTCTGCACCGTGGAGATGCCCATCTTGGACATGATGGAAACGATGCCGGCGGTCGCAGCCTTATTGTAGTTGGCGATGCCCTGCTCGGCTGTCACGTCCAGATCGCCGTGCGCCGCCAGGTCGCGAATGCACGCATGCGCGTTGTACGGATAGATGCCGCTCGCGGAGTAGCCCACCAGCGCCGCAAAGTCGTGCGGAGACACGGCGTCGCCACACTCCACCACGATGTCGGCAAAGGTACGCACGCCGGCGCGGATCAGGTGGTTGTGCACGCAGCCCACGGCGAGCAGCGACGGCACGGGTACCTCGTCCGCTCCGGCGCGATCGCTCAACACCACGATGTTCACGCCGTCGCGGACCGCAGCCTCAACGTCCTCTGCAAGCTGCTTGAGCGCAGCCTGCAGCGCGCCCTCGCCGGCATCGCGGCGGTAAACGGCACGGAAACGGCGGGTCTTAAAGCCAACACGGTCAATCGCGCAAATGCGGTCGAACTCCTCCTCACTCAGCAGTGGGCGCTCCAGACGCACCAGTTGGCAGGCCGTACGAGAGTCCTCGAGCAGGTTGCCGTGGTTGCCCAGGTAGAGCGTGGTCGAGGTGACCATATGCTCGCGCAGGGCGTCGATCGGCGGGTTCGTGACCTGGGCGAACAGTTGATAGAAGTAGTCAAAGAACGAGCGCGTCTTCTTGGACAGGCAGGCCAGCGGCGCATCGATACCCATCGAGGCGAGCGGGGCCTTGCCCTGCTGGGCCATGGGGCGCACGACCTCGTCAACATCATCCCAGTGGTAGCCGAGCTTGGCCATACGCACGGCGGCAGGCACCTCGGCATCCTCGGCGGGCGTTGCCGCGGCGGGCTTGTCGAGCGCGTCAACGGTCAGCGTCTCCTCGGCAATCCAATCGCGGTAGGGCTTTTCCTTGGCATAGCGGGCGCGCAGCTCGTCATTGTAGATCACACGGCCGCGGGCAAAATCGACCTCGAGCATCTGGCCCGGTCCCAAACAACCGCTTGTCAGGATATTCTCGGGGCGCACCTCGATGGTGCCCACCTCGCTTGCCAGCATAAAGCGGCCGTCGCGCGTCACGTAGTAGCGAGCCGGGCGCAGGCCGTTGCGGTCGAGGGCGGCACCCAGCGTACGGCCGTCGGTAAAGGCGATGGCCGCCGGGCCGTCCCAGGGCTCCATGAGCATGGACTGGTAGGCATCGTAGGCGCGACGCTCCTCGCTCAGGTTGTCGTTGTGGTCCCACGGCTCGGGCAGCAACATGGACGCGGCACGCGTGAGCGGACGGCCGTTCATGACCAAAAACTCGAGCACATTATCCAGAATCGCGGAGTCGGAACCCTCGCGGTTGATGATGGGCATCACACGCTCAAGATCATGTTGCAGCACGGGGCTGTACAGGTTAGGTTCGCGGGCGCGAATCCAGTTGACGTTGCCCTTGAGGGTGTTGATCTCGCCGTTGTGGATAATAAAGCGGTTGGGATGTGCGCGCTCCCAGCTAGGCGTGGTATTGGTGGAGTAGCGCGAGTGGACAAGCGCCACGGCCGTCTTAACGGCGGCGTCGTTGAGATCGATAAAGAAGCGGCGCATCTGCGTGGCGACCAGCATGCCCTTGTACACGATGGTGCGCGAGCTCATGGAGCACACATAGAAGATCTTGTCGCGCAGGGCAAACTCGGCGTCGGCCTTCTTTTCGATGGTACGGCGGCACACGTACAGGCGACGCTCAAAGGCATCGCCGGCGGGCGTGTCGTCCGGACGGCCCAGGAAAGCCTGCAGGATGGTGGGCATGCAGGCGCGGGCCGTCTCGCCCAGATCGTGAGGGTCGACCGGCACCTCGCGCCAAAAGAGCAGTGGCACGCCGGCCTCGGCACAGCCTTCCTCAAACACGCGGCGGGCATCCTCTACGCCCTTGTCGTCCTGCGGGAAGAACAGCATGGCCACGCCATAGTCGCCCTCTGCCGGCAGAATCTGGCCGCACTTTTGAGCCTCTTTGCGGAAAAAGTGATGCGGAACCTGGAACAGGATGCCGGCGCCGTCGCCGGTATTCTTCTCGAGTCCCGTGCCACCGCGGTGCTCCAGGTTGACCAGAATGGACAGCGCATCGTCCAGAATCTGGTGGTGGCGCTCGCCGTTGATATCGGCAAGAGCGCCGATGCCACATGCATCGTGGTCGAATTCGGGGCGATAAAGGCCCTGCTGCTGAGCGGAATCTGCCTGCATCGCGATCCTCCCCTAGATATTTAGACAGTCAGTTGAATAGGCATACTAGAAGCATCGCTGGCCCATTGTGTTTCCCGCCCGTTTCGAAACAATTGCGTAACGCACGCCCTACGAGTGGACACCGCCGACCTCAAGGGCAACAACGAGGGCCCCAGGTTCGGCCTGTAAGCTCACCGCTTCAAACATCTCAATCTGTAACAGGAAGACCCAATTTCGACGACTAACTGTTACAGATTGAGATGTTCTCGAGAGACGGTTCCGAATGTCTCAACCTGTAACATGAAGGGCCGGTTTTGGCGGTCAGCTGTTACGGATCGAGATTTTCCATAGGACCATTTCTTCCTGTCTTGATCTGTAACACCTAGGCCCAATTACCATCCCTAGTTGTTACAGATCGAGACATTTCGGCAACCCCCTTTTACCACCCTATTCAAATACAACAATTTTGTTAGTCATGGTCAAATTTTGAGCCTAAAACGGGTATCCTTTGCGGCGTCAAACAAACGGCACGCAGGAGTGCACCATGATCGACCATCTCAAACATCACTTTGGCTCCCCGCGCACCGGCGGCCACGGCGGACTCGACATCGCACGGCATATCGGCCCCGGGCTGCTCGTGACCGTCGGCTTTATCGACCCGGGCAATTGGGCCTCCAATATGGCTGCCGGCTCGCAGTTTGGCTACGCGCTGCTGTGGATCGTCACGCTGTCCACGATCATGCTCATCATGCTGCAACACAACGCGGCTCACTTGGGCATCGCCACGGGCATGTGTCTTGCCGAGGCCACGACGCGCCACCTGCCCCGCCTCGTCGGGCGTGCGATACTCGGCAGCGCGTATCTAGCCACGGTCGCCACCGCCATGGCCGAAGTCCTGGGCGGTGCGATTGCACTTCAAATGCTCTTTGGCCTGCCCGTACGTGCCGGCTGCATCATCGTGGCGGCGGCATCGATTGTCATGCTCATGACAAGCTCCTACAAACGCGCCGAACGCTGGATCATCGCCTTCGTGGGCGTGGTGGGACTTTCGTTTTTAGCCGAGCTTCTGCTGGTCAAGGTCGACTGGCCGCAAGCCGCCACAAGCTGGATCACACCCAGTATGCCCACCGGCTCAGTCGCGATTATCGTAAGTGTCCTAGGCGCGGTCGTTATGCCCCACAACCTCTTCCTGCACTCCGAGGTCATCCAATCCATGCACTTCGAAGGCCAAGGCGAGCAGGTTATCGAAGAACGCCTGCACTACGAGCTCTTCGACACGCTCTTTTCGATGGGTGTGGGCTGGGCAATCAACTCGGCCATGGTCATCCTGGCCGCAACGACCTTCTTTGCGCACGGCATTGTCGTAGACGACCTCGCCGTCGCAGCGGCCACGCTCTCCCCCATTCTGGGCCCGGCAAGCTCGACCATCTTTGCGGTGGCACTGCTGTTTGCGGGCATATCGAGTAGCGTGACGGCGGGCATGGCGGCGGGCACCATCACCGCGGGCATATTCGACGAGGAATACGACATCCACGACCGACATTCCTCGATCGGAGTGGCGGCCTGTTTCGTCGGCGCAGTGGCGGCGTGCCTGATCGTCCCGAATCCTTTTGAGGGTCTCATTTGGAGTCAGGCACTGTTGTCGCTTCAGCTGCCGATTACGGTCTTTGTGCTCATACGACTCACCAGCTCGCCCCGCGTCATGGGCAAATACGCCAACTCGCGCCCGCTCAACGCGTTGCTCGTAGGGATCGGTGTCATCGTGACGATTCTCGACATCGTGCTGCTAACGGGGATGTAATGGGATGGCGTGACTGTCCAGATATAACGTCTCAATCTGTAACACGTGAACCCGTTTTGAACCCTTAGATGTTACAGATTGAGATTTTCTGAGAGATAGTTTCAGTTTGTCTCGATCTGTAACAAGTGGACCCAATTTCCGCGCCCAGATGTTACAGATCGAGATATTTCTTCAGCCCCAACCTTTTGTCTCGATCTGTAACAAGTAGAGGGGGTTTACGTGCCTAAATGTTATAGATTGAGATTTTGAGAATGATGGTTTTGGTTTGTCTCGTTCTGTAACAGGAAGACCCGTTTTGAGCCGTTAGATGTTGCAGGTTAAGACAAAAGGTCGGCCGGACTCACAACAGACAGGATCGGCTAATAGCAGCCGTGATCCCTTGGGGACGGAGGAAAAGGGCCCCGGCCGGGATATCCGACCGGGGCCCTTGGACAGAGCTATATGTTGCTGCAAGTCGTGTGTCTACGAGCTACTCCTCGACGAGCTCAAACTGATCGGGACCGACGCCACACACCGGGCACACGTAATCCTCGGGCAGTTCGGGCGTGTCGACCTCTACCTCGTAACCGCAAACGGTGCACACGAACTTGTACGTCTTCTTTTCCTCGGCCATGATGTTCTCCTCTCGAACGTGGCTGCTGGTGTACTTTGCTTATTAGTATACATTCTTAATAATATAATGCAAGCGGTTTTACCGCATTTCTACCCTTGGTACGAAGACGCCTTGGGCGGCGTCTTGCCCTTCAGGACCTTATGGTAGTAATCGTAGGTGAGCGGCGTCTCGTCGCTCAGGCGCTCGGCATCCTCGACCTCGCCGATAAACAGTAGATGCGTGCCCACATCCACTGTGTCGATCAAACGGCAGCTAAACAAGGCTGCCGCATGCTCGGGAACATAGGGCATGCCCAGTGCGGTCTCGCGCGTCTCGTACTTGGCAAATTTGTCATAGTTGCTGCTGGTACGGAATCCAAAGTTACCAATGTAGGGCATATCGGCCGTCTGATCGATCACGGTCAGCGCAAAGGCCTTGGCAGACGAGATAACGCTAGACGTGACATTTTCCTTGTTCACGGCAACCGAAATGCGCGGCGGCGTGGACGTCACCTGCACTGCGGTGTTGATAATGCAGCCGGCGCGCGATCCATCTGCCGCGGCACTCACCACATACAGCCCGCACGGCATCGTAAAGAACGCAGTTTTATCCAAAACGATCACTCCCCTAACTCGGAATTGAGCCTTGCAGACGTATATACCCACAATGAGACATATGTGTCAGAACGGTAAGAAAAATGAGCCACACGCAGTTGCGGTGAAAAAGTCCCTGTTTAAGCCTGGATACCCAACAAACAGGAACTATTCCACCGCAACTTGCGAGGAGCAGACCGGGAGTACGACAACAGTGATGGATGAACATCCCCGCCCGCCCGGATATCAACCCTTAGCGATTACGCTCCTTAAGCGCGCGATCGATTTCGCGCTGAACGTCACGTTTGGCCATGTCCTCGCGTTTGTCATAGAGCTTTTTGCCACGGCCCAGGCCCAACAGCAGCTTAACGCGACCATCGGCATTAAAGTAGAGCTCGAGCGGCACCAGTGCATAGCCGCGGTTGCGTAGTTTGCCGTCAAGAAAATCAATCTCCTTGCGATGCAGCAGCAGACGGCGCCGGCGATCGGGATCACGGTTCCACACGCCACCGTGACTATAGGGATGGATGTGCAAACCCACCAGCCAGCACTCGCCGCCGCGAATCAGCGCAAAAGTATCGGTAATCTGACAGGCGCGCTCGCGAATCGACTTGACCTCGGTACCGCTCAACTCAATGCCGCATTCGAATGTCTCGTCGATAAAGTATTCGTGATGCGCCGAACGATTCTTGGAGATGAGCTTGCGCTCGCGCTTACTGGGCATCGCCGGCCTCCTCGGCGTCATCGGCTTTCCCGCTCGCGGCCTCGCGTTTGGCCTTGCGCTCGGCGTTGAGCTCGGCATCGCTTTCGCGCACCAGCTTAATGATCGCCGCGCATGCCTCCTCGCCCACCAGATCGCGGGCACGGACCGTCAGGCGTGTAGCCTCCTGCTTGTCACCGTCGCCCGCAGCGTCGGTCGCACACATAATCAGACAAATGGCAATCTCGGCCGAAGGCGAGGTCGGTACGCCCTGCAACGCCAGCTCGCCCATCACATGCTCATCACTCTCGTCGGCGGCATCCGGATAGGTGGCATGGATCTTGCTGAGCAAGCGCGTCGTATGTGAATCGCCAGGGGCCAAGCGCAGCGCCAGACGTGCGCAACCCACGGCCGCCGAGACGTTCTCGGTCTCGGGCTCCAAAAAGTACTGGCCCAAGTTGGCGTAGGCGCGGGCGGCGCACCTGCCGTCACTCGCACGCTCCAGCACCGAAAACGAAAGCGAAGCCCACTCCTGCTTGTCCTCGAGCGCACGGAACAGCTCGGCCAGATCCAGTCGGTAGTTGCAGTTCATGGGGTCCCAGCGCACGGCCTGCATCAAGGCATTGCGGGCGCTCACATAATCCTGCTGACGGATGTAGGCAAACGCCATGTCGGAGTACAGGCGGTCAAACGGCACCTCGACCTGCACCAGCTCGCGTGGATCCTTTTCCACGCGGCGGTAGGCCAGGCGCTCAAACTTGCTATCGAAGCTAAAGTACTGGCGGTTCTCCTCCGTTTTGCACTCGGCATCGATATACTCCTCGGCGAGCTCCACCAAACGCTCCAGCAGCGGCGTCGCCGTGGCCAGGTCTCCCTGCGCCAGGTAATTCTCGGCATACGTAATGTCAGTTAGGCTGATGGGCAGGTCCATGGCAACTCCTCGGTCCAGGTGAAACGCGGCTCATTCCACACATGCGGTGTATACACAAAACCCGGGTCTCTTGCGAGGCCCGGGCATTCAATTTGTGGTAGCCCGTACCAGATTCGAACTGGTGATCTCCGCCTTGAGAGGGCGGCGTCCTAAACCGCTAGACGAACGGGCCATATGTAGCAAATGCAATGGCTGGGATGGAGGGAGTCGAACCCCCATTGACGGAACCAGAATCCGCTGTCCTGCCATTAGACGACATCCCAATGATTGCATCGCTGCGCTCGGCTGTGCCTTTGCGCAAGAAAGAAATATACGGGAAGTCGCTCCGTGACGCAAGCCCCAATTTTGACTTTTTTAAAATTCGGTCAAATTGGCCTAATTTCGTCCAACCCGTGAAGGACCTGTGATGCCGACCGCTGTACACGAAGGGCAAAACGCCGCGAGCGGTAGCCCTCAACCGTTGGCAGATACTAACGCGAAAACGATAGCACCAGGCAACACAATCGAAGTATCTTTTGATCATGCGGACGTCATGGCATGCGGCGCTCCCCGACCTCAAGCGCATCCAGGCAAGTCTCGTCGAGCTGTCCGGCATGCCGACCGTCATATCCGAGACGAACCTGGAGCGGCGGCAGCGAGAGCGGCGGCAGCGGCAACGAATTCCGTTTATCTGCCCCGGCATTCAGGCATACCTGCCCTTTATGGACGAAGAGTACTGGAGCGACACGCCCGACAAGCACGTAAAGATCTACGACCCACACGAATGGGCGCAGCTGAAGGACTGACTGGGGCAGGCCCGCCCTGGAGTAGGCCCGCCGGCAGAAAGCGCATCCCAGATTTCAAGCTCAAACTGGTCCCCACTTTCCCGTCGAGCCCTCAACCGGAAACCGTGTCCCAGAATCAGCGCTCGAAACGGGATGTCATGTCCGATAGAGCCCTCAACCGGAAAGCACATCCCAGAATCAGCACTCAAAATGGGACGCACTTTCCGAAGCCGCTACAGCAACGCCTCGGTCCAAGCCGCTTCCCTAAAGCCGGGGATCGCAAAGTCGTCGCCCACCAGCAGCGGGCGCTTAACCAGCATGCCGTCAGTCGCCAGCAGCTCGCAGCATTCCTGGTCCGTCATACCCGCATCCAGGCGCGCTTTCAGACCAAGATCTCGATATTTCATGCCCGACGAGTTAAAGAAGCGTCGCACCGGCAGCCCCGAACGAGCAATCCAGGTCGCAAGTTCCTCAGCCGAAGGATTGTCTGTAACAATATCGCGATCGACGTACTCAACCCCATGCTCGTCCAACCAGGCCTTGGCCTTTTTACACGTCGAGCATTTGGGGTATTCAACAAACAGCACTGCCATGGGGATTCCCTTCTTAGAAAAGACAAGTGTCTGGCAAACAGCGCATCGATGGCCATCTGCGACCGATGCCGATATTGTAACCAGCGCCGACGTACAGGCGGTCGCGATTTTCCATCTTGAAGTTAGCGCCTCGCATGGGCGCCAATGGGACAGGTCGCGCGCTGAACCAGCGCGGCGGCCAACAGCACCAACAGCATGGCGACAACGTAACCCGCGGCATCGAAGCCCAGGTCGATCATGTCGAAATGACGACCAGGAACAAAGATCTTGTGCACTTGGTCACCGACAGAGCAGACGGCGCAAAAGAGCAGAGCGAGTACGTACCGGAATCGCGCGCATGGCAGGCACTCGCCCAGGCATGCCACTGTCGCCGAAGCAAAAAGTCCTACAAAGAAGAACTCAACGGTATGTGCGACGCGACGAATGTTGGCACCCATCCACAGACGAACGGGCGCAAGCGGGTCGGGATGAACAGTGGCAGTCGTTGAATCCGTGCCCTCGACGGCATCCCCCGCCTGGAACTCCTGCGTGGCGTCGGGCCGCACGTCCGCGGCCCGTCCTTCCACCGCACGCGCGGTGGACTCGCTGAGCGACGACGTCTGCTCCACGTTTTGCTCCGTCAGCATCCAAATACTTGCCAGCGTCACGACCAGCAGGACAATCGAAATCCATCCGACTATGTGCTTCACACGCGCCAAGG
The DNA here is from genome assembly GCF_052121575.1 of Collinsella sp. LCP19S3_C9. Lineage (NCBI taxonomy): Bacteria > Bacillati > Actinomycetota > Coriobacteriia > Coriobacteriales > Coriobacteriaceae > Collinsella > Collinsella sp. LCP19S3_C9. Next base: position 208,687 of record NZ_JBQKDZ010000002.1, read on the forward strand.
GCTAACCTCCGTCATTTTTTGAGCAGCAGCGAGTGTACCCCCAAATGCAGTTGTCGCCGTAGCGAAATCCAATATGTTCGAATCGGGGCGCCAAAGGACCGTGGCGCCCCTACTCCATCTCGCGCATCCAGCGATCGAACGTCCCCACGCACACGCCTAGCCGCTTTGCCGCCTGACTCCGCGTGATATCACCCGCCTCGTAGGCATCGCGTACCAGCTCGAATTGCGGGGGACAGGGCTTGCGGGGCCGGCCAAAGCGCACGCCGCGCGCTCGCGCCGCCGCAATGCCCTCGGCTTGGCGCCGGTGGATGTTCTCGCGCTCCACCTGCGCCACATAGCTCAGCAGCTGCAAAACAATATCGGCAATCAACGTACTCGTCACGTCCGACCCACCACAGTCTCTGGCGCGCGTGTCGAGCAATGGCATGTCCAGCACCACGATGGCGGCGCCGAGCTCTTTGGTTATGCACCGCCATTCCTCGAGGATCTCGCTGTAGTTACGGCCCAGCCGATCAATGGAAAGTACCACCAGCACATCGCCGGAATCCAACGCGCACAGCAGCTCGCGATACCGCGGTCGATCGAAGTCCTTGCCACTCGCATGGTCGGCAAAGATATTCGCCGGTTCCACGCCATAGGCGCCCAGCGCATCCAGCTGCCGATTCAGATTTTGATCACGCGAGCTCACCCGCGCATACCCGTACACCGTTGTCATCTCATCCCCGCTCTCTCGTAAACCTTCCAAAAAGGGACAGGTTTATTTTGGTAGGTTTTATCTCCCCTGCAGCAGGCGGAAGACGCAAGCGCGCGAGCGGCAAGACGATTGAACCGCCACAAAAAAGGCAGCCCCAAAAGACCGCCCCGTTCTCTATCAATCACCAAATTCCGGCTAATGAATAAGCCTGAAATCCAAGTGCCCGCGGGTCGTGTTGACGCGCGAGACCTCGATGATCACGCGTTGCCCCAACTCAAAACGGCGCCCCGTGTCGGCACCCGTCAACGTGAGCGCGTCCTCGTCAAACTCGAACCACTCGCTTCCCAAGCTCTTAATCGAGACCAAGCCCTCGACCTGTGTCAGGTCGAGGCGCACAAAGAGGCCCATGCTGCTGACCCACGAAATGGTTCCGGCATAGCGCTCGCCCAGACGATCCTCGTAATACTGGGCAATCTTGATCTTTTGCGTCGCATGGCTGGCGGCGTCGGCCGCACGCTCGGCATCGCTGCATGCACGGCAAATCTGCGGCAAGATGCGCGGCAGCGACTCGCGACCCTTGCCGATCAGCCGCGGCGTGCGCGCCAAGGCATCCTTGCCGCCCAGCTGCTCATACGCCAGCTGCAATTTGAGCACGCGATGGACAACAAGGTCCGGATAGCGTCGGATAGGGCTCGTAAAGTGGCAGTAGCACGGCGCGGCGAGCGCAAAGTGGCCCTCGTTGCGCGGCTTGTACAGCGCGCGCTGCATACTGCGCAATAGCAACGTGTTGACAAGCGGGGCATTTACCGTGCCAGCGGCAGCGTCAACCGCCGCCTGCAGCTCATCGGGACTTCCCAGGGCAATGCCGGCCGCGCGGCGATCGTCGATGATACCCAGCTGCGCCAGCGCCACAGCGGCCCCGTGCAAGCTGTCGGGGCTGGGATCCTCATGCACGCGATAGCATGCCTCAATATCGCGGTCTGCCAGCCACTCGGCAACGCACTCGTTGGCAAGCAGCATAGCTTCCTCGATGAGCGACGTGGCACACGAGCGCTCGCGGGCCACGATCTGCACGGGAATGCCGTCCTCGTCCAGCAAAGCGCGAATCTCCGCCGTGTCAAAGTCGACCGAGCCGCGCGCACGGCGAATGCGACGGCGTCGCTCGGCAAGCTCGTTGGCAGCGACTAGGAAATCGCTCAGATCCACGTCGTAGTCGCGGGCAGTCTCTTCGCAAGTCAAACCGCGCTCAAGCGCCTCCTCGCGCGACGCCTCGGCTGCAGCAACATCCTCGGCGGCACCTTCCAACACGGAGTACTCCACCGCACCGGCACGCACCAGCAATGCCTCGGCACCGTCATAGTCCATACGCACGCGCGAGCGAATCACGCTGGGATACGGATCGTAGTGGCGGACGTGCCCCTGCGCATCGAGCTCGATGTCGACGGTAAACGCCAGGCGATCCTCGTCGGGGCGCAAGGAACACAGGTCATTCGACAGGCGCTCGGGCAACATGGGGAGCACGCGATCGGCAAGGTACACCGACGTCGTGCGATGGCGAGCCTCTAGGTCGATGTGTCCATCCCAGGCCACATAATGCGATACATCGGCGATATGGACACCCAGCTTGTAGCCGCCCTGCGTCGTGCGCTCCAAAGAGATGGCGTCGTCAAAGTCGCGCGCGTCGACCGGATCGATCGTGATGATAAAACGGTCGCGCAGATCACGGCGAAGTGGGTCCTTAAGAGCTGTCGCCACGTCGAGCGATAGCTCCTCGGCCTCGGCAAGGGCGGTCTCGGGATAACTATCGGTATAGCCGTAACGAGCCATGACATATTGAACGCCCAAGTCGGGTGCATCGTCGCCGCCAATACGGCGCTCAAGAGTCACGGTGCCCGATTCCAAGCGTGTCGGATAGCTCAAAATGCGTGCGACGACTGCATCGCCCGGATGCACGCCCAAACGCTCCGCCGAAGTATCCTCGGGCAACATAAAGAAATCGGCCTTGAGACGCGAATCAAGCGGCTCGATCACACCGAGCGGGCCTGCCGTCTGATACGTGCCCACCACGCTTATGGCCGCGCGCTCGACAACGCCCTCGATCACGGCACGGCGATCGCCGCGCGGTCCGGTCTTAATGCTCACGGCCACGATGTCGCCGTCCATAATCTCGCGCTTGCCGCGACCCATAACCTTATAGTCGCCATTATCGGTGACAACATAGGCGCTATGCTCATGGAGCTGCACGCGGCCCGTCAGGCTGGGACGCCGCTCGCTACGCACCGGCGCGCGCTTGTTGCGAGCGCTACGCTTATGTTTGTTATTGCGCCCCATGGCGCCTCCTTACTATCTGTTGCGGGGCCCGCAGGCGCAACCGCATCATGTCAAAACACCGTGCAGGCCTAAACCGCACGCATCAAAGAGTCTACCCAATCGACAACAGGGCACGCACCTCGCGTCATGATCCCTATGTGACGGAGAAAATCGAATTATCGAGACAAGCCGAACTGCCGGTGAGCCCTTTTCCTCCGTCGCACGGGATCAAAAAACGGGCCGCCCCAGAGCGGGACGGCCCGTTAGCAAAACTAATTCCAGCTGTGCCTACACGCGCAGGTAGCGACGCATGGCAATGGCGGAACCAAAGAGACCGATGATCACGCCGACCAGGATCAGTGCGGCATACGTCACCAGGTAGTATTGCATCGGCAGCGCAAACGACATCCAGCCAATGCTCTCCTGAAGACGCGGAACCAACAGGTTGCGAAGCAGCTCCAAAACACCGATGGAAAGCAGCGAGCCCAAAACGGCCTGCAGCACGCCCTCGGTGATAAACGGACCGCGAATAAAGCCATTGCTGGCGCCCACCAGGCGCATGATAGCAATCTCGCGGCGGCGAGCCGTAATCGACAGGCGAATCGTGTTGTTGATAAAGATGAACGCGATAAACGTCAGCAAACCAACAAGCACAACGGCAGCGATGCGGATGTAGTTCGTCACCTGGAACAGGCGGCTCACTTCCTCCTGACCGTACAGAACGCTCGCGTCAACGTCACCGTCATCCGCGATCTTCTGGAAATCGGAGTTCTTCTTGAGCTTCTTGGCCGTGCTCTCGACCTGGGACGGATCGTCCATCTCGATCGCGAACGAAGCAGGCAGCGGATTCTGGCCGTCAAGTGCGCTCAGAGTGGCGTCGGCGTTACCCGACATCTTGCTCGTGTACTCGGCCAGCGCGTCGTCCTTGTCCTTATAGGTCACGGACTTAACGTTGTTCCACGTCTTGAGCTCACTCTCGAAAGCCTGGACGTCGGCCTGGTCGGCGTCATCGCTAATAAACGCGTTGATAACAACCTGGTCCTCAACGGTGCCAATCACGGAGTTCAGCATCGCGGAACCCATGATGAACAGGCCGATGATAAACAGCGAAAGGAAAATCGTGATGACGGCGCCGAGCGAGGTGGTCCAGTTACGGAAGAAGTGGCTCATTGCCTCTTTGAGCGAATAGCCCACGTTAGTTGGTGCCATAGTTGCCGTAACCTCCCCTCTCCTGGTCGCGGATTACGTGGCCGCCCTCGAGGGCGATCACGCGACGATGCATACTATCGACCATCTCGCGATCGTGGGTAGCCACGATCACGGTCGTGCCGGTACGGTTAATGCGCTCGAGCAGCTTCATGATGCCGAGCGAAATTGCCGGGTCGAGGTTGCCCGTTGGCTCGTCGCAAATCAGCAGCGGCGGACGGTTGACCATGGCGCGGGCGACGGCCACGCGCTGTTGCTCGCCGCCGGAAAGCTGATCGGGCAGCGAGTCCATCTGATCGGCCAAGCCGACCAGGCGCAGTACCTCGGGCACCTGGCTGCGAATGACGCCCTTGGGCTTGCCTATGCACTGCAGGGCAAACGCCACGTTTTCATAGGCGGTCTTTTGCGGCAGAAGCTTAAAGTCCTGGAACACGGCGCCAATCTGGCGGCGCAGGAAGGGAACCTTGCGGTTCTTGATTTTCATGAGATCCTGACCGGCGACCAAAATGCGACCGCTCGTAGGCCTGACATCACGGTTGAGCGTGGAAAGCAGCGTGGTCTTACCCGATCCGGAATGACCGACCAAGAAGACGAACTCACCCGGATAGATCTCGATGTTGATGTCGTCGAGTGCGGGCTTGTTGGGCTGTGCCGGGTAGATCTTGGTGACATGCTCCATCAGAATGACGGGCTCGACACCGGCCTGCTTGGCCATCTTCTTGCGACTTGCCTGCGGATCGATAGGCGCGAACACCGACGTAAAATCGGGGTTGTTGAGCGCATTGTCAAGACTTGCGACCTCGGCAGCCTGATCATTCTCGACCATGGGCGCAGCGGGCTGCGTAGGATCGGGAATGCCGGCAAAGAGGCCGGACTGCGCCGGCTGAGGCGCGGGCGTAGCAGGAACCATGGGATCGGGAATGCCCGCCATGGTCGGCTGAGGCTCGGCTGACGTCTGAGGCTGGTTCACGCGAGCAGTCACCTTTTGGACGGGCTCAAAGCCCGCAGCGGCGGAAAGCTCGGCATCGCTGGAGGGATTGTAGGCAAAGGGATCGGATGCCGGCCGTGCCTGATCTGCCGGCTGTGCGGGGGCCTGGGCAATATGCTGGCCCTCTGAATCCGGAGTGGCGAAACGTGTGCCCGGGACACCTTGCCGTGTCTTGGGGGCCTCATCGCCCGCACCGGAGGTACGGAAGTGGTTACCCACTGGTGCTCCTTATCATCGTGCGTTTAAACTACATGAGCGCTTTGTATTTTAGCAGCATTAGCTTCACTGCACATAAGAAGCATGGCAGGGTTTTGGTCTCACCGGCCGCGCACAGGGCTACCTCCCAAATCGTCCTCGGACATGTCGGAGTCCCCGCCGCGCGCTTCGCGCTGCGGGGACTCCTCCGTCCTGCGGAAAGATTTGGGAGGTAGCCCTGTGCGCGGCCTGCGGCTACTAAGGAGTCGCCGCGTTTTTCTTGGGGTGCTGCATATACAAAGTTGGAAGGGCTGAGTTGCACTTTGCTGGTCTGGGCCCGCTTCCCGGAGGAAGCCCTTGCTTGGTGCGGGCCTGATTTGTTTGTTACCGACAAAAACAGGGGCGCCCTCTTTGGGGGCGCCCCTGTTCTGGCTTGCTTACGGTTGCTGAAGCGATACTTTGCCTCGTCTTGCCCTAGGCCAAGAACTCCTTGGTGGTTGCCACGATGTTGGCGGCATCCAGGCCGTACTTGTGCAGGAGCTCGGCGCCCGGGCCGGACTCGCCAAAGGTGTCGTTGACGCCAATCTTCTTGAGCGGCGTCGGGCACTGCTCGCAGAGCACGTCGGCAACGGCGCTGCCCAGGCCACCGATCACGGAGTGTTCCTCGACGGTCACGACGTGGCCGGTCTTGGCGGCGCTCTTGACGATCAGATCGGCGTCGATGGGCTTAATGGTGTGCATGTTGATGACCTCGGCGTCGATGCCCTCGGCAGCGAGCTGCTCGGCAGCCTCGAGAGCCTCGCCAACCATCAGGCCGCAGGCGATGATGGTCACATCGGCGCCCTCACGCATGACGATGCCGCGGCCCGGCTCGAACTTGTAGGTCTCGGGGTCGTTGATGACCGGCGAGGCCAAACGGGCAAAGCGCATGTACACGGGGCCGTCGCACTCGTAGGCGGCGCGGACCACGGCGCGGGCCTCCACGTCGTCGGCCGGGACAATCACGGTCATGCCAGGGATAACACGCATAAGGGCGATATCCTCGCAGCACTGGTGCGTGGCACCGTCCTCGCCCACCGAAATACCGGCGTGCGTGGCGCCGATCTTGACGTTGAGGTGCGGATAGCCGATGGAGTTACGGACCTGCTCAAAAGCGCGGCCGGCGGCAAACATGGCAAAGGTGCTCGCAAAGGCAGTACGACCGGTGGTCGCGATACCGGCGGCGACACCCATCAGGTTGCTCTCGGCAATGCCCACATCGAAGAAGCGGTCGGGGCAGGCGGCCTTAAACTTACCGGTCTGCGTGGCGGCAGCCAGGTCGGCGTCGAGGACCACAAAGTCGTCGTGCTCGGCAGCGAGCTCAACGAGGGCCTCGCCGTAGCTTACACGCGTGGCGATTTTCTTGACGTCTGCCATCCTAGAGCTCCTCTCCGGCGGCCGTGAGCTCTGCCATGGCCTGCTCAAACTGTTCATCGTTGGGGGCCTTGCCGTGCCAACCAACCTGGTTCTCCATAAAGGAAACGCCCTTGCCCTTCATGGTCTCGGCGATAATGGCGGTAGGCTGACCCTTGGTGGCGCGAGCCTCGGCAAAGGCGGCGCGAATCTGACCGAAGTCGTTGCCGTCGGCGAGCTCCACCACGTGGAACTTAAAGGCGCGGAACTTGTCGGCGAGCGGCATGGGATCGTTGACCTCCTCGACGGGACCGTCAATCTGCAGACCGTTGTGGTCAACGATCACACAGAGGTTGTCGAGCTGCTGATTGCCGGCAAACATGGCGGCCTCCCAGACCTGGCCCTCCTCGCTCTCGCCGTCGCCCAGCAGGGCGTACGTGCGGTAAGTATCGCCCCAGTGCTTGGCGGCGACGGCCATGCCCACGGCGGCGGAGATGCCCTGGCCCAGCGAGCCGGTGGACATGTCGACGCCCGGGGTGTCGTTCATGTTGGGGTGGCCCTGCAGGTGGCTGCCGATATGGCGCAGCGTCTCGAGGTCCTCCTTGGGGAAGAATCCGCGCTCGGCGAGCACGGCGTACAGACCCGGAGCGCAATGGCCCTTGGAGAGCACAAAGCGGTCGCGGTCGGCCTTGCGAGGATCGGCCGGGTCGACATTCATTTCCTCAAAGTACAGATAAGTCATGATGTCGGCAGAGCCGAGCGAACCGCCCGGATGGCCGGACTTGGCAGCGTGCACGCCGGTGACGATGCCCTTCCTTACCTCGTTGGCAACTTTTTTGAGCTCTTCGTCGCTCATTGTGCCTTCCTTTCATCCTCTTTAGACAAGATGCGCACGGCGCAGAAGGTAATCCCAACCCAGCCGCAATGCACGTGCGCCATTCATTATGCTGGAAACTGAAGGCTTTACCAGAGTTTTTATCATTATTTGAATAATTTAGCTGGCAGACCCGCTGATGAATCGGTTTATCAATGTGAACGTCTTTTGGATGGAGCGCAGTCTGCCCTACGCGTTAATGTCCTTGAACCCCTCACCGAAGGCTTCCGTAACGTCGGCGACCGTCACGATAGCTTGAGGATCGCGCTCGCGCACGATGGTCTTGAGTGTATTGAGCTCGCGGCGGCTAACGATCACCATAATCACCGGCTTCTCAGCGCCCGAATACATGCCGGTCGCCTTAAATTTAGTGCAGCCGCGACCCAGGCCATACATGATATCGGCCGCGATATCGGGGAAATTCTCCGAGATGATGAGCACCATACGGCGCTTGTTGCCGCCATCGACCACAGCGTCGATCACATAGCCGCTAATTACCATCGAAAGCCCTGCATACAGCGCGTTCTCTAGAGAGAAGACGGGGGCCGATGCCGCGCATACGGCGACATCGATCGCCATGACGGTCGAACCCACCGGCAGCGAGGTATTACGTGAGATAATCTGGCCGATGGTGTCGGAGCCGCCGGTGTTGGCGCCGGCGCGTAACACCATGCCGTAACCAATGCCCGTGATAATGCCGCCCCACATAGCGGGAAGCATCAGGTCTGCATCTGCCAGAGGCGCTACAAACGGGGCAAACAGGTCGGTAAAGAAGCCCAGTAGCACAAAGCCTGTCGCCGTCTGTACCACATAGAACATGCCGCCCTCGCGCATGACGACCAGCAACAGCAAGGCATTCATCACGATGGTTTGGATACCGACGGGCAGCGACACGCCCCGCGCGGCACCGACCGCCTGGATAATAGTCGCAAGGCCCGTAACGCCACCGGCGGCAAGACCGTTGGGAATCAAAAACAGGTCGGTCGCGATGGCCGCCAAAGCGCACCCAAGCATGATCTGGGGTAGATCGCGGAAGAAGTTCATTGAAAGAATGCGCTTGATATCCAGACGATATGCCATGCTACCTCCCTCAAAAAAGCGCACCCCCTTGGGTGCGCTTTGAACTTCTTACCGTATTTGATTCTACCGATTCGCCGAGGAAAAACCACCCCGCGGCGGGTTTGCTCTGGATATAAAACCGCCTGTCCAGAGTTTAGTGTCGGTCCGTGACTCACCCGGGGCTTAAGCGGACGGAGACTCCGCATCAGCATTGCCGGTAGCCCAGCGATGGTAGCCGATCACAAACGGATCCAAGTCGCCATCGTCGAGAACGGCGTCGACGTTGCTGGTCTCCACGCCCGAGCGCAGGTCCTTGACCATCTGATACGGATAGAGCACGTAGCTGCGGATCTGGTTGCCAAAGCCAATCGTGGTCTTGGGACCGCGGATCTCGTCGAGCGCCTCGGCGCGCTTCTCGAGCTCAATCTCGTACAGACGGGCCTTGAGAATCTGCATACACGCGGCCTTGTTCTGAATCTGGCTGCGCTCATTTTGGCAGGTCACTACAATGCCGCTGGGAAAATGCGTCACGCGCACGGCGGAGTCGGTGGTGTTGACGCCCTGGCCGCCCGGGCCGCTTGCGTGGTACACGTCGACGCGGATATCGTCGGGGTTGATCTCGATATCGATATCGTCGGGCAGCACCGGAATGACCTCGACGCCGGCAAACGTAGTCTGTCGACGCTTCTTGTCATCGGTGGGGCTAATGCGCACCAAACGGTGAACGCCGGCCTCGGCACGAAGCATACCGAAGGCATCCTTGCCCTCAACGGTAAAGGTCGCGCGATCAATGCCAATGACCTCGGCAGCGGGGCAATCGTTGATGGTGACCTTCCAGCCGCGGCGCTGGCAGTACTTCATGTACATCTTAAAGAGCATGAAGGTCCAGTCCTGCGCCTCCAAGCCGCCCTGTCCGGGCTTGATAGTCACAATCGCGTCACCGTGATCGAACTCGCCGGTAAACCAGCTCGAAAGTTCGAGCTCATCGATGGCGCGCGCCAGACGATCAGCCGTGGCGGCAGCCTCCTCACGCAGTGCAGCGGCATCGGGGTCATCGCCCATTTCCTCGGCAAGTTCCAGCGCCGCGCGGGCATCGGAGAGCTCGCCGCGCGCGGTATCCACGGCGGCGATATCCTCCTTGGCGCGCGCAATCTCTTCCATCGTGGCGCGAGCGTCATCGGCGTCGTCCCAAAAGCCGGGAGCGACGCTCTTGGCCTCAAGCTCGGTCACGTGGGTGCGCTTCTCGTCCAAATGAAGATACGACTCAACCTCGCCGAGCCGGTCCGCAAACGCGTCCAGCTCGGCGGGCGTTACCTCTAAAGCATCCGCCATTAACGATTCCTGCCGTGGCAGTACTTGAACTTCTTGCCGCTGCCGCAAGGGCACGGTTCGTTGCGACCCACGTTGACATACGGGTCGTCGCTCTCGGACTTGCGGTAGGTGGTCACCTTAGCGCCGTTGTTGACAGCTGCCGGTCCGCCCTGGACGGCCGTGCGAGCCTGTGCCCGTGCCTCCTTGCGCAGGACCGAGTTGCCGTTGTCGCCATCGACGTCGGCGGGGCCGGAGAAGCGCGCACCCTCGAGCGCGGGGTCCTCCTTGCGCTCCACAGCCTGCGGGGCGGCCTTGATCTCGATGCGCAGGACGGTGCGCAGGTAATCCTCGTACATGGTGTCAACGAGCATCTGGAAGGCACCATAGGCCTCAGTCTTGTACTCGACCAGCGGGTCGCGCTGACCAAAGCCGCGCAGGCCGATACCGGTCTTGAGGTAGTCCATCTCCTGCAGGTAGTTCATCCAGCGGGTATCGATGACGCGCAGCATGACCTGGGTGTTGAGCTCGCGCATGAGGTCCTCACCCAGGCGCTCGGCCTTCATGTTGTAGCACTTCTCGACGTAGGCCAGGACATCGGCAGCAAGGGCCTCGTAATCCTCGTCGGGGAACTTGGGCGTATCGATATGGCCGGTCAGCTCCACAACCCACTTGCGCAGGCCATCGAGGTCGCGCTCGCCGTCGTGGCTGTCCTTAGCGCAAAACTCCTGCACGCAGCGGTACACGGTGTCGTGCATGACCTCGGTGATGTGGTCGGTCAGGTCCTTACCGTCCAGAATCTTGTTGCGCTCGGCGTAGATAACCTGGCGCTGCTTGTTCATCACGTCGTCGTACTCAAGAACGCTCTTGCGCATGGAGAAGTTGATGCTCTCGACCTTGTGCTGGGCGCTCTCGACGGCCTTGGAGATGATCTTGTGCTGGATGGGCATGTCGTCGCCCATTTCTGCCGTGACCATCATCTTGGAGACGCGGTCCATCTTGTCGCCACCGAACAGGCGCATCAGATCGTCCTCGAGCGACAGGTAGAACTGGGTCTCGCCCGGATCGCCCTGACGACCGGAGCGGCCACGCAGCTGATTGTCGATACGGCGGGACTCATGGCGTTCGGTGCCGATGACGGTCAGGCCGCCGGCGGCAAGCACGCGTTCGCGCTCGGCCTTGCAGGTCTCCTTGGCCTCGGCGTTAAACTGCTCGAGCTGCTCGGGCGTCACGTCCTCCATGGTCAGGCCCTCGTACTCCAGGCGCTCGCGCACCAGCTCGTCGGGGTTGCCGCCCAGCAGGATGTCGGTACCACGACCGGCCATGTTAGTAGCGATGGTCACGGCGCCGTAACGACCGGCCTGGGCCACGATATGAGCCTCGCGCTCGTGGTGCTTTGCGTTGAGGACCTCGTGTGCGATGCCGCGCTTGGTAAGGGCTGCCGACAGCTTCTCGGAACTCTCGATGGAGACGGTACCGACCAGGACCGGCTGGCCCTTGGCGTGACGCTGCTCGACATCATTGGCAACGGCGTTGTACTTGGCCTGGATGGTGCGGTACACCAGGTCCTCGTGATCGACACGCTGCACGGGCTTGTTGGAGGGAATGACCTCGACGGGCAGCTTGTAGATCTCGCGGAACTCGGCGTCCTCGGTAAGCGCCGTACCGGTCATGCCGGAGAGCTTGTCATACAGACGGAAGTAGTTCTGCAGGGTGATGGTGGCAAGGGTCTGGTTCTCCTCGCGCACGAGCACGCCCTCTTTGGCCTCGATAGCCTGATGCAGGCCCTCGGAATAGCGACGGCCCTCCATGATGCGGCCGGTGAACTCATCGACAATCTTGACCTCGCCGTTGGTAACGACGTACTGCTTGTCGCGGTGGAACATGTATTGGGCCTTCAACGCCTGCTGCAGGTGGTTGACCAGCTGGCCCGAAAGGTCGGCGTAGATGTCCTCGATACCCAGGCGGCGCTCGATCTTCTTGAGGCCGCGCTCGGTGGCGGCAATGGTGTGCTTGGCCTCGTCCATGACGTAGTCGCCCGTGGGCTCCACGTCCTCGGTGGCGGTGAGCATATCGTGCGACACGTCCTCGCCGCGCTCCAGCCCGCGCACGGCGCGCGCGAAGTCCTTGTAGGTGCTGGCCGACTTGGTGCCGGCGCCCGAGATGATCAGCGGGGTCCTGGCCTCGTCGATCAGGATGGAGTCGACCTCGTCGACGATAGCGTAGCTGTGGCCGCGCTGGACGCGCTGCTCGGGGCGGGTGACCATGTTGTCGCGCAGGTAGTCAAAGCCAAACTCGGAGTTGGTGCCGTAGGTGACATCGGCCTGGTAGGCCGGGCGCTTAAGCTCGAGCGGCATGTTGTTCTGCAGCAGGCCGACGGTCATGCCCAAATACTTGTAGATGCGGCCCATCCACTCGGAGTCGCGCTTTGCCAGGTAGTCGTTGACGGTAACGACATGCACGCCCTTGCCGGCGATGGCGTTAAGATAGCCGGCCAGGGTGGAGACGAGCGTCTTGCCTTCGCCGGTCTTCATCTCGGCGATATGACCCTCGTGCAGCGCCATGGCGCCGATGAGCTGTACGTCAAAGTGACGCATGCCCGTGATGCGCTTTGAAGCCTCGCGCACGGTGGCAAAGGCCTCGGGGAGCATGTCGTCAAGCGACTCGCCGTTAGCATAACGCTCGCGGAACTTATCGGTCTGGCCGCGAAGTTCCTCCTCGGTCATCTTCTCAAACTGAGGCTCAAGCCCGTTGATCTGGTCAACGATCTTGTAGTAGCGCTTAAGGTCCTTATCGGATCCAAAGGAGAGCAGCTTTGACATGAATCCCATGTGGTTTTCCTTTTTTGGCCATCGCCCGTAGCGCACTGCACTGGGCGAGTTAAACACAGATAGTTGTACTTTAGCCAAACGGGGCGCACGCTATACGCTCGACCTCATCCCCCACGTAATAACTACGACCGACCTGCCAAAAAGGGCGTTTTATTTTTAATGGCTACGGCCCAGATAAGCGCCGATAACTTTGCGCTGCTCGGCGCTCGCCCGATAGTAGACGCGAAGCTCGCCTTCGGCATCCAAATCAAAGCGCGCCTCGTCAATCAGGCCATTCTTGTGCGCGGTCATGAGCGCCTCCTGCATGCGCGGCCTTGCAAAGGCGGCAAACGATGCATACTCGGCCGCGAGATCGGCCATCACATCGTCGACGCAAGCCTCGTCATGGCAAACAAAATAATCGAGCATGGCATAGTTAAGCGGAAGCATCCCGATCACCGTCCTTTTTAACCATGTCGAGGGGATTCACGGCGATCAGGCAAATGCCGACGAGGTTGACGACGGCCGCCACCCATGCAACGGACGGAAGCGCGTAGCCGTCAAAGCCCAAGACCAGGCCGACGATAATCCACGTAAACAGCGGCGCTGTAAAGGTATAGGTGCCGTTGATGGCCATGCCCAGCGCCGTGCCGCACATGGAGTTGGCGCGATACCAGCTCATAAACGAAAAGTAGGCGGCAAAACCGGAGCAGGCGAAAAACACGACGGAGGATTTGTCGGTGAGCGCTTGGGCGACAAGGACGTAACTCTGACCAAGGGGCTCTCCGCATGCCAAGGTTAGGGCCGGCAGTACCAAGCACAGGTTGCCGACGCCCGAGACAAGCTGACGGATGTTGATGGCGATCTGAGGATCGATCATGCAGGTGGCGCGGCCGCCCACGCATCCCTCGACGCCCCAGCACAGGGCGGCTAACAGCGCCAGGCCCAAGCCAAGCGCCATGCCGAAAGATGCCTGCCCGCTCAGGCCGGCGCTACCGATCATAGCGCCGGCGACCACGCAGACAACGATGCCGGTGACGACACGGGGGCTAAGCGGCTGTCGGTAGAGCACGCGGGCGAGCACCGCACCGATCGCGGGGTTGAGCGCGGCGATGGGCACGGCAAGCGTGCCTGCCTGCGAAAGCGCGATAACGTAGGCGGCAGAAGCGATGGGCCCGCCAATGAAGGCGGCGGCGATAACGATGACGCCGGGCTTTGAGGCGATGCAGCGGCCTAGGTCGGCGAGTTTGCCCTGACCGGCAGTGAAAAACGTGGCCCAGACGGCACTCAACACGTCATTGACGCCCGAGGCGATCGTGGGCAAGATGAATACCGCCAAAAGGCCGGAGGGAGCAAATGCATCGAACCAACCGGCCCAAACGCCAAAGAGCTGACCGGCGGTAACAAAGGCCGTGTACAGCGCATACATGCAGCTCGAAAGCGCCGCGACAGCGATACCCTTCCTAAAATAGGCAGCATCGAGCGCACGCTTCTTTGCCACCGCGAGCTCGCGATTGCCCAAGGACGTCGATGTGTCCACGTAGCCTCCTATCGGTTACCTGCCAAAAAGGGACAGGTTTATTTTGGCAGGTTTTATCTGGGCAAACGAAAAATCCCCACCGTTCGGTGCAAAGAGGACGTGCTACTTTGCGTCGATAAGAAAAGGGCCGTGCACCAATTGGGTGCACGGCCCTTTTGCCATGAATGCGAGCGATTCCTCGGCGAGCTATTTACTCAGCAGCCTCGGTGGTCTCGGCCTCGGCAGCGGCCTCCTCGACGGGAGCCTCTGCGGGAGCCTCGGCGGCCTGCTTGGCAGCCTCCTCGGCAAACTTAGCGGCACGCTTGGCCTTCTCGGCAGCCTTAGCCTCAGCGGCGGCCTTGCGAGCGGCCTCGGCCTCAGCAGCCTTGGCGGCCTTGGCAGCCTTGGCCTCCTCGGCCTTCTTGAGCTGGGCGGCAGCAGCGCCACCGAACTTGTCGGCGAAGCGCTGGACGCGTCCACCGGTGTCGACGAACTTCTGCTGGCCGGTGTAGAACGGGTGGCACTCGTTGCAAAGCTCGACCCTCATCTCGGACACGGTAGCGTGCGTCTTGAAGGTGTTGCCGCAGGAGCACGTCACCGTGCACTCGACATACTGGGGATGGATACCCTGCTTCATGGTAGGACTCCTTATTGGTCAGGCGCTGGTTACCGATCAGCGCATAAGGCGTCTTGGTTTCCGACCAAGACAACAAACTCGGCTATGGTACCACGGCGCCGAGCGTCCCACAAAAGGTTCACGGTCTTTACGCCGGAGTACACAGGTGAATCTGCCCGATCGCGGCGCCAACAGAGCCGCCCGAGCTGTCCAAGGTGCCAAAAATACACCCTACGAGACAAGCGCTCCATGTTGCAGACGTGTAACGCCGCAGCAAAGGTGCCCCTTTTTGCACGGGACAGGTACAATGATGAACACTGTACCGTAGCGGAGCGCCGCCGCGCGCCGCTAACACGCGAAAGGGTTTCCCATGGCCGAGATCTCGTCCTCCCGTATCGTCATCACCGTCCTTGGCAAGAACCGCCCCGGCATTGTCGCCGGCGTCACCCGCGTCCTGGGCGAAGCCAATGTCGACATCCGCGACATTACGCAGTCCATTATCGAGGACATCTTCACCATGACCATGCTGGCCGACACCGCCGAGTCCAAGCTCGACTTCGCCGAGCTGCAGAAGGCCCTGGCCGAGGCCGGCGAGCTTTCGGGCGTCAACGTGTCCATCCAGCGCGAGGACGTCTTTAACTTTATGTACCGCCTGTAGCGAACAGGCTGCGTGACGACGGCCCAACGTGCGCCCAGGCGCAACGTCGCCACATAGCCCGGAGAGGAGCGCGCATGGCCTACGACGCCAAGAAAATCTATTACCGCTTCGACGACCACCTGAGCCGCCTGGTCTTGGACTACGAAGCAAGCCGCCAGATTTCGCCCGAAAGCGAAAATCTATACTACGGCATGCCCACCGAGCCTTATGACGAGGGCCTGTTTGTCGAGCACAATGTTAAGCGCGGTCTTCGCAATGCCGACGGATCGGGCGTGGTCGCGGGCCTCACCCGTATCTCGGACGTGCACGGCTACAACAAGGTCGACGGAAAGGCTGTGCCCGATCAGGGTAAGCTCACGCTTCGTGGCTACAGCATCGAAGATCTGGTCAACAATGCCCAGGCCGAGAACCGCTACGGCTACGAAGAAGTCGCCTACCTGCTCATCACGGGCTCGCTGCCCAACAAGGATGAGCTCGACGGCTTTTGCGGGCGTCTGGGCGCGTTTAGGCACCTGAGCGACGAGTACGTTAAGGAATTCCCGATGACCACGGTGTCGTCGAGCATCATGAACGTGCTTCAGCGCGCCGTGCTGCTGCTCTATGCCTTCGACGCCGAGCCCGACGTGATCACCCCCGAGCACGAGATCGATGTTGCCATCTCCATGCTCGCCCGTCTGCCCCGTATTGCCGCCTTCGCGCACATGGCTTCGGTCGCCAAGCGTCGCGGCTCCGAGGTGCATGTGCCGCACCCCACGCCCGGCCTGTCCACGGCCGAGACCATTTTGCAGGTGCTGCGCGGCGGCATGGCGTTTACCCGCGACGAGGCGATGCTGCTCGACGTGATGCTTATGCTCCATGCCGAGCACGGCGGCGGCAACAATTCCACGTTCGCCTGCCGCGTACTGTCGTCGTCGGCCACCGACCCGTATTCGGCCTACGCCGCGGCCATCGGCTCGCTCAAGGGCCCACGCCACGGCGGCGCCAACGCCAAGGTCGTATCCATGCACGAGGACATTCGCGCGCACGTTTCCAACTGGGAAGACGACGACGAGGTCGCTTCCTATCTGGGCAAGATCTTGGACAAGCAGGCCTTCGACGGCACGGGGCTCATCTACGGTATGGGACATGCCGTCTACACGCTCAGCGACCCGCGCGCCGAGGTCTGCCGCCACTACGCGCGCACGCTGGCCGCCAAGAAGGACCTGGGCGAGGAGTTCGCGCTCATCGAGCGTATTGAGCGCCTAGCGCCGCAGGTGATGCGGGACCACGGCATGACCAAACCCATCTGTGCCAACATCGACCTGTATACAGGCTTTATTTACAAGATGCTCGGCGTGCCCGAGACGCTCTTTACGCCGCTGTTCGCCGTCGCGCGCATGGCAGGCTGGTCGGCGCACCGCATGGAAGAGCTCTTCTGCGCGCATCGTATTATTCGCCCGGCATACCGTCCGGTAATCGAGCCACTGGAGTACAAGCCGCTCGCCGACCGTTAGGACGCGCACCGTTATAGAACACGAGCGTGGCCAGGGCATCACCGCCCTCGGCCACGCTTTTTATGCCAGCAGAAAGGGCTGCATCGAATGATTGTTTTTGGCTCTTCGGTGGTTTCTGTGGGAGAGATTCCGGCATAGGCCCAGCTCAGCGGGCGAAAACAACGATCTGGAACTGAAACGGCCCCGGGAGGGGCCGTTTCCGCGTCATCCGCCTATGATTGCTAAGCCAAATTCAGACAACCGAAGAGGCGTGACGCATGAAGAGTCTACTACTTCTCGCCCTCGGTCTGGCCCGCACGGTCGTCCTGGGCGCGCGCATCGAGGCCGAGCGCATCGTCGTGAGCGTCCGGCCCCACAAGCGCGAGCAGCGCCGCTGCCCCGTATGCGGCAGGGCCTGCGACTTCTACGACATGGCGAGCCGCGGGGCCCCCAGGCTGTGGAGGGCGATGGACCTGGCGCGCTC
>NZ_JBQKDZ010000003.1:0-170207 GCF_052121575.1 Collinsella sp. LCP19S3_C9
GCAACGGTAGGCCTAGCTGGTCGGCATGCCTTTGCCTTTTCTGAAATTTTTCGTTTCCGTAGATGAAAAGAATGGGTGCCGCACTAGCAACAATCAGATTGCCCTAAACAGAAGGCAAAGGGCGTGCCCGTGGTAGTCTACGAGCCCACGTTGGACGCGCCGGAGTTCTTCGGCTCCGAGGTCACGCACGACCTGGAGGCCTTCAAGGCCGGCTGCGACGTGATCGTGGCCAACCGCTGGAGCGACGAGCTCGCGGACGTGGCGGACAAGGTGTATACGAGGGATCTGTTTAAGAGGGATTAGGGGAGAGGATTCTCAACCGCGATTTTAGCCTTATCTATGAGTCGCATTGTCAAGAAAGAGGTCATATCGGCTAACGCCGATATGACCTCTTTTGGTATAAGACTGATTCCTTTTGCAGCTGGTGAGCGATGCGTTGTATATAGCACGTTAAGCAACGAACTCCATTTTCCCTGCATTTAGCCTTGAGCATCAAGAACGGGACATCGCCCGTGCTGCAATCGACTGCGTCGGGCCTCTTGATCCAGTCCGACAGACTTCCGACGTCGTGGCTCAGCCAATGCGTCACCCAACTCCGCGTGGGCCATCCCAGACATTTTGAAAAGCTCCATGCTTGCATTGGTGACGACAAGGTTGAAGTGCTTATATGGTTTTTCCAAATGGGATTCCACATTTTAATGCAGGAGTGTTTGTAAAGAATGTTCGTTATGCAAACCAAGCTGAATGGCGTATCGCCGTTAATAGGAATGAACGCTCATATGTGCCTCTAATTCTTAAGCTTGGCGATCTAACTGATATCGCTCATTTAACTAGGAGAACGGAGCTTGCTGAAGATTTGCAACGGGTGCGCGGTTGTTCGGTTCCCTATTTGACTCGGGGGTGCTTTGGAACGAAGACTTCTCAAGAACTATCTCAGGGTCTCTTTGAGTTGGGAAATGAGGAGGTCTTTATTACGCTGACGATTGGATAGCGCACAATAAGCGAGGATAGAGGTAATGGACTGGTGACCGCTCTTTGTTAAATAGACGCTAGGGGGTCGCCCCTACACCAACATTTTCGGCACGAATGCCTTTCACCGACTGGCAAAACGATTTACGCCTAATTTTGGGAGCCGATCACAGGTTTCCTTCTTCGCCCGATATCTGATCTCGCTACACTAATAACTGCTGCTACCAGGTCGTTTTCTGGTACAGCTTCCGTTGGCTCTTGCGAAGATCGGAGCGGTTATGTTTGCTGCCGCGTTCCACACCAGCCGTCGCTACATCCTGTTTACTGTCATGGCCTGCCTATGCGTTTTGCTGGGCGGGCCTTCTTATGCCGCGGGCGCGGAGAGCCTGTTCATTGCGGGCGCCACGTACTACGAGCCGGGCGTTTCGGGCCCCGGGTGGGCCTGGGCCGATGCCGACCATCTGGATCTTAACGGCTACACGGGCGAGGCCATCGGCGCGGACGACGACCTGGTGGTGACGCTGACCGGGCAGAACACTGTTGTCGAGACGAGCGCGCTCGACGTGGACATCTCGCGTTGCGGCATGGAGGTGTGGGGCAATCTGACGCTCCTCGGCACCGGGTCGCTGACGGCCACGGGCTCGCAGTGCGGGATCTACGTGTCGGGGACGCTCGCGGTGGACGGCTGCAAGGTCGACGCGCGGGCCGACGGCGGCGGCATCGCGGATGCGCAGGTGGCCGGCGTGTTCGCGGACAGTCTTGCCGTTCGCGGCGATGGGCGCGTTGTCGCCGCGGGCGCGGGCTCCGGGGCGGGCGTGCTCGCCTATGGCGTGTGTCTGCTGGGCGGGGCTCCTGTCGGCGGCGCGGCTGGGCAGCTTGCCGTCGATGCGTCCTGGCTGGATGCTTCGGGCGCCGAAGGCGGCGTCGCCTGCCTGGGCGGGTCGCTTGCATCCGCGCGCTTTGTGGCGCCTGCGGGCGGGGCCTTTGGCGCAGGCGGTGTCGTGGATGCCGACGGGTACGTGGCAGCGCATGTGACGATCGAGCCCGTGGATACCACGGCGCCGGCGGGGGAGACCGGTGGGCCCGATGCGCCGGGCGATGGCCCGTCCGCCCCTGGCACCGACCCCGCTAACGGCAAGCCAGCTGCGGATCCCTCGGCAAACCCCACACAAAAGCCCGCAGCCGCGACTAAGGCGGTGACCACGCCCACAGTGACCGACACCACGGCCGCCAAGGCCTCTAGGCCCAAGGCCACCACCGCGACGACCGTCTCGCTCCCCAAGGCCGGTGATAACTGCTGGATCGCCGCATCCCTAACGCTAATCTTTCTCGGCATAGCGCTCCTATGTGCCGCGATTCGCTGCTAAGGCGCTCGATTTCCGGAAGCGAAGAGAAAATCGAACCGTCAAGCCCAAACCGATCCCTAGCAACATATCCGTGGCTAGATATAGTCCAGGCCGATGTTACCCTCCATAACTTCTGATTGTTGCCGTCTTGACGATTATGTATCTTTACATTACCTTCTGAAACATATGGCGCACCTTGTCCAGGCGGCTGTTTGGACGGCGGGGCTGGATGACCGGCTGACCGACAGCGGCCTGATATCCTTTCAGTTCTGTAAGGCATACGCTCTGCCCGTTGGTGTAAAAGGCCAGATCAGTACGGTATGCCTGTATACAGCGGGCGGGAATCTCGCCAGTAATGACAACTTCATCCTTTTTTACCTGGGCCGTTTCGATGGTGGCACAGTATTTCGGTGCATCATGATAAGCCCTGGAAAGGTATTCCTGGGGCGCATAGAGGATGAAGGAGAGATAAGGTTCCAGCAGCTGCGTCCCCGATTCCTTCAATGCCTGTTCCAATACAATCGGGGCCAATGAGCGGAAGTCCGCCGGCGTGCTGACCGGACTGTAATAAAGCCCGTATTCAAAGCAAATCTTACAGTCCGTTACGTTCCAGCCGAACAAGCCCTGCTCCAGCCCGTAACGGATACCATCCCTGACAGCGTTTTGAAAACTCTGGTTCAAGTATCCCAGCGAAACCCGGCTCTCGTATTGTACACCGGAGCCAAGCGGGAGTGGTGTAACAGACAGTCCGATGGATGCCCAAAACGGGTTGGGCGGCACCTCGATATGGATGGTGTGGCTGGCTGCTTTGAGCGGCCGCTCCATATAAATGACGGTGGGTTCCTTTACCACTGTTTCAAGCTTGTATTTTTCCGACAGCAAAGCGGAAACAACCTCCAACTGCACCCGGCCCAAAAAAGAAAGAATGATCTCATGGGTGATGGAATCCACCTCGCAGCGCAAAAGCGGGTCAGTATCCGCAAGTTGCGTAAGAGCGTCCAGCAGCCGTTCTCTTTGCGCTGCCGTTTTCGGCGCAATCGACGTCCGCAGCATGGGGAGGGGAACATCACTCCACATTTCACGAGGAAGTTGGGTTTTGTCCCCCAATATATCGTTTAATCTCAAGCTGTCGCTGGGAAGGATGACAATTTCGCCCTTGTGGGCGGTGTCTGTCCGAACAATCTCCCCTTTGGATGGAATACGCATCTCTGTGATTTTCAGCTTTTCTCTCCCGGCCAGAGCCACCGTATCCCGCAGGCGCAGCGTTCCGCTGTATAGCCGCAAATAGATGAGCCGCTGGCCACAATCTGTATACTCCACCTTGAAAACGCTGCCGCATAGGGCGTCGCTCCCCTGTTCCCCAATCGGTTGGAACAGCCCTGTCACCGCATCCATCAACGGTTGAATGCCAAGGCCCTTTTTGGCGCTGCCATGATAGACCGGGAACAGGGAGGCGTCTTGAACCCGCCGCTGTTCCTCCTGCGCAAGTTCTTCCCGGCTGATTGGTTCTCCTGCGATATACTTTTCCAATAATTCATCGTTATTTTCGATGACCGCATCCCATGCTTCTATGTCGGTATTTTCCTCCAGGACTATTTCCGGGGACAGCGACACCGTCTGCTTGATGATAATATCGGCGGAGAGCTTATCCCGAACAGACTGATACACGCCCTGCAAATCAACGCCAGCCTGGTCGATCTTATTGATAAAGATAACGGTGGGAATGTCCATTTTCCGCAGGGCATGGAACAGAATACGGGTCTGGGCCTGCACACCATCTTTAGCGGAGATCACCAAGATGGCCCCATCTAAAACAGCCAAAGAGCGGTACACCTCCGCCAAAAAATCCATGTGGCCGGGCGTATCCACAATGTTGACTTTACATCTGTGCCACTGGAAGGAAGTGACTGCCGCTTGAATGGTAATCCCACGCTGCCGCTCCAAAAGCATGGTGTCCGTCCTCGTTGTCCCTTTTTCGACGCTCCCCGGTTCTGAAATGGCTCCACTGGCATATAGCAGGCTCTCCGTCAAGGTCGTCTTTCCAGCGTCTACATGGGCAAGAATTCCAATATTGATTATTTTCATGTGATTGTCCTCCCTTTACAGCCCCAAAGGGCATAAAAATCCCCAGCAGTAAAATACTTTTACCGCTGGGGATGATAATTTGCGGACATACACATATACAGCATACACCTGTTTGTGAGTGCTGTTTTTGGGGATATGTCAAAATTGATAAGGCAAAAGTATTCTTAAATTGGGTATAAAAAACTAAGCCCCTACAAAAGGAGCTATCATAATCCTTTGTTCCCACTATTTGATTATAGTTTTATTTAAGAATACCTTGCCGCATATTTTTTACTCCTTTTCTGGATTAAATCATTGTATCACATCAGTTTTTATCACATCAGTTTTAGGAAAGCAAGTACCTAAAAGAAATTTTTCTTCCCCTTATATGTAACAATCATACCGGCTTCCTAGCGTTCAGAATGTTTTCTGCTGTCTGCTGTGGTGTTTGGTTGGAATTGTCCAACCAAAAGCCGATCCGTGGTGTTGTCTGCATTTTACTAAATACAAATTCAATGTATACAGAAAGAAATATATAAGGAGTGGGAGGGATTCCGCCGTAGTCGGCATTGTAGGAAAATCCAAAAGTTTAGATTTTCTCAAAATGCTTATCTTTTGGTCTTTGGTTCGGAATAGTGTAGTGCTGGCGGTCTATCTATTGTTTTCGGTTGCTTGCTTCTTTACCGTACATGAGCATTGTTGCAGGAATTATCCTGAAAGCATGCCCTAGCACCCTGTGCAGCAATGCCTACGACTTCGCGTTTTGCCCCGAGCCCTGCTACGACCGCTTGGCCGACCTTGCCGACCCCGAGGACTGGGGCCCAGCAACCGCAGCCTCAAAACTACCTGTCGTTTTCTTTTAGCCGCGCGGTGTTCCTGACCGAGCGCGACGCGGACCAGACCGCGCCGCAGCTAGCTATACGCTCGCGGTACCTCAGTTTTACGGCGGCCAGATCCAGCTGCTCCTGCCGCTGTGCCTGACCGGCGACAAGCCCGAGATGGCGCTGACCATCCAGCGCGAGGACGGCTTTTACGCCGCGCGCACCTGCCTCAGACTCGACATGGCTTACAACAACGCGCGACTTATCTGCCGCCCCGAGACCTTGTGGATCAAGCGATAAAGGGTGGTTTAGCTGCGGGTTTGTCGGTTGCTTTGGTTGCTTTGGCATGACTGGCGCCCACGAATTTAAAATCGAGGGCAAAAAAGTTCTTGGTAAACCACGTTCGGCTATGATAGTATCTCTTTTGCCGAAAGGCGACGGGCGATTGGCTCAGGGGTAGAGCATATCCTTCACACGGATGGGGTCACAAGTTCGAATCTTGTATCGCCCACCATCAAAAGCACAGGTCAGAGGTGTTAAGCCTCTGGCCTTTTTCTTTTTGACACCAAGGATGACACCAAAACTGACACCAAAAATAAATCTTACTCGTCTAAGGCATCATTTTTGTCGCGCCCTTTTTGCTGATGCTATTGCATGTTTTGTATAAAACGCATGCGTACATTCATTGAATTCCCCATGTGATCCGCGCGCAAATGTGGAGACAGAGACCACACGCCCAGGGCTCCTTCCAGCGGATTTCTATCACACGAGGGATTTTCGGCAGAACTCGTCAAGCTATTGGTTTGCTTCCGGTACTTACCCTCATGATGGCCCAGTAGATAATCGGCCATGCCCGTGATCCGCACGGCCCGCGGCCGAAACCAGGGGAGGCGCAAATGGACGAAATCGTCTGCGCAAACACCGCATTCCGCTACTGGCGCTGCCCGCCGCAGGTGCGCGATCTCTACCCGCGCCTGCCCAACTCCGAAGACGGCTGGCGAGCTCTATCCCAAGCCCCTTTCGTAACCGACGTCCTCAAGACCCCGATTATCGCTGTAGCTTCGCCAGGTTGTTGTAATCACCACTCGGGATTGCGCTCCACTATTCGCTGGGAAGGGGCATCGGAAGCCAGCGCAACAATCGACACTCATTTAGGCTTTAGTGTCACCAATCCGCTTAACACGTTATTTACTATGACACGCTTTGTTTCCCAAATAGATCTCGTACTGGCTATGTACGAACTTTGCGGCTGGTTTTCTGTTTTCGAGCCAACCCCCGCTGCCGAAATGCAGCTAAAAATGGCGGTAGAGGAGAATCGCAATTCCAGCACGCAGGATCTGTTCGAACTTGGAGAAGGCGAAGACGAGGTTCCTTGGAAACGAGTTTATGCCCACGCAACCGTTAAGGTCCCAGATAATGAAGGCCAAACGAACAAGCGTGAGGATGGAAGAGAGGTTACGAAACTCAAAGGTACTTCTCTTTGGATGAGAAAGCCGCTTATCGAACTGAGCGACCTGCATCGATTCGCCGATAAGGTCAAAAGTCAAATGTGGGGAAAGCAGTTTTATGATGCCGCTCAACAGGTTATCGGCATTGCTGCATCTCCACTCGAGGTCGCGGGAGTCCTGCTCCTAAGTCGTTCTCGACGTCTTGGTGGTTCAGGTTTCAGATACGTGTACCTCAACGATTTAACCCCTCTATCCGAGGCAGCCCAAAGCATCGCAGGTCAAAAGGTCTGCTACGGCGACATCGTGATTGTAAACCCAATGCTAATGAAGGCAGTAATTATCGAGATTCAAGGTGAAGTCATCCATGGATCAGGCGCGGTACTTGACCACGATGCGGAACGTATGACTGCGCTCCAGAGCATGGGTTTCGACGTGTTCCTGGTAACCCACGATATGCTTAACGACAAAAAGCAGCTAGACACCATAGTCAAAAGCGTCTGCAGTCGTTTGGGGATTCGATATAAAGCCAAATCCGAGGCGATGAAGCGCGCCGAGACGCGACTGCGAGCAAATGTTTTGTGCAACTGGTTGGAAATCGCGAATTAGCCGGCAACGAGATACTAGAACAACCTTGTTTGCCTGCCAGTAAATTAGTGCCATTTCAAAACCATGCCGGATTACGGGGCTGGACCCGGACCGGCCGTCCATACCCTGCATCTCACGAAATTCGCAAGTCGTCTACCTGCGGTTTTGATTTTACCGATTACGGCATGCCCGAGGGTTCCCGGCCTGGCCCCGTAAACCGGCATGGTTTTGAGATCGCCGGGTGGGCGGGGGCGCGATTGGTCCCGATAATGGGCCTGGTGCCGGCAGGATGGCCGTTGGGCGGATGGCGGCCCGCGCCGCGGAAGCGAAAAAACGGCGGCCGGCGGGACTCGAGATATCCCAAGGGCGCCGGAGAGGGGGGGGCGGCCACGCCGCCGCCCGCGGGGCGCGCCCCGCGGGCCCGATCCGGCCCGCGGGCCACTCGCTCCCGAGCCCGTACCGCATCCCCGGCCCCGCCGCCGAAAGATTTTTCCGAGATTGTCCTTGCATCGGCGGGGGAGTTCCCGTATAGTACTTCTTCGCACGGGGGCGTAGCTCAGCTGGGAGAGCGCTTGACTGGCAGTCAAGAGGTCAGGGGTTCGATTCCCCTCGTCTCCACCCGAGCATTGAATGAGGCTCCAACGCAAGTTGGGGCCTTTTTTCATATCAATCGTCTTACAGTTTGTCTTTACTTAGTGGCTGTTGAAGTAAATCCATCCTAAATTGCAAATATGAATGAAATTAACGCCCTACGCCATTGCAGGCCAAAATAAGGCGTCAACGCAATGTAAAGAGGCCAGGCGTGTTGCCCGGCCTCGAAATACTCTGGTGGGCCCTCCGGGATTCGAACCCAGAACCCAGGGATTATGAGTCCCCTGCGCTAACCGTTGCGCCAAGAGCCCTTATGTACTGTGATAATAATTTCAACAATGGAAATTCATTTCCCATCGGGTTAAATCACGATTTGAAATACTACCATGCACAAGCATGTCGCACAACGCACGATCAAGCCATGTTTTTAACACCCGGTATTCCCTGACAATCAAGATGCATCACAAGACATATCACTGGATGGGAATTGTTCAAGCCATTATCCCAAGACTGCAAATAGAGTTAACCATCGGCGAACTGGTGCCATTTCAAAACCATTCCGGATTACGGGGCTGGACCCGGACCGGCCGTCCATACCCTGCATCTCACGAAATTCGCAAGTCGTCTACCTGCGGTTTTGATTTTACCGATTACGGCATGCCCGAGGGTTCCCGGCCTGGCCCCGTAAACCGGCATGGTTTTGAGATCGCCGGGTGGGCGGGGGCGCGATTGGACCCGATAATGGGCCTGGTTGCGGCAGGATGGCCGTTGGGCGGGTGGCGGCCCGCGCCGCGGAAGCGAAAAAACGGCGGTCGGCGGGACTCGAGATGTCCCAAGGGCGCCGGAGAGGGGGCGGCGGCAACGCCCCCGCGGGCCGGATCGGGCGTCGCGGGCCCCTCGCTCACGAGCCCGTCCCGCATCCCCGGCCCCGCCGCCGAAAGATTTTTCCGAAATTGTCCTTGCATCGGCGGGGGAGTTCCCGTATAGTACTTCTTCGCACGGGGGCGTAGCTCAGCTGGGAGAGCGCTTGACTGGCAGTCAAGAGGTCAGGGGTTCGATCCCCCTCGTCTCCACCCGAACATTGAATGAGGCTCCAACGCAAGTTGGGGCCTTTTTTCATATAGGCACACAAGGTCAAAGGCGGCACCATGATCCTCCTGGTCGACAAGATCGAAAAAAGCTTCGGCGCGCGCGTCCTCTTTAGCGGCGCGTCCTTCCAGATCAACCCCGGCGAACGCTTTGCGCTCGTGGGACCCAACGGCGCCGGCAAAACCACCATGCTCAAAATCATCATGGGTATCGACAGCCCCGACGCCGGCCAGGTCCAGTACTCCAAGGACTGTCAGGTGGGCTACCTCGAGCAGGAAACCAACCTGGAGCACAAGGATACGACCATCCTCGCCGAGGTCATGGCCGCCGCCAAGGAAATCCGACGCATGGGCGAGCGCGCCAACGAGCTGCAGGCCCAGATCACCGAGCTCTCTGAGCAGGGCAAGGACGTCGACGCGCTCCTTAACGAGTACGGCCAGGTCCAGGACCGCTTTGAGCACTTGGGCGGCTACGAGCTCGAGAGCAATGCCCGTAAGATCCTGTCCGGTCTGGGCTTTAAGGTCACCGACTTTGAGCGCCCGTGTTCCGAGTTCTCGGGCGGCTGGCAGATGCGCATCGCGCTGGCCAAGCTCTTCCTGCGCCATCCCGACCTGCTGCTTCTGGACGAGCCCACCAACCACCTGGACCTCGAAAGCGTCCAGTGGTTGCGCGGCTTTATCGCCAACTACGACGGCGCCGTGCTCATCGTCAGCCACGACCGCGCCTTTATGGACGCCTGCGTCGACCACGTCGCCGCGCTCGAGAACCGCCGCGTGACCACCTACACCGGCAACTACAGCAGCTACCTCAAGCAGCGCGAGGACAACCTGGAGCAGATGCGCGCCAAGCGTGCCGCCCAGGAGCGCGACATCGCCCACATGCAGGTTTTCGTCGACAAGTTCCGCTACAAGCCCACCAAAGCCGCCCAGGCGCAGGAGCGCATCCGCAAGATCGAGCAGATCAAAAAGGAGCTCGTCATCCTGCCCGAGGGCCACAAGCACATCGACTTTAAGTTCCCCGACCCGCCGCGCTCCGGCGACATGGTCGTGGGTCTGGAGGGCGTGTCCAAGTCCTACGGCAACAAGCACATCTATAGCGATATCGACCTCAAACTCTACCGCGGCGAGCACGTGGCGCTCGTCGGCCCTAACGGCGCCGGCAAGTCCACCCTCATGAAGATCATCGCCGGCCTGGAGCCGCCCACTACCGGCACGCGCGACCTGGGTACCAACGTGGGCGTTGCCTATTACGCCCAGCACGCGCTCGAAGGCATGACCGAGTCCAACACCGTCCTGCAAGAAATCGACACCGTCACGCCCAAGTGGACCGTGCCGCAGCAGCGCAGCCTACTGGGCGCCTTCCTGTTTAGTGACAACGATTCTATCGAAAAGCAGGTCCGCGTTCTTTCCGGCGGCGAAAAGGCGCGTCTGGCCCTGGCTAAGATGCTCGTGGCCCCCGAGGCGCTTCTGTGCCTGGACGAGCCCACTAACCACCTGGACATCGACTCGGTGGACATGCTCGAGAACGCCCTGCAAAACTTCCCCGGCACCATCGTGCTGATCAGTCACGACGAGCACCTGGTGCGAGCCGTGGCCAACCGCGTGATCGATATCCGCGATGGCAAGGTCACGGTCTATGACGGCGACTACGACTACTACCTCTACAAGCGCGAGGATCTCGCGGCCCGCGCCGCCGCCGAGGCGTCCACGGAGAGCACACCTTCCGCGGCCAAGCTCACCAAAGCCAGCGCCGCCCAGGCCAATACCCCCGCTGCGGCCCCCAAGCCGGCCGAGGGCAAAAAGACCAAGGAGCAAAAGCGTGCCGAGGCCCAGGCCCGCGCCGCGCTCAACAAAAAGCTCAAGGGCGTGCGCAACCAGCTCAAGAAGATCGAGGCCGAGCTCGACAAAAAGCGCGCCCGCTATGACGAGCTTATGGAATTGATGGCAAGCGAAGAGCTTTATGCCGATCAGGATAAGTTCAACGCCGCCCTGGGGGAATATAACGGGCTTAAGCAAGAGCTGCCCAAGCTCGAGGACGAATGGCTCGAGCTTTCCACCCAGATCGAAGAGGAGACCGCGCGTGAACTCTCGTAAGGCCGCTGCCGTGGCGATGAGCATCATCGCCATCGCGTGCCGCATCTGCGGCATCTTTATGAGCGCGATGACTGTGCTGCTGTGCTTTAGCGGCCTCACCGCCAAGCTGCAGATCGTGGGCTTTGTCGTTGAGCTTTCGCGCGCGCTGCCGAGCGCCATCGCCGGCTACGGCGTCATCACATCGCCCTTTGGCGGTGTGTTCCGCCTGGATTACGCCATCGTGGCCCTCATCCTGTTTGTGGCCGACTACCTGCTCACGCGCGCCTCGCGCCGCGTCCGCTAGGGGAGTGCCATGTCCAGTAGCTACCTCATGAACCTGCTTGCCAGCGCCGTCGCCGTCATCGTGGGCATCGTCATCCACGAGAGCGCGCACGCCGCCGCGGCCTGGGCGCTCGGCGACAAGACGGCCCGTTCGCGCGGCCGCGTCTCGCTCAACCCGCTCAACCATATCGACCCGTTTGGCACCATCATCCTGCCGCTGCTCATGCTCGCGGCCGGTGGCCCGGTGTTCGCCTTCGCCAAGCCCGTGCCCGTCTACCTCAACAACCTCAAGCACCCCAAGCGCGACGAGGTCTTGGTGAGCGCGGCCGGTCCCGCATCGAACATCGCACTGGCGTGCCTTGCGGCCGCCATCATGCACGCAGCATACGGCAACCTCTACACCAGCATGTCCTTTGCCGTAGCGTCCCAAATCATGAACTTTGGCGCCACCTTTATCGTGGTCAACCTGTCGCTCGCGTTTTTTAACCTCATCCCGATCCCGCCGCTCGACGGCTCGTCGATCATCGTGCCGTTTCTCAAAGGCAAGGCACTCGCCAACTACTACCAACTGCAGCAGTACGCCATGCCGATCCTTATCATCGTGCTGTACCTGCTGCCTATGTGGACCGGCATCGATGTGATCGGCCGGTATTTCGACGTTACCGTGTATCCGCTGGCGGAGCAGCTGCTCAACTTCGCAATCGCCGGCATCTAGGGTAAACTTACAGGTCGACCGTGCAAAACGGTCGCAACATGCACCCAAACCGCGCCGCGAAGGCGCCGTCAAAGGAGGTCGAAGATGTCGTATCGCGTGTCGACGCAGGTCTACAGCGGACCGTTCGACCTGCTGCTGCAGTTGGTAACCCGCCAAAAAGTTGATATCGGCGCCATCTCTATCAGCGAGGTGGCCGAGCAGTACCTGGCCGAGGTCGAGCGTATTGAGGCGCTGGACCTGGACGTGGCGAGCGACTTTCTGCTGGTGGCGGCAACCCTTTTGGACATCAAGGCCGCCTCGCTGGTGCCCCAGGAGGCCCCGCACAAAGCCGACGACGATGACGAGATTGACGAAGACCTCGAGGAACTCAGCGCACTCGACGGCGACGCCCTGCGCGAGGTCCTGATCCAGCGCCTGATCGCCTACAAGCAGTTTAAGGGCGCGGCGGCGGCCCTTGGCGCGCGCATGCAGGCCGAAAGCCGCATGCATCCGCGCGTGGCCGGCCCCGACCCCGAGTTCTTGGGCCTTATGCCCGACTACCTGGCCGGTATCACGCTGCGCGGCCTCGCCGTCATCTGCGCCGACCTGGACGGCAAGCGCCAGACCTTCCTGCTGGAGGCCGAGCACGTGGCGCCGCATCGCGTGCCGCTCGACCTGACGGTGGCCTCGGTCGACCGCTTTACCATGGCGCACCAAACTTGCACCTTCCGCGAGCTGCTGGATGGCGACGCCACCACCGAGCAGCTCGTCGTCACCTTCCTGGCCATGCTCGAACTCGCCAAGCGAGGCTCGCTCACCCTGAGCCAGGACGAGATCTTTGGAACCATCCGCATCAACCGCGTCGAGGGCGCCGAGGCATACGTGCCCGGCGAGGGCCCCGAGCTCACCGAATAGGAGCGGCAACCATGTCAACCTTTTCTACGCTAGAGGCAAACAGCCTCAAAGGCGCCTTGGAGGCGCTCCTGCTGGTTTCGAGCGATCCCGTCAGTGCGCCCGCGCTGGCAGATGCGCTGGATATCGCCCCGGGCGAGTGCGCGTCGCTTTTGGCCGAGCTCAAAGTTGAGTACGAGGAGGCCAACCGCGGCTTTCAGCTGCGCGAGGTCGCCGGCGGCTGGCGCCTGTTTACGCATCCCGCCTACCACGATGTGGTCGAAGCTTATGTGCTGAGCTGGGATACGCAAAAACTGTCGCAGGCGGCACTCGAGACCCTGGCCGTCATCGCCTACCACCAGCCCGTTACGCGCGAGGTGGTCAAGGGCATCCGCGGCGTCAACTCCGACGGCGTCATCGCGTCGCTCGTTGACAAGGGTCTGGTGCGCGAGCTCGGTCGCGACCCCCAGCGCGGTCAGGCCATCATTTACGGCACGACCAACGCCTTTTTGGAGAAGTTTGGTCTGCGCTCCACCCGCGACCTGCCCGATCTGGAGCAGTTTGCCCCCGACGAGCAGTCGCGCCAGTTTATCCGCGAGCGCCTGAGCGGCCGCAGCATTCAGTCTACGCTCGAGGAGCAGGTCGAGGACCTAGACGAAGAGCGCGAGCTGCTGGATACCGATGTTGAGGATTTCGAGGCAGTCGGTGGCGAGGAAACACTTGCCACCGACGACGCTGCGGAGGATACGCATGACGAGGACTAGCGAGGCAGGGGAGACGCGTACCGCTGGCGCCACGGGCGCGCCCGCGATCGACCCCCAGCCCGTCTACCCGCACACCATGCGCCTGCAGCGCTTTTTGGCGCGCGCGGGCGTGGCGAGCCGCCGCGGCTCGGAGGACCTGATGACCGCCGGCCGCGTGACTGTCAACGGCCAGGTCGCGACCGAACTGGGCACCAAGGTCGATGTGGACCGCGACCATATCGAGGTTGACGGCATGCCCGTCAAGCTCAACCAGGGCGCCGTGTACCTGATGCTCTACAAGCCGACCGGCTACCTCACCACCATGAGCGATCCGCAGGAGCGCCCCTGCGTGGCCGACCTTGTCCCGCGCGACCGCTTTCCGGGCCTGTTCCCGGTGGGTCGCCTGGACCGCGACACCACGGGCCTTTTGCTCTTTACCACCGACGGCGACCTGTCGCAGGACCTGCTGCACCCCAGCAAGCACGTCTACAAGACCTACCAGGCGCTCGTGGACGGCCATCTGACCGATCGCGACTTGGAACCGCTGCGCCGCGGCATCGAGCTCGACGACGGCCTGTGCCAGCCGGCGATCTGCCGCGTCATTACCGCGCGCGAGGCCGAGGCCGTGGCTCCGCAGGGTGTGAAGCCTGGCACCACCGCCGTGGAGGTCATCATCCGCGAGGGGCGTAAGAACCAGGTCAAGCGCATGTTGAGCAAGATCCACCACCCGGTGATCCGCCTGCACCGCTGCAACTTTGCCGGCCTGGAGCTCAAGGACGTGGCCAAGGGCTCGTGGCGCGAGCTCACCGACCGCGAGGTACAGATCCTCAAGGCCGGCGGCATCCCGCCCAAGCAGGCAGGCGCCAAGCGCGGCGCTGCGCCGGCGACCAACACCGCGAGCCGCACGCGTCACCACGGCAGCCACGGCTCCGCGCCCAAGCGCAACACCTACCGCGAGCGCTACACGGGCTAGCCAGTCCGCCAAGCCACAGCGCCCGCGTCCCATACCAGCACGTCAACCACCGAAAGGAAGCATTGCATGATCGTCGCCATCGACGGCCCCGCCGGATCCGGCAAGTCCACCATCGCCAAGGAGATTGCCCGCCAGCTGGGCTTTAACAAGCTCGACACGGGCGCCATGTATCGCGCCGTCACCTTCGCCGCGCTCGACCGCGGCATCGATCTGGACGACGAGGCTGCCATCGATGCCCTCGCCGAGCAGATCGAGATTCGCTTTACCAACGGCACCGGCGAGGACACGCGCCTGACCATCGACGGTGCGGACGCCTCGGCTGCCATTCGCACCCCGCAGGTGGACGCCAACGTCTCCAAGGTCTCGGCCTACCCGGGCGTACGCGCCGCCATGCTCATCCATCAGCGCCGCGCCGCCGAGGACCGCGATATCGTGGCCGAGGGCCGCGACATCGGCACCGTCGTGTTCCCCAACGCGCAGGTCAAGGTCTTTCTGACCGCCGATCCGCGCGAGCGCGCCCGTCGCCGCGTGCTGCAGCGCCACCAAAACGATGCCCAGCCGCTCACCGAAGAGCAGCTCGAGGCCGAGGTCGACGAGACCCTCGACGCCCTCAAGCAGCGCGACAAGCTCGACAGCAGCCGCGAGGTCGCGCCGCTCGTGCCCGCCGAGGACGCCGTGCATGTCGACTCCACCGCACATACCATCGACGAGGTCGTCTCGATAATCGAGGACCTCATCAACCAAAGGAGGTAGCTCATGCGCCTGTTTAAGCAGACGCCCGAGGATTACTACAACGCGCCTTATGCCGAGTTCCCCGTGCTCATCCGCGGCACCGTCTTCGTGGTCATGGGCATCCTGTGGGTCTTCTCCAAGCTCATGTGGCGCTGGAAGGTAGAGGACAGCGACCTGCTGTTTGAGCGTCAGGAAGGCCGCGGCAGCGTGGTCATCTGCAACCACACCTCGATGGCCGAGCTCCTGGCTGTAGAGACGGCGCTATTCTTTGGCGGCCGCCGCATTCGCCCCATTTTTAAGTCCGAGTTTGCCAAGAGCAGGATCGTGCGCTGGGCCTTTAGCCGCGTGGGCGGCATTCCCGTCGAGCGCGGCACCGCCGACATGAAGTGCCTGCGCGCCGCCCAGCATGCACTGCAGCGCGGCGAGGACGTCCTGATCTTCCCCGAGGGCACGCGCATCCGCTCGCGCGAGATCAAGCCCGAGGTCCACGGCGGCTTTGCGCTCATTGCCCAGATGGGCAAGGCACCCGTCAACCCGCTCGCCATCTGCGGCTGGTCCGATATCACGCCTGCGGGCAAAAAGCTTATGCGCCCCAAAAAGTGCTGGATCCGTGCAGGCAAGGCCATCTCGCTATCCGATGCACCGGCCGAGCTCAAGCGCAAGGAACGCCTGGCATGGTTTGAGTCCGAGGCCATGAGCCGTGTCTACGCCATGCGCGACGACCTGTGTGCCGAGCACCCCGGCAGGTTCTAGCCATGGGCGAGATCGTCATGAATACCGCCGCGACTGCGTCCGGCAAGGCAGACGCCCCCACCATCGAAATCGCAGCGCATGCCGGCACCTGCTACGGCGTGCAGCGCGCACTCGATATGGCCCTGGCCGCCGCGCCGCAGGCAGGGGAGAGCGCTCAGGTCCACACGCTGGGTCCGCTCATCCATAACCCCATCGTGGTGCGCGAGCTCGCCGAGGCAGGCGTTGATCTGGCAGACACCTTGGACGACGCCGCATCGGGCACCGTGGTCATTCGCGCGCACGGCGTGGTGCCGCAGGTAATCGAGGCTGCTCGCGAACGCGGCCTTACCGTGGTCGATGCCACCTGCCCCTACGTCAAGAAGGTCCATGTGGCGGCCGAGCGCCTGGTGCGCGAGGGCTACCGTGTGATCGTCGTGGGCGAGCCGGGCCACCCCGAGGTTGAGGGCATCCTGGGCCACGCCGGCGATGACGCGCAGGTCGTGAGTTGCGCCGCCGATGCGGACGCGCTGCCGCTCAAGGGCAAGGTGGGCCTGGTTGTGCAGACCACCCAAACCGCGCAGAACTTGGCCGAGGTAGTGGCCTCCATCACCCCGCGCGTGCAGGAGCTGCGTGTGATCAACACCATCTGCGCTGCCACGAGCGAGCGCCAGCAGGCGGCCGCAGCCCTTGCCAACCGCTGCGACTGCATGGTCGTCGTGGGCGGCAAAAATTCGGGCAATACGCGCCGCCTGGCACAGATTTGTGCCGATGTCTGCGAGCACACCCATCACATCGAGGAAGCATCCGAGCTTGAGGCCGCATGGTTTGCCAACGCGCGCCGCATCGGCATCACCGCCGGAGCCTCAACTCCGCAAGAACACATCGAACGCGCCGTTGCGCGCATCAAGGAGCTTTGTCGCTAATCATGGACCAGACCGTACCCGCATACGCCGCCGAGGTGGCCGATTACGGGCGCAGCCGCGACCCCGAGCCGGGTGAGGGCGCGCTCGTAAAGAATGTGCGTCCCGAATCGCCCGCATGGGATGTGGGTATCGAGCCGGGCATGCGCGTGCTCACGGTCAACGGCGAGCAGCTGACCGATATGATCGTGTGGCTCTGGGAGGCCGACGAGGACACCGTCGACCTAGAGGTTCTCGACCCGCGCGACGGCACCGTCACCCCCGTGAAGCTTGACCGCTTTCCCGGCGAGGACTGGGGCCTTGAGTTCGACGGCCCCATCTTCGACGGCATGCGTACCTGTGTGAACGCCTGCGTATTCTGCTTTATGACCATGCTGCCCAAGGGCGGCCGCTCCACGCTCTATATTCGCGATGACGACTACCGCTTGAGCTTTTTACAGGGCAACTTTGTCACGCTCACGAACCTTTCCGACGAGGACGTGCAAAACGTTATCCAACGCAACATGAGCCCCATGAACGTGTCGGTCCATGCCGTAAGCCCCGACGTCCGCCGACGCATGATGGGTCGCAACGCCCAGCGCGGCATGGACGTGCTCGAGACCATCATGGCCGCCGGCATCGAGATTCACGCGCAGATCGTTTTGTGCCCCGGCATGAACGACGGCGAGGAGCTGCAAAAGACCCTACGCTTTTGCGAGGAACACGAGCAGATCACGAGCCTGGGCATTGTGCCGCTCGGTTTTACCAAGCACCAGAGGCGCTTTACCTGGTCATACAGCGACAAACCTGAGCTCGCGCGCGAAACCATTGCCATGATCCGTCCCTTCCAGGATCGTGCCTACAAGCGCTTTGGCCGCCACACCTTCCAGATGAGCGACGAGTTCTATCTGGACGCCGGCATCGAGCCACCCCAGGCCGATTTTTACGACGGCTACCCGCAGTATTACGACGGCATCGGTATGATCCGCTCGTATCTGGACGAGACCGACGACGTGCTTGCCGCCGACGCCGAGCGTCTGGCCCGCGTCCGCGCTGGCATCGCCGGGCGCAACCAGCGCCTCCTGTGCCTCTCCGGCGCCAGCGCGCGCGACACCGTGGCGCGCTTTGTGGAGTCGCCACGGGGCCTTGCCGGCACCGTCACCGCTATCGAAAACCGTTACTTTGGCGGCAATGTGGACGTGACCGGCCTCATCGTCGCCTGCGACATTCTGGAGCAGCTGCCGCAGGACCTCTCGGGGGTTATGCTCTTTGTGCCTAAGCTCATGTTCAACGCTGACGGCATGACGCTTGACGAGTATCATCGTGACGATTTACTCGCAAGCCTTGAAGCTCGCGGCGCCGAGGTTCATGTGGTATCGACCATGCCGCATGAGCTGCTCGATACCCTGGAGCATATCCTTGGCATTGTACCCGCAGGCTCTAACATTTCCACTGACCCTACCCATTAAAGGAGTGCAGATGAAACCTATCGTCGCCGTCGTCGGACGCCCCAACGTGGGCAAGTCCACGCTCGTTAACCGCCTGGCCCAGACCTCGGACGCCATCGTCCATGAGTCCCGCGGCGTAACGCGCGACCGCTCCTACCACACGGCCGATTGGAACGGCCGCGAGTTCACCATCGTCGACACGGGTGGCATCGAGCCGCTCAAGAGCGATGACGTCTTTGCCACGTCCATCCGCGACCAGGCCCTCGCCGCCGCCGAGGAAGCCGCTGTCATCCTGTTTGTGGTCGACGGCCGCACCGGCGTCACCGAGGAGGACGAGTCGGTCGCCCGCATGCTCAAGCGCTGCGACAAGCCGGTCTTTTTGCTGGTGAACAAGCTCGACAACCCCGATCGCGAAAACGACAGCATCTGGGAGTTTTATTCGCTCGGCATCGGCGAGCCAACGCCGCTCTCGGCCCTGCACGGCCACGGCACGGGCGACCTGCTCGACGACATCGTTGCCCTGTTGCCCGAGGAGGAGGACGAGGTCGCCGACGAGTTCCCCGACGCGCTAAACGTCGCCATCATCGGCCGCCCCAACGCCGGTAAGTCCTCGCTGTTCAACCGCATCCTGGGCGCCGACCGCTCTATCGTGTCAAACATTGCCGGCACGACGCGCGACGCCATCGACACCGTAGTGGAGCGCAACGGCAAGCACTACCGCATGGTCGACACCGCGGGTATTCGCAAGAAGAGCACCGTGTACGAGAACATCGAGTACTACTCCATGGTCCGCGGCCTGCGCGCCATCGACCGTGCTGACGTGGCACTGCTCGTCGTCGACGCCTCCGTGGGCGTTACCGAGCAGGACCAGAAGGTCATGGGCTTGGCCATCGAACGCGGCTGCGCCATCGTCGTTCTGCTCAACAAGTGGGATCTGCTCGACGACGACCGCAAGCGCGAGGCCTGCATGGAGACCGTCGACCGCCGTCTGGGCGTCATGGCTCCCTGGGCCCAGTACCTGCGCATCTCGGCCCTGACCGGCCGCAGCGTCGAGAAGATCTGGGCGATGGTCGACGCCGCCGAGAAGACGCGATCGCAAAAGATCACCACCTCGCGCCTCAACACCTTCCTTACCGACCTACGCGAGTTTGGCCACACCGTGGTGGACGGCAAGCGCCGCCTGCGCATGCACTACGTGACCCAGACGGGCGTCAACCCGCCGACGTTTACGTTCTTCGTCAACCATAGCGACCTTGTCAACGACACCTACCAGCGCTATGTGGAGAACCGTATGCGCTCGACCTTCGACTTTTCCGGCACGCCCATTCGACTCTTCTTTAGGAAGAAGGAGCAAAAGGATGCATAATCCGATTCTGCTGACCGCCATCTGCGCCGTGGTCTCGTTCTTTATCGGAGCGATTCCGTTTGGCCTGATCCTGGGCCGTGTGTTCAACCACACGGATATTCGCAAGGCGGGCTCCGGCAACATCGGCACCACCAACGCCCTGCGCGTAGCCGGCCCCAAGGTCGCCGCGCTCACGCTGCTGCTCGACTGCTTGAAGGGCGCCATCTGCGTCCTTATCGCGCGTCCGCTCATCGCGAGCGTGGGCTATGGCTTCCCGGTGAGCATCATGGCTCCCGGTGCCGCCGGCGACTGGATGCTCGGTGTCATTTGCCTGGCTGCCGTGTGGGGACACATCTTCTCGCCCTACCTCAACTTCCGTGGCGGCAAGGGCATCGCCGTGGGGCTGGGCGTCATACTGGCCTGGTACTGGCCCATCGGACTTTCGCTTCTGGGCATGTTTGTCGTGGCCGTCGCCATCACCAAGTATGTGTCGGTGGGCTCGCTTGCCGCGGCCATCGGTCTTCCCATCGCCGCCTGCGCGGTCTTTCCGTACAGCAGCCTGGGCCTCAAGTTTTGCATGGCGATGATCGGCATCACCGTGGTGTGGGCTCATCGCGCGAACATCAAAAAGCTCATGACGGGTAAGGAATCCAAGCTCTCGTTTACCAAGCGCGTCACCGAGCCCGACGATAAGTAGGAGAGCGTCATGAATGTTGCGCTGATTGGCTCCGGCTCCTGGGGAACCGCCGTCGCCGGCCTTGCCGCCGCGCGAGCCGAGCGCGTGACCATGTGGGCCCACAGCGAGCAGACGGCCGCCGGTATTAACGGCGAGCACCGCAACCCGCGCTATCTGGTGGACTACGTGCTGCCGGAAAACGTTGTCGCCACGACGGACCTGGCCCAGGCGCTCGACGGTGCCGATGCGATCATCTTTGCCGTGCCTTCGACGCACCTGCGTGGCGTCTGCCACCAGGCGGCACCCTTTATCGCCGCCGACACCTCGGTGCTCTGCCTTACCAAGGGCATTGAGCCCGAGTCCGGCATGCTCATGAGCGAGGTCATCGCCAGCGAGATCGGCAACGAGGCACGTGTGGCGGCGCTCTCGGGCCCCAACCATGCCGAGGAGATATGCCGCGGCGGACTTTCCGCCGCCGTCATCGCCAGCAAAGACTCGCAGGTAGGGGAGACCTTTAAGGACCTGCTCCTATCCACGGCCTTCCGCATCTATCTGTCGCAGGACATGACCGGCGTCGAGGTTTGCGGCGCCATGAAAAACGTCATCGCCATCGTGTGCGGTATTTCCGCCGGTACCGGCGCGGGCGACAACACGCTCGCCCTTATCATGACGCGCGGCCTGGCAGAGATCAGCCGACTGGTGCATGCCCGCGGCGGCCAGGCCATGACGTGCATGGGTCTTGCCGGCATGGGTGACCTTATTGCCACCTGCACCTCCGAGCATTCGCGCAACCGCACCTTCGGCTACGAGTTTGCCCACGGCGTATCGCTCGACGAGTACCAGGCGCGCACGCATATGGTGGTCGAGGGCGCCGTCGCCGCCCGCAGCGTGAGCGAGCTCGCCCGTTCGCTGGGCGTAGACATTCCGCTCACCTTTGCCGTGGAGCAAACGCTCTACAACGGTGTTACTTTGGATAGGGCGCTCGAGATCCTTACCGACCGCGTCCCCTCTCAAGAGTTCTACGGACTCACCGACTAGCGCAGAAAGGCTACTACCATGGGTTCCATCAAAATCGCTCCGTCCGTCCTTTCGGCTGACATGGCCAACCTCAAGGGCGAGCTCGACAAGATCGCCGGTGCCGACTATGTGCACTTCGACGTCATGGACGGTCACTTTACCGGCAACCTCACCTTTGGCGTCGAAATCCTCAAGGCCGTCAAGCGCTCCACCAAGGTGCCGGTCGACGCGCACCTGATGGTGTCGAACCCCGACGAGACCGTCGATTGGTATGCCGACGCCGGCGCCGATATGATCACCGTGCACTACGAGGCCTCCACGCACCTGCACCGCACGCTCACGCATCTGCAGCAGCGCGGCGTCAAGGCCGGCGTGGTGCTCAACCCCGCCACGCCCGTCTGCGTGCTCGAGAGCATCATCGAGGTCGTCGACATGGTGCTGCTCATGAGCGTGAACCCCGGCTTTGGCGGCCAGAGCTTTATCCCGGGCACGCTGCATAAGCTCCACGAGCTCAAGGCCATGTGCGAACGCCACGGTGTGTCGCCCATGATCGAGGTCGACGGCGGCATCTCTTCCAAAAACATCGCCGAGGTCGTCAAGGCCGGTGCCGATGTCCTGGTAGCCGGCTCCGCCGTATTTAAGTCCGAAGATCCCGCCGCCGAGGTTGCACTGCTGCAGAAGCTGGGCAACGAGGCCGCACAGGAGGCATAAACCCTTATGACCGCAGGTCAAAACCGCATACCCGTGAATCTTGACTATGCCGCCTCGACGCCCATGCGCGCCGAGGCGCTCCTTGCGCAGCGCGAGTACGACGAAAGCGAGCTTGCAGGCGTCAACCCCAACTCGCTGCACTCGCTCGGCCGCAAGGCTGCCGCACGTCTGGAGGTTGCACGCCGCGAGATCGCCCGCAGCTTTGGCGCGCGCGTTCGCCCGTCCGAGATCATCCTAACCAACGGCGGTACCGAGGCCAACCAGCTGGCGCTCCTCGGACTTGCCGAGGGTGCTCGTCAGCGCGATCGTAAGCGCAGCCGTGTGATCGTGTCTGCGATCGAGCACGATTCGATTCTGGACAACCTACCGCTGCTGCGAGCCGCGGGCTTTACCGTCGACCTGGTGCAGCCCTGCCGTGCGGGCTACATCGAGCCTGCCGCGCTGAGCGACTTGTTGGGCGACGACGTCGCGCTCGTGAGCATCATGGCCGCCAACAACGAGACCGGTGTGGTACAGCCCATCCGCGAGCTTGCCGCGGCTGCGCATACCGCGGGCGCCCTGTTCCACACCGATGCCATCCAGGGCTATCTGCATATTCCGCTCGATGTGACCGAGCTGGGCGTCGATGCCATGACCGTTGCAGCACACAAGATTGGCGGTCCTGTGGCATCCGGCGCGCTCTACGTTAAGACCCGCACGCCGCTGCGCCCTCGCATCTTTGGCGGAGGACAGGAAGCCGGACGTCGTGCCGGCACGCAGGACCTGCGCACGCAGCTGGCCTTTGCCGCTGCCGCCTCGTCTCTGGCGCCCCATGTGGCTCAGGAGCGCGAGAAGCTGCAAGCCCTTTCCGACAAGCTCTACGCCACGCTTACGGCCCATCCACGCATTCACGCCACCATGGGCGACTACACGCAGGCCGACCGTCTGCCCGGCATGGTATCGATCTATATTGACGGCATGGACTCCGAGGAGCTCATCATCAAGCTCGACGCCGCCGGCTTTGAGGTTTCGGCCGGATCGGCTTGCTCGAGCGGCAGCATGGACCCGAGCCACGTGCTCAGCGCCATGGGCATTGGTCGCGAGCAGGCGCTGGGCGCGCTGCGCATCTCCTTCGATGACCGCGTGAATCCAAGCGATCTGGACGACTTTGCCCAGACGCTGCTCTCGATTGTAGGTGCCGCATGATCGTCGCCGAGCTCGAGCGCGCCCTTCTGGCACGCTATCCCAAGACGGACGCCGAGCCCTGGGACCACGTAGGCCTATCCGTTGGCGACCCTGACGACGAGATCCGCGGCGTTGCCTGCGCGCTTGACGCTACCAGGGACAACGTGCAGCGCGCCTTGAAAGCCGGAGCCAACGTGTTGCTCACGCATCATCCCGTCTATATCAACGCGCCCGAGTCTTTTTGCCCGCCCAGCGCAACGCGCCCCCAGTGCAGCGCGGCGCTCTACGAGGCGGCCCGCTGCGGGGTGAGCATTATCTCGCTCCACACCAACCTGGACCGCTCGCACGAGGCACGTACCTGTCTATGCAAGCTGCTGAACGCCGTACCCGATAGCTCGCTGGAGCACGTGGACGACCCCGAGTCGACCGGCCTGGGCGCACTTGCAACGCTCAACGACCCGTGCACGCTGCGCGATCTTGCCGCCCGTGCTGCCACGGCCTTTGGCAGCGACCCACGCGTATGGGGCGATGCCGAGCGCCCGTGCCGCACCGTCGCCATTCTGGGCGGCTCCCTCGGCGACTTTGGCGAGCTTGCCATCGCCGCCGGTGCGGATGTCATCGTGACGGGCGAGGCAGGCTATCACGTGGCGCAAGATCTTGCCTTGCGCGGGCTGAGCGTGATCTTGCTCGGCCACGACCGCTCCGAGGAGCCGTTCGTGGATATCTTGATGAACTCTGCGGTTGACGCCGGGGTCGACCCCCGTCATGCGATTAAAATACTGAACCCTTGCCAATGGTGGACTGTGACAAAAGGAGAGAACTTATGAGCGCCGGCGCTACGCTACTCAAGCTGCAACAGATCGATTTGGAGCTCGCCCGCAACAAGAGCGAACTTGCCAATATGCCGGAGCTCAAGGAGCTCGCCTCAAAGCGCAAAACCTATGTAAAGCTTAAGTCCGAAATGACCAAGCTCTATGCTCAGCGCAAGGACCTCGACATTGAGCTGGACGATCTCAACACCACCGAGATCCAGACCAACAACGCCATCGAGGCCGCCAAGAAACGCCACTTCGACGGCTCTGACTACCGCGAGGTCCAGGATCTGGAAAACGAGCTCGCCACCCTGGCCAAGCGTCTGGACAAGATTGAGCACACCCGCAAGGATGTCGTTGTCGCCCACAAGGAGGCGCTCGACCGTGAGGCTCGCGCGCAGGCCATCATCGCCAAATTCGAGGAGGGCGTGAAGGCCGACACCAAGGCCGCCCGTGCCAAGGCCGCCGACCTGCAGACTCAGATTGATGCCGCCACCAAGGAGCGCACCGCGCTCGCCGCCACGCTGCCGACCGACGTGCTCACCGACTACGAGCGTCTGCTCAAGCAGTTCCGTGGCCTGGCCGTCGAGACCATCAAGGGCAACATCCCCACGGTCTGCCACACCGCGCTGCAGGCGTCGTCCATGAGCGACCTCAACCACGACGGTAGTGAGATTACGCACTGCCCGTACTGCCACCGCCTGCTCGTGCTCCCCAACAAGGAAGCCTAACAATGACGACGGCACCCGACAATTCAATGCAACTTGAGGGAAAAACGATCCTGTTGGGCATTACCGGCGGGATCGCCGCCTATAAGTCGTGCAATATCGTGCGCCTGCTGCAAAAGCGCGGCGCCCGCGTCAAGGTCGTTATGAGCGAGCATGCCACGGAGTTTGTGGGCCCGCTCACCTTTCGCGCGCTCACGGGCGAGCCGGTCGCCGTGGGTCTGTTCGACGACCCCTCCGACCCCATCCACCATATCTCGCTGGCGCAGGAGCCCGACTTGGTGGTCGTGGCGCCCGCGACGGCCAATATCATCGCCAAGATGGTCAACGGCATCGCCGATGACCTCATCTCCACTACGCTGCTTGCCACGCCGCGTCCTATCGTGGTCGCGCCGGCCATGAACAATGGCATGTGGAAGGCGCCGGCCACGCAGGCCAACATGACCACGCTGCGCGAGCGCGGCGTTCACGTTGTGGGTCCGGGTAGCGGCTACCTTGCCTGCGGCGATGTGGACACGGGACGCATGAGCGAGCCAGAGGACATCGTCGAGGCCGTCTGCAAGCTGCTCGACCCCGCCCCTCAGGACCTTGTGGGCAAGCGCATCGTGATCACCGCCGGCCCCACGCACGAGCCGATCGAC
The DNA here is from genome assembly GCF_052121575.1 of Collinsella sp. LCP19S3_C9. Lineage (NCBI taxonomy): Bacteria > Bacillati > Actinomycetota > Coriobacteriia > Coriobacteriales > Coriobacteriaceae > Collinsella > Collinsella sp. LCP19S3_C9. Next base: position 25,471 of record NZ_JBQKDZ010000003.1, read on the forward strand.
CCCGTGCGCTTCATTGGCAACCGTTCATCGGGCAAGATGGGTATCGCCCTGGCGGGGGAGGCCGCGCGCCGCGGTGCCGCCGTCACGCTCGTGCTGGGACCGACATCGCTCGACGTTCCCCGCGGTGTAGCGTGCGTGCGCGTACAAACCGCCGCGGAAATGCTCCAGGCTGCGCTGAGCGCCTTCCAGACGGCCGACGCGGCCATTTGTGCCGCCGCCGTCGCCGACTACACGCCTGCGGCCCCGGCGGACCATAAACTCAAAAAGGCCAACGAGCGCCTGGATCGAATTGAGCTCGTCGAGACCGTTGACATCCTGGCCGAACTCTCACGCCAAAAGGGCGATCGCCGTGTGATCGGCTTTGCGGCCGAGACCGATAACGTCGTGGAGTACGCGCAGCGCAAACTCGTGCGCAAGGGTTGCGATGCCATTATCGCCAACGATGTCTCGCGCGCCGATTCGGGCTTTGGGACCGATACCAACAAGGCCTGGATAGTGAGTACAGCGGGCACGCAAGAACTTCCCGTACTAACAAAACCCCAGCTCGCAGATACAATTTTAGACTTGCTTCAAAATTTGTAAAAAAGTTCTTGCACAAGGACAAAGTTTCGGGTTACTATACTCCCTGTTGCAAGCGAGAGCAGAGCAACAAACAAAAGCTTCGGGACGTGGCGCAGCTTGGTAGCGCACTTGACTGGGGGTCAAGGGGTCGCTGGTTCGAATCCAGTCGTCCCGACCAGAAGTTTGCAGGTCAGGCACCTAGTGCCTGACCTTTTTTTATCAGGAATCATCAGGGAATCACCGGCTGTTTTTTAGCCAATAAAGACACGCCCTTCTACCTGCACTTTTGTAGAATCTCGGTTTTAATGGATCCCCCCTTCACTTTCTTTCCATATTTGTTGAATTCACTGATTCGTTTTGATTCCACATTTGTAGTCTATCTAGCCTAAATTTTTCTACATACGCGAAAATCACCTACCTGTGCCTAGCTACTGCGGCTACGACATCCAAGCCAACTGTCCCGCCCTGCTTCACTAATTCCCCGCACGTTCGCACGGAACACCGACACCGCCCAAGGGCCGCGATACTTTTTCGATTTCTTTCGGCAGCGAGAGGAAGGCTTCCGTGCCTGCCGAAACAAGGCACTGCGCTCCAAAAAGCTAACGCCGCGGGTATTAAGCCGACACCGCTACGGTGCCACCGGCCATCGCTGCGGGCACCTGCGGCGTAATCGCCCCAGAGTCCGCCATCTGGGCCGCCATGCCGGCGAAGTCCTAGGCGACGGCGTGAGCGTGCGGCTCAGGGCGGCGTTCGCGCCGTCATTCTCGTGCGACCTCAAGAGAGTGCGTCGGCGCGGGCTCGACTAGGGCGAGCTCGCCACCGTCATCGACTTCATCGTCGAGAACGCCCCGAAGCGCTGGAGGAACTTCATAGACGCCGCATGCGCACGCTCAAGGGCGCATTGAGGGGCAGGGCTGAGGGCTTGAGGATCGGGGCTTGGGACTAGAAGGGGGCTCGGAAGTCGCGGGTCAGGATTCGAACATCGACCCACGCGCTTGGCGATTCTTACCAGTTCAGACGGCTTGCAGGCTATTCGCGCTGCGGGAGAGACTCGCACCACTGCAGCAATGCGCTCAACATAGCGGGCTTGTCTTGCACGAACTGTTCACGCCTCACACCGCGGCGCGGCTCAAAGCGAATGACGTAACCCCTGTTGTCCAGGTACACGTCATAGCTTTCGGGGGCGCCGGGCAGGTTCAGCGCTACATGGCGCGTGCTGCGAATGCGTTGCGGCGCCTCCGTAAGAGACTCGTTGGGCAGCTGACCGCCGCATATCTCTTCTAGTGCGCGGAAGCGGCGTCCGAAGCTCAGGTAACCGTGGCAACCGCTGTCTGCATGCCCGGCACAGCAGAACTGCGTTTTATAACCCTTATCGTTCAGTATGCGCACATGGGGCTGCAGCTCGTGGTCGATCGCTACCAGGTGATCAGGGCGCTTGCCGCATTCGCATTCGCTCAAGGGCTTAAAGCACTTCGGGCACACGAACAGCATGCACTTCATGGTTTGCTCGGACGTGAGCTCTGTGATGCCCAGGGCTGCGATTTCTGCCGCAGGGGCTTCGGGCTGCACGCAGGGGCATCCGCTTGCACGCAGAATGGCGTCGATGCACGCCACGGTGGCGCGCTCCATTTCCAGAGCGATGGCTTCGTCGCGCATTGCGCCAAACGCCTCGATGTCTTTCGTAACTGCAGAAAGCGGGGTTCGCTGAGAGATGTACACGAATGCGTTCTCTTCCCTCGCAGTGGGTTCGCCCTCAATCTTCACCGTAACGCCGGCTTTTGCATAGGTGCCGTACTGCACGCCGTTCGCTTTGTCCAGCGCCTGGACCTCACCCCGCGTGAGACCATGCCACAGCACGCCTTCCACAAACGACTCATCCTTGCGCGTGATGGTGGGACGGCCCTTCGCGTCGCACGCCAGCGTGTAGCCATAGAGCTTCGCCTTGACTGCATAAACGTGGTGGCCGCTCTCAAGTTTTTTAGCAATGCGGTCATGGCTGATGTCAAAGCCATATGCAAAGTACGGAGTTTCCGCATGCACGCGGGTGCCTACGACGTGTTCGCGCGCGTCGAACGCCGGGCCAGAGGGGCGATTAAAGTTGTGCACGTCAAACTCAGGCAGGCTGTTGCACCAGTCGAGCAGGGTGCGCAGCAGGGCTTTGCGCTGCCTTTCGAACTCATCCAGCGTAAGGGAGTAGCTAAGGTCTGCCCGCAGCGCGGGGTCGCTGCTGCGCACCGCGCGGAACCCTTCGGGGACGTCGATCTTGTAACCGAACTCGCCTGGGGTCTTGATTGACAAGTAGATGCGGTGAGACCCGCAGAAGGTGGCCTCACTCGCTTCCATCACCTGGTAGCGCTTAGAGCGCAGGATGCGTCCATGCTGCTGAAGGCCACGGGGGAAACGGCGTGCGTAGTAACCGGTGTAACGGCATGTGCAATCGGCGATCTGGTGACCTTCACCGCACACGAAGTCGGCGTATTCGCGTGCAGCGGGGAGGTCGATCTTGGCTGCGCCATACGCCGCCGACTCTTCTTGCGCGCGCAAGCGGTCCAGGCTGTCGGCGCGCATGTCGGACATCTGCGCCAAGGTTGCCTCATCAAGCTGCATCACGCGGCCGGCTTCGACCACGCGGTCGATGTAATCGTACTTTTCGGTGTACCTGCGCAGCGGGGTGCGCTCAGAGATGTAGACCATCGCCTCAAGGGTTGCGGGAACCACATCGCCTTCGCGCCCAACGGTCACCGTTTCCTTGCGGTAACAACCAGATGCAATGCCTTCGTAGCGGTCGAGAGACGCCACGTGAGAGCTATCGAGCGCCCACAGCGCGCCTTGCACATGCGACCCCTCGCGCTTGGTGATGGTGAGGTATCCGGCGGTGTCGAACGCCAGTTCATAGCCGTTCAGGGTCGCTTGGCCCAGCAGCACCGCGCCGGGGCAGCGGGTTTCAACTTGATGGATATCAAGGTTGCTACCGTACGCGAAGTTGATGATCGAGGGTGCAGTCTCGGGGTGACGGGCTGAGGCGTTGTTGCGCTTCTCGTTGTACTTCATGGTTCACGCCTTTCGGTGTTGTGATGGGCTTCGGTCGCTCGAGCTGATTGCAGCATACAGTCTGAAGCCGAAAAGGCGTGAAAACCTGAGATTGTCATTTTAAGAAATAGAACGAAAAGGACGGCCATGCACGAAATCGCGCAGGCAGAAAGCGCTGTTCGAGGCGCATCCTGCGAAAGGATACCCGTTCAGAAGGGTTGTTGCCAGTTTTTATCGATTCGATTTTTTACGAGCGCACGAAGAGGTTGCGTTTAGAAAAACGCAAGGGCGGCTGTTTCGCCTGTAAGCAAACATGAAATCGGCCGCAGCAGCACCGCCTGGGAGGGCGGGCGAGGGGCTTGGCCGCAACTTAATTCCCGGATGCGGCCACCACGCTAAATACTTGAGAATCGTCGACCGCCCAGTATCTGCCATCCAAAAGTTTAAACACGATATAGCTGCCGTCTTTGCTTATTTCGGCGGCGTTTACGCATTTCTGAAGATCGGCGTGGTGCGCGAAGCAGCCGACGAGCACATCTCCATTTACAAGCCCGACTTTAAGATTGAGACCCATCTTCTCATACATAACGATACGATCCGAATCGTCCACGCCCTTGCTTGAGTCGAAGTCGGGCCTTAGCCCAGCGAGGCGAACCCCTCGCTCATCCAACGCTTTGTCGATTCCGCCCTTGGCGTAGTCGCTCAGCTGGGAATAGATTCTGCCAGCGAGATCATCGGCCAAGACGCGCTCTGGGTCCCCGCCTGACCGTTCCGCTCGAAACTCGCCTAATGCCGACAGCATCAGGTACACCTCATGCAATCGCAGCGGCAGGAAGATCGGGTGAGCCGTCGACTTCAGGCCGCCGCGGCTTGTCGGCTCGGCCTTGATGTAGGAGTCGCCAAAACGCACGCCGCCTGCCAGGGCGCTCAGGCGTTTTTGCACCGCCGTGCGCGAGCAGCCCAGGTACGCGGCGATCGCTTGCTGGGTCATTCCCTTATGCGCCGCTTTGAGCAGCATGAGATTTGCCTCGTCCGTGCCTATGAACGATTTGTCCAAGTTGTAGTGGCGCTTTTTTGGGGCGCCGCCGATCTCGTTGCCCTTTTCGAACAGCTCGTGCACGCTCAGGAACAATTCATGGCGGCCGTTGCTTTGGGGGCCTTCCTCTGAGTTGGCATAATCTGCCAGCGCCTTGCAAAACGAGCGATAGTTTTCGTCGGTGACGAAAATGGGCCACTGCATGTTGTGAAAGCGTGTGCCTTCACGTGTGTCGGCGAATTTCGCATACGCAGACTCAGGATCGCAACCGACCCTTTCCGCAATTTCCGCAACTCTCATGCCAATCCCTTCCGCAACCCAATCACACGCACGAAAAACCTATCAAGCCAGAAGATTGATGTGGCAAAAAAGAAGAAGAGGCATTACACCCCTCCTTCTGGACAGCCTGCACCCCGGTTCCCTGCCTGCCAGTTCGCCCCCCGAAACCCTCGGGGCGCTGTGGGGTCGAACCCCTCCGCATGGAAAATTCTATCGCGGCCATGCCCGCTATGCGTGTCACGCACACCACGCCAAACGTCAGGTTTACCAGCCGGGACTGAGCCCTCTTTCGAGAGCAGGGTTATATTAGCATCTATAAACTCGAAAACCCTGCCGCATTTGAGGAGTACCAAGAAAAAGGTCTACACCTTGAATATCAACCTCATCCGAACACCTCCCGCATTCATCCGAACAAGTACGGATGAATGCGGGAATCCGATACCCTGAGGGCCGGATCGGCCGAGCCACTGGGCACAAGCGGGACACGGTCCAGAGGATGCCGGGGCGCGGGGTCCCGTGCGGGGAGATCGCGAGGGAGCCGGGCAGGTCGCCCTCGACGATGAGCGCAGAGATACCGTCGCGCCCACCCACGAAAAGAGGGTTCCCTCGCAGGCGCCGCATCCGCACGCCCCCGCAAAGAAACCCTCGCACTCGCATCTCTACCTGCGAACCCGCACGTGCCCTCGCGCACGCGCCGCGGCAGCCACTAGTCGCGGTAGAACGAGCCCATGTAGCGGATGTACTCGTCCTCGGTGTGGTTGGCCTTCCAGTCGTGGACGGAGTCCTTGTTGCGCTGGCCGGCGATGACGGAGAGCTCCTTACCCAGCTTCTCAAAGGCCTCGTCGACGCACTCCTCGGGGGTGAGGGCGATCTTCATGACGGCCTCGCCCTGCGGGCCGCCGGGGAGGTTGGACAGCAGGCTGGGGGTTAGGGTGGTGCCGAGGGTGATGACCTCGACGTCGACACCGGTGCCCTCGCACTCGCAGGCCACGGCCTCGGTCATCTTGAGGATGAAGGCCTTGCCCGCGCCGTACTGGCCGTTCCAGGGGCTGGAGCTGATGCCGGTCATCGACGAGACGTTGATCACGGCGCCGCGGTCCTGGGCGGCAAAGATCCGCATGTAGTGGTGGAAGCACTTGAGGAAGGTCACGACGTTGACGTTGATCATGGCCTCGTGCTTCTCCCAGGGAGTGTCCTGGATCTTGCCGAAGCTGTGCAGGCAGGCCACGTAGCTCATGAAGCCCATGTCCAGGCCCTCGGTCGCGGCGAAGACGGTCTCGGCAGCGTCGGGCTGGCTAAAGTCGGCGCGCACGACCTTGGTCTCCACGCCGTAGGTCTCACGGATCTCGCCGGCGAGCACGTTCAGCTTCTCCTCGCGACGGCCGACCATGACGACATTCATGCCGCCGGCGGCGATCTTCTCGCAGAACGCCTTGCCGACGCCCTCGGTCGCGCCCAGGATCAGGCCCCACTCACCGTACTTTTCCCTCAGGTTCATACTGCATCCTCTCTCTCGATGCCCATGCGGGCACCTCTCCTTTAGCGTGCGGCCGCTCAGCCGCATACGGTGCGCCATTATGCGCTGAACAAGAGGGGAGTGCGTTCACGACTTTGCGAACGAGCCCGAAACAACGATGAACGGTGTCGGTCTATCACCACAATGAAACCCTTGCAGTATCAAGAGGGGAGGTGCTGGCGGGTGGAACCAAAAGGTGAACGCCGCCATCTCTAGCTCCACCTTATCGGGTTTCCCGTCGCAAGCGATGCTTCAAAGAGCTTGCGCAGCGAAACGTTGGCGAAGGTCCAGGACCACGCTTTGCTGCTGCCCACTGTGACTCGGCCCTCGGCTCTGCGTAGAACCCGAAGCCGCTTTTGCAGTCGATGCGATTGACCCCGTCGAGGTCGGTGAGGGTGTAGCTTTCGCCCTCTCCATCCTGGCTCGAGCGTCCCTTGCGCTCGAAAGCAAAGTGACTTGACGCGAAGAGCACCTCACCAGCGCCGTTATTTTTTGGCATCTTTGGGGGCTGATGTACACAAAAGCGATAAACATCCCGGCCGATACCGTCCTCCACATGTCTGGACTCTCTATGCTTACGCTGGATAGACATCGCCAGAACGGGTATAGTATCGAGAGTTTTGTCGTTTACCAGCGGGGGAGTCCTGTGGGCATCAAAAAGAAGATCAAAAAGGAGCTTATCGGCACCTCCGATTACCCGTCGAATAAGATTTTCACGATCTCCAATTTCATTACCTTCACGCGCCTGGTCCTCACGCTGGTCTTCCTGTACCTGTTTGTGACGGACAACAACCGTGTCGTCGCCATTGTCATCTATGCCATCGCGGCTTCCACCGACTGGATGGACGGTCAGATTGCCCGCATGACTAAAACGGTCTCGTGGCTTGGCAAGGTTATGGATCCCATCTGCGACCGTGCGCTGCTATTTACTGGCGTTTTAGGCCTCGTGGTTCGCGGCGAGCTTCCCATCTGGGTCTGCGTGCTCATCATTGGGCGCGATATCTACCTGGGCATCGGCACGCTCATCGTGCGCCACTACCACCGCCGCCCCATCGACGTAGTGTTTCCCGGCAAGATTGCCACGGCGCTGCTCATGACCGGCTTCTCGCTCATGCTGCTGGGCTTTCCCGTTGTGGACGGCTGGCATCTGCTGCCCGCCACGTTCACGGCCTTCCCGGGCCTCAACGGCAGCTCGGTACCGCTCGGCATCTTTTTTGTGTATGGCGGCGTCATCTTTTCCATGCTCACCGCTGTCATCTATTCCATTAAGGGCGGAGCGGCCATTAAACAGGCTGTTGCGCATCCAGAGGACGAAGACGTCGACTTTCTTAACCCCGAAATCGAAGACTAAGCCATTGGGGTATTATTACGTACAGTTCATTCTTTGCGGCATGTCCGCGTTAAGTTAGGGGTTGTCATGGACAACATGGTTAACAATATGCCTCAAAACGATAAGACTGCCGACGCTACCTGCGTCTTCCGTGTGCCTTCGAGCGACGTTACCGTTCCCGATCTTATGGCGAACGTTCGCATCACTGCCCCCGTTCTGTCTATTGTCAAGGGGCCGCAGACCGGTGCTGCCTTTGAACTCGAGGATGATGTGACCACCATTGGCCGCGATCCGGCAAACGGCATTTTCCTCAATGACATGACCGTATCGCGTAGCCACGCACGCATTATTCGCGAGGGTCTGGCCGCTCGCATCGAGGACTTAGGCTCGCTCAACGGCACGTGGGTTGACGGCGCTATCGTCAATGCCGCCCCGCTGCACGACGGATCTTCCGTCCAGATCGGTACGTTCACGCTCATCTACCACGAGAGCACGCCGGAGCGCATCGAAACCGGTGAGTAGGGCATGGCCGAACGCAACTATCTGAGTATCGGCCAAGTCGTCAATTTACTTCGAGGCGCATACCCCGATCTTTCGAACTCAAAAATTAGATTTCTAGAAGATGAGGGGCTCATCACCCCTCATCGTACGCCAAAGGGGTATCGCCAATACTCCAAGGAGGACGTTGACCGTCTAGAGGTCATTCTGCATCTGCAGAAGACTCGCTACATGCCGCTCAACGTGATCAAGCAACGTCTGGAAAACGCTACAGATCTCTCCACGCTTGCCTACGAGGTGGGCCTGCTGTCCGACGTTCCGCTCAAGACGGAACCAAAGGAAACCAAGCAGAAACTGCATCCCATCGAGACCATTCCGGATATGTTGGGCGTCGAGATCTCGTTTATTCGCTCCTTGGCCGAAAACGACCTTATTCGCATTATCAAGAGTCCGCAGAACCGCGAGCTCGTCGACGGGCGCGATTTTCCGATTATCCGCTACTGTTCTGAGCTGTCACGCTTTCATATCGAGCCGCGAAACCTTCGTCAGTACGTATCATCCGCCAACCGCGAGTCTTCGATGTTCGAGCAAGTGCTCGTGAGTATGCTTGGCATGGACACCTCCGATGACGAACGCGATGCCAAGCTCGAACGCGCGTTTAAGAAGTTACATGACCTCACCGAGGGCGTGCATACTGCGCTGCTCAAGAACCGCGTATTTGAGTCACTCAACGCCGTAGTCGAGGACGCCGATATCGATGCCCTCGATGAGGAAATCGCACGCTCCGAATCAACCAAGGCCAAAAGCGAAGAGGCATCTGCCTCCGCGGTCCCCGTGCGCGAGGAATCCCTCGTGCAGCCGCTTAAGGTTGTCGCCCCCTCGCACACCGGCACCGCCAGCGCGGACAAATAAACGCTTCTACAAACCAGCCTCCCATGAAAGGTCACACCATGTACGACTTCGAATCTCACATCGTCGACATCCCCGACTATCCCGAGCCCGGAGTCGTCTTTAAGGACATCACGCCGCTCTTTAGCAATCCCGAAGCGCTTAAAGCCATGGTCGACGCGCTAGCGGAGCATTTCTCCGGCATGGGCATCACTAAGGTTGTAGGACCCGAGGCTCGCGGCTTTATGGTCGGTGTGCCCGTGGCCGTCGCCCTGGGTGCCGGCTTTGTTCCTGCACGTAAACCGGGAAAACTGCCACGTAAGACCGTTAGCCAGGAATACGAGCTCGAATATGGAACCGATTCGATTGAGATTCACGTTGATGCCATCAGCTCTAAAGATACCGTGTTGATTCTGGACGACTTGGTCGCGACGGGCGGAACCGTCGAGGCAACAGGTAAACTGGTGCGAGATATGGGCGCAAAGCTCGTAGGTTATGGTTGTATCCTTGAGCTTGCGTTTCTTAATCCGCGCAAGAAGCTCACGCCTTCTAACGAGGACGTTGAGCTCTTTAGCCTGGTAACGGTGGACTAGCCGCTACCCTTAGATACCGGAAAGGAAGCTCCATGCGCACAGCAAACACGCACAAAAACATGGCACGCTGCGCTGCTACGGCAACCCTCGCTTGTGTTTTGGGCTTGGGCCTCGCGGCTCCTGCCTATGCCGATACCGCGTCCGATCTTGCCGCCGCTCGTACCAAACTCGAGCAGATCGGTACGCAAACCCAGCAAATTCATGAAGAACTCTCCGCTCAGACGCAGGAGCTTGATCAGACTGCAGGCGAGATCACGCAAAAGCAGCAAGAGATTGCCGAGGGCCAGGCAAAGCTTTCGAGCTACGTTGCCGGTGAGTACAAGACCGGCGGTCTGAGTCTCCTTCAGGTTCTGACGGGCGTCGACGATCTGGGCGATATGCTCAACCGTTTGTTCTACTACGGCAAGGTTTCCGACAAGCAGGCCCAGACCATTCAGGAGGTCAAGAACCTTAAGCAGCAGCTCACCGATAAGCAGGCCGAGCAGGAGAAGAACGTCGCCGCGACGCAGAAGAAGGTCGACGAACTCAACGCCCAGCAGGCTGAGGCCCAGAGTGTCGTGAACTCCCTTGATTCACAGCTGCAGGCCGAGCTTGCCGCCGAGGCCGAGGCGAACGCCGCGCTGCAGGCTGGCATAAATGCCAGCACCGCCGAAAAGGCCACGGTGAGCAACGACACCGCCGGTACGACCGAGAACACCAACAATGGTGGCGGTACGACCAACAACGGCGGCGGCAACACGCCTGCGCCCGCGCCCGCTCCTGCTCCCACGCCGCAGCCCTCGACGCCCGCCCCGGCACCGGCCCCTTCCGCGCCGAGCCAGTCCGTTGACGGCGGCAGCGTTGTCTCTCGCGCTTATAGCAAGCTTGGTTGCGCTTATTCATGGGGCGGCATTGGCCCGAACAGCTTTGACTGCTCCGGCTTTGTAAGCTACTGCCTCACCGGCCGCTACTGCCGCCTGGGCACTACCGGCACCTTCATGGGTTGGCCCCGTGTTTCTGATCCTCAGCCGGGCGACGTCGTTGTTAACTCTTACCACACCGGCATCTACATTGGTAACGGCCAGATGATCCATGCTTCCGACTACAGCACGGGCGTTATCATCAGCTCCGTTGCCGCTGGCATGAACAACAATTATATTTTCGTTCGCTATTAAGTGTTTTAACTCAGCTAACGAAAATGGACCTCGTATCCTTTGGGAGCGAGGTCCATTGTTTTATCTCGACCGCCCATTTTGTGTGTAAACTACAATCTAGTTTTGAATACTAGATATGCGCAGCATCTGTCCAAAAGATAGCTATAATTGTTGAGGAACAACTAGAAAGGACCCTCAATGAGCTGGGCACTCATCTCAGATTCGAGCTGCAATCTTCGCGATTGGCAACCAACCGCACCTCATACCACCTTTGCATTTGCACCCCTTAAGATCCGAGTGGGGGAGCGTGAATTTGTCGACGATCTCTCGCTCGATGTTCACGAGCTTAATGTTGCCATTCAATCGGAATCCAGCGCATCATCGAGCTCCTGCCCAAGCGTAGGGGAGTGGGCTGAGCTCTTTAAGCTCGCCGACAAGACGATCTGCATGCCCATCTCCGAGGGCGTCTCGGGAAGCTACAATGCCGCGGCCACTGCGCGTGACATGGTGCTTGCCGAAGAGCCCAATCGTAAGATTCACCTGGTTAATTCGCGCGCAGCAGGCGGCAAGATGGACCTGATCTTCTTACTGTTTGATCGCTATCTTGCAAGTAAACCGGATGCCTCCTTTGAGGAAGCCTGCGCCTACTTCGATAGCTTGGAGCAGAACAGCAAGATCCTCTTTAGTTTATGCAATTACGAAAACCTTGCGAAGGCCGGACGTATCCCTAAGGCGGCCGGTGTTATTGCCAACAAGCTCAACATCCGCATTTTGGGCACGGCGAGCGAAGCGGGCGAAATTGAACTCGTTGGGCATACGCGTGGCGAAAAGAAGATGCTCACCAAGATTGTCGACACCATGGAGGCCGAGGGTTTCACGGGCGGCGAGGTCATCATCGATCACGTTGAGAACGAAGCTGGAGCCCAGGCGCTTGCCGACCGCATTGTGGAGCACTGGCCGGGCTCCAAGACTATCATCATGCCCTGCAACGGCCTAGATTCCTATTACGCCGAGATGCATGGTCTCATCATCGGCTACGGCATGGGCGTGGCTTCGGGCCAATAAAGCTCAACCAAGCAAAAACGCGGGCGGGACAAAGTGACTGATGGCTCTTTGTCCCGCCCGCGTTATACGTCGCCTAGCTATTAAACCCATTGAACTTGAGGTAGCTCATCAGGTACGCCTTCGATACAAAGGACGAAACCGCACTGCGTACGAGCAATGACTCGCGCGTAACCTGATGTGCGGTATCGGGCACGGGAGTCTGCTCAAGGGAAAAAGCCGCACGAATCGATGCCTCAAGTTGATCGACTACATAATCGAAGGCCGTCGGAGCGTCGTAGCTCAAGCGCTGAATATTAAAGAGCGCCTGAACCGCAGCGATGGGCAGCACCTGCTTAAAGATACAAATGGCGATGAGACGCGCAATCTGCTCACGGCCATACTGCTTTTTAACCGGAGCAGGAACGAGGCCGACCTTTACGTAGTTATTGATCATCGAAGGCGTAATAACGGGCTGCTCTACGCAAATCGAAAGCGGCTCCATCCACAGTGCAACATATTCAATAACCTGATCGCGATAGAGCGTTACGTTGGGCAGCTGGTCATAGCGTGGCAGGCTCAACGCATTGAGTTTACCCGCCATATCGGACTGAATAAATGCATCCGGCAGCACCGTCGGCTGAATATCCTCCGGCTTAATGCTGACCGATGTATCGGACATCGGGATAACATGTTTGACGTGGTTCATAAGAGGCCTCCGTTCGTTTTCTATATTGTATTCTAGATTATCTAGTTTTGCATACCACATAGCCGCTAAGTAAAAGTGGTTGGACAGCACATTGGCGCACCGTCCAACCACTTTGCAAAAAGATAGCAACCTTACATAAGAAATATTATCGTACTTATCCTCGTAAGAAGGCGTATGCGCTGGTTGCCGCTATGGCTCCGTCCGAAACGGCGGTCACAACCTGGCGTAAACGCTTGGAACGGATATCGCCGGCAGCAAACAAGCCCGGCGTGCGCGTGGCCATCGAGTCGTCGGTAACGATACCGCCGTCAGGCGCCAGATCCACCAGATGCTGTACAAGCTCGGTATGGGGCTGCGTTCCGGCAAAGACAAAGATGCCAAACGAACCTGGATCGAAGGACTCGGAATAGGTATCACCGGTGGCGTTGTCCTTAAACGTGATAGTTGTAGGCATGGCCTCGCCCGATAGCTCCACAATACTAGTTTGGTACCTAACCGAAATATTATCTTTAGCGAGTACCTTTTGAACCACGCCATCGGGAGCACGGAACTGATCGCGGCGCAAGACGATGGTCACGCTGCTGGCAATTTCTGATAAGAACAGGGCTTCCTCGCAGGCAGCATTACCGCCGCCAATGACAAAGACCTGTTTGCCACGAAAGAACATGCCATCGCACGTCGCACAATACGAAACGCCGCGACCGCGATACGTATCCTCGCCGATAAAGCCAGCAGAGCGCGGCGTGGCGCCCATGCAAGCGATAACACTCGAGGCCAGCGTATCGCCCGTATCGTGATGCACCGTAAACAGCGCCGCATCCGCATCGTAATCGATACCCGTAACCATGCTCCATGCAACCTGTGCTCCCAGGCCCTCTGCATGTTGCTGAAAACGCTCGCCGAGTTCGGCACCGCTCAAGAGCGGAATGCCCGGATAGTTTTCGACCTCATTGGTTGTGGCGATCTGTCCTCCCGACATGCCTTGCTCAATCACGGTCGTCGTTAGATTGGATCGCGCAGCATAAATGGCTGCAGCATAGCCCGCTGGGCCGCCGCCGATAATCGCAACATCGATCGGTTGATTGGTAGTCATGGAGTGTCCTCTCATCGAAACATTGGCGTTCTTTGCGCTCATACCCAAATTTAGGAGAACATGACAGTCATGCACTACAATGATTCTTTGCGAAACAACGATGAAGGGGAGTTATCGATGGATCAAACGCAGATGGGCAATGACGCTCCCCTGCCCACGCAAAGCGCCCCCCAATCGGAACAATTGATGCCGTCACCCGGACAAAAGCCCTTAGTGACCATTGTCCACGCATCGGTTGGTTCGGGACACAAAGCGGCAGCAAACGCTATCGCACAAGCATTCGAGCTTATACGCGGCACCAAGGGCATACCGCAGGATGTCGAGATTGAGGTCTTGGATATCCTCGATTTTGGACGCATAAAATTCGACGGCAACAAAACGGCCGCATCGTTTACCGGCGCCACGCGCCCAATTTATGACTTGACCTGGCGATATACCCTTACCGGACACCTGCTTTGGGGCGGCGGCACGGCATGGTCGCGCATTATGTTCCCCGCATTTAACGAATACGTTCGCACTCGTAGGCCTATTGCCGTGGTCGCCACACATATCACGGCAGCCAACGTTGCGGTTGGTGCGCGCGTCATTACGGGCATCGACTATCCCGTCATTTGCGTGCCGACCGATTACGAGGTCGAGGGCTGGTGGCCCCATAAGGACACTGACTTATTCTGCGTGGCAAACGAGTTTATGGCCGAGACGCTCCGCCCACGCAAGGTTCCCGAGGCAAAGATACGCATTACGGGCATCCCTATTCGCGCTGGATTTGACACGGATTACAGTCGTGAGGAAGAACTCGAGAAGTTCAAACTCCCTACCGACAAGACCATTGTGCTGGTAATGGCCGGCGCCAGTTTGCCTCAACCGTACGTTCGCTTTCGCGCGGCGATGGACCAAACCCTCCCCTTCCTCCGTAGCTTCGAGGACATGCACTTTGTCTTTTTGCCGGGCAAGGACACGGAATACGCCACGCGCCTGAAAACGCTCTTCGAAGCCATGAAACTCGAAAACGTCACGGTTCTTGACTATGTCGATGACATGGCAGCGCTCATGCACGGCTGCGATCTGGCAATTCTCAAATCGGGCGGACTCACTGTTACCGAATGCCTGTGTGCACACCTGCCGATGATTCTGCTGGGCAAGTCCTATGGCCAGGAAAAGGCCAACACCACCATGCTCACCGACTTGGGCGCCAGCATGCATGTCACCACCGCACGCGAGCTCATTGTGACGCTGCGCCATCTCCACGATCATCCCGAGTCGCTCAAGGCACTGCTCATCAATGGCGAAGTGTTACGCCGTCCACACGCGGCCGAGGACATCGCCATCGCAACCATGGAGCTTGCAGGCAAGCCCCAAAAGCGCAAACGAGCCTTCTGCCGCTTCTACTGGGGCGGAAAACCCGCGCATATCCGCTAGCATTGGACTGTCCGCTTGCCTGCGGGAGGCCCCTATATATCATCCCGTGCTCAAACATTCTCGCTTCGCTGCGAAACTGCGCGCGGGACGATATATAGGGGCCTCCCGCAGGCAAGCTGCGTTTACGTATTAGCAGCTATACCAGATTCCCCACCATTAGAATCTGCAAAGGCGAAACCGGAAAATTCAAATGTAGTAAGCCAATGCGACAAAGGGACTGTTCCTTTGTCGCATTGGCTTACTAGAAAGATTGTTATATCTCAAGCATGTAGCCCTTTCGCCTGAGCCCCATACATATCGTCCCGCGCGCAGTTTCGCAGCGAAGCGAGAATGTTTGAGCATGGAATGATATGTGTGAGAGGCGGGCGGGAGGGATACGAGCGCCCCCGCGAGAATGTTTGAGCATGGAATGATATATAGGGGCCACCCACGGGTGAGCGGACATTACAATACGCCGCTAGAACCGAAACCGCCGGCTCCTCGGTCGGTTTCGTCTAGTTCGTCTACCTCCACGAGATTGACCGTAGGAACTTCTTGGATGACGAGTTGAGCGATTCGGTCACCCTTGTTGATCTGGATTTCATTGGATGGATCCAGGTTGATAAGGATGACTTTAAGCTCACCTCGATAGTGGGCGTCTATAAGACCGGGCGTGTTGACTATAGACAGCCCCTGCTTAATAGCCAGGCCACTGCGAGGCTGAACGAAGCCAGCGTATCCATCGGGCAGCGCGATCGCAAGGCCAGTAGAGACCAAGCGTCGCTCGAAGGGCTTAAGGGTACAGTCCTCATTGGCACGGAGGTCCAAACCGGCATCTGAGGGATGGGCGTATTTGGGAAGCTCGATCGTAGGGTCGAGACGCTTAATGTTGACTGTAATGTTGGACATAAAATCACCTTAGCTTG
Source organism: Collinsella sp. LCP19S3_C9 (assembly GCF_052121575.1). Taxonomy (NCBI): domain Bacteria; kingdom Bacillati; phylum Actinomycetota; class Coriobacteriia; order Coriobacteriales; family Coriobacteriaceae; genus Collinsella; species Collinsella sp. LCP19S3_C9. The sequence continues at coordinate 41,502 of NZ_JBQKDZ010000003.1, forward strand.
TCGAGTTCTTGCAAAAACTCATCGATGTCTTTGAAATCGCGATAGACCGAGGCAAAGCGAATGTAAGCCACCTTGTCGATCTTGGCCAGGCGCTTAAGCACCATGTCGCCCAGGTCGTGGGACGTAACAGCCGTCAGCGTACGGGAACGCAGCTCCACCTCGATGTCATCGATGAGCTCATTGAGCTTTTTCGTGTCGATGTCGCGCTTAATCGTAGCGCGCATTAAGCCGACCAGCAGCTTATTGCGATCGAACCGCTGCTTTGACCCGTCAGATTTGATGACCTCGATGGGGTCTTCGCATCGCTCGAATGTTGTGAAGCGATAGTTGCACGAACAACATTCACGACGGCGTTTAATGGTGTTATTAGATTCCTGCATACGGGAATCGACAACACGGGTATGTGCATTGCCGCATCTGGGACAGCGCATGGTACCACCTCCAAAACGATAACAAGGGTACCATGTGCCGGAGTTTAAATCTTACGAACGCGCAGGAACTTTAAGAACGTCATTCGCATCGAGTGACCCATGCTCCAGATGATTGACACTGCGAATCATGTCAGAAGTCTCCTGCGTAGAAAGACCGTCGACGGAATGCTCCTGAGCAAGCGACCACAGGGAATCGCCAGACTGAACACGGACGGTCTCATAGGTAACGTTAGATGCGGACTCGGCATATGCGGCGTGACGAGCGCTGAAGATCGAGGTAGCAAGTACAAAGAAGAGCGTGAGCGCAACGGCCAGGGCGACAATCGTCGAGGCCTTCAGAGCAACGGGGGCCGAAGTCGTGGCGACGCACTGGCTTCGGACGGGCTTGCCAGGCAGTGTTTGAAAACCAGATCGGCCGCCTTTGACAACCGTGAAAGCCGGCGCCGCAGGCGTCTCGAGCTTAAGGGCGAGGTTTCCCTGGACCATATCCGTTGCATTCATCATGTTCTCCTCTCGCGTTTTTGACGAGAACTGTTTTATCAAGCCGCGAGGACAAAAAAGTCTAGCGCGGGAACGAGTGTTCGGTTATTATTATCTTCGAACAGTTGTTCCTGTCAAGCAAACATAGAACATTTGTTTGGGTTAGGTAGAGAGGAATCCCTGATGGCTCGCAAAATTACCAAGCGACAGCAGCAGATTTACGACTTCATCAAGGAGTATCAGCAGGAAAAGGGCTATCCGCCCAGCGTGCGTGAGATGGCTTCGGCTGTGGGTCTTTCCTCCCCTAGCACCGTACATGCACATCTCTCCGCACTGGAAGCACGCGGCCTGCTCAAACGTGACGCCACCAAGCCTCGTGCCCTAGAGCTCTTTGACGAGGACGGAGCCTCCGTCTCCATCTCAAAGTCCGATGAGCCCACGGCACCCCGCGGAACCGTATCGCTACCCCTCGTGGGCCGTGTCGCCGCAGGGATCCCCATCCTTGCCGAGCAAAATATCGAGGACACCTTTACCATCCCGACCGAGATCGCAACGGACCAGGGGTCTTTTATCCTCGAGGTCCACGGCAATTCGATGATTAACGTCGGTATCCTTAACGGCGACTATATCATCGTTCGCGAACAGAAGAGTGCCATGAATGGCGAGATCGTTGTGGCCATGATCGATGGCTCCGCAACGGTCAAAACGTTCTACAAGGAGCAGGGACGAGTTCGCTTGCAGCCCGAAAACGACACCATGGAGCCCATCTATGCGACAAATCCGACGATCCTGGGCAAGGTCGTTGGATTGATGCGCCGGTTCTCGTAATGCAAAACCGCATCACGGTCTTTGATACCATTCGCGGATTTACCATGCTGTCGATGGCAGGATTTCATGCTTGCTACGATCTTGCCTATCTTTATGGTTGGGATATGCCCTGGTTTACTCAGACCATCTTCCAAGACATCTGGCGTGCCAGCATCAGTTGGGTATTTTTGTTTATTGCCGGCTGGATGTGCACCCTCTCGCGCAACAACATCAAGCGTGCCGTCAAATATGCCGCTGCCGCTTTTGTCGTATGGGTCGCGACGACGCTCGTCTCAGTCGATGACTCGGTGAACTTCGGCATCATGTTCTGCATGGCGGCCTGCACCGCCATTGTCGCGCTCGCGCGTCCGGTGATCGTTAAAGTGCCGTCGGTATGGGGTATAGCAATTTGCCTCACACTTTTTACCCTTACCTGGAGCATTCCTAAAACGGTTTATCCTATCCCCTATTTAGCTTGGCTGGGTTTCCCAAGTCCAAACTTTGTCTCTGGTGATTACTATCCAGTCATACCATTCGTATTTATGTACCTTGCAGGCTTCTTTGCCGCCCACACGACTCAGGAAGCAAACTATGAGGCGCCGGGATGGGCCTATGCGAATCCCATCCCGGCGCTCGCAAGTCTCGGGCGCCATGCGCTGCCGTTCTACCTGCTGCATCAACCGGTTATCTTGGGTGTACTGGAGCTGATTTACTCTGTTCGATAACGCTCGAGACGCGGTGCGATACGGGCTGGAAGCTTTGCCACAATACGAACGCCGTCCTCGAGGTATTCCTCGTGCAGAAGGGTTCCCTGTTCGTGCACAAGCGTGATTAACGCGCCCTCTCGATACGGGATATCGGCCGAGAGCAACACGTCCGTAGCGGCCGCTTCACGAGCGATGCGATCGACTAAGTCATCAAGGCCCTCACCCGTCTGAGCCGAGAACAATACCGCCTCGGGATAGCGCCGGCGAAAGCTCAAGCGGTCGACGCTATCGAGCAGATCGATTTTATTGAACACGGTAAGCGTCAGGCGCTCACCGGCACCAATCTCGTCAAGGACACGATCAACCGCCTCAAGCTGACGCTCGTAATCCTCATCGGAAGCATCCACAACTTTAAGAACCAAATCGGCGCCGAGCACCTCGGAAAGCGTAGATTTAAACGCGTCGACCAGGCCATGGGGCAGTTTTTGAATAAAGCCAACGGTATCAGTGATCGTCATGCCACGGCCACCGGGTAAACGATACGAACGCGTCGTAGGATCGAGCGTGGCAAACAGCTTATCCTGCGAAAGTACCGTGGATCCCGTCAATCGATTAAGCAACGTCGACTTACCGGCATTGGTGTAGCCAGCCAACGCTACGCGAAACGCCGGAGATTCAATACGGCTTTTCGATTGCACATCACGACGTTGTTCAACCTGTTTCAATTCGCGTCGAAGAGCTGCGATCTTATCGCGAATCAGGCGACGGTCGACCTCGAGCTGGCTTTCGCCCTGGCCAAAACGCGATCCAATGCCGCCACGCGTCTGTTCCTTAGCAAGGTGGCTCCACATACCTCGCAGACGGGGCAGCAGATACTGTAACTGAGCCAGCTGCACCTGTAAGCGACCCTCACGCGTCTGAGCATGCAGGCCAAAGATATCCAAAATCAACGCCGTGCGGTCAATAATCTTGACCGGTTCGCCCACGGCTTTCTCAAGATAGGACTGCTGTGAAGGAGTCAAGTCGTCGTCGAAGATTACAACATCCGCATCCATACGATGCACCAAACCGCATAGCTCCTCGACCTTACCGGAGCCGATAAACGATTTGGGATAAGGTTTAACCAGACGCTGAGACAAGCGTGCCACGCATTGGGCTCCAGCAGTGTGAGCCAAGCGCTCGAGCTCGTCGAGCGAACGGTCGAGCGGCCAGGCGTTATCGCGCCACTCAACACCAACCAAGACGGCACGCTCAGGTTCAGGCGCCGTGGGAACCAAGGGAAAACGTGCCATTAGGCAGCCTCGATACGACGGTAGATATCATCGACGACCTCATCGATCGTAAACTCATCCATATCGAACCACACGATGCGGTCGTCCCGCTTAAACCAGGAAAGTTGGCGCTTGGCATAGCGACGTGAGCGCATCTTGATAAGCTCGCGAGCCTCATCCATGGTAATAGCGCCTCGCAAGGCATCAATAATCTCTTTGTAACCGATTGCCTGCATCGACGTGAGTGCATCACCCAGGCCCTGGTCCATAAGGCCACGGACCTCATCGACCAGCCCCTGCTCAAACATAAGGTCGACACGCAGGTTAATGCGCTCATACAGCACTTCACGGCTACGCGTCAGACCAAACCACAAGGCATGATAACGCTCACGTGGAACGCTGAATTTAGACTTCTGCTGGGCATACGACACACCGTCATCGTGCATCTCGAGCGCACGGATCACGCGGCGCACGTTATGGGGATGAATCACGGCAGCCGATTCCGGATCACGCTCGGCAAGCAGGGCATGCATAGCTTTCTCGCCAATACGCTCGGCAAGCTCCTGATAACCCGCGCGGCGTTCGTCCTCGAGCTCTCCCGAAGGAAAATCCATTTCATCGAGTGCAGCCTTAAGATACAAGCCCGTGCCGCCGCAAAAGACCGGAAGCCGTTGCTCACCAAGCAAACGCTCGATATGCGCCCGGGCATCAGACTGATAGAGCGCAGCAGAATACGCGACGCCCGGGTCCACGATATCGACAAGACGCAGGGGCACCGAGCACTCCTCGGGCATCATCTTGGCCGTACCGATATCCATACCGCGATAGATTTGCATCGCGTCACACGATAACACTTCAGACGACAGACGAGAGGCCAGGCGGTCGGCAACATCACTCTTGCCGACCGCCGTCGGACCGACGATCGCTACGGCAGAAAGGTTTGTGCCGGGGGAAACCATTAGCGAGGCTCACCCACAACGGAGCCAGACAGATACCACGTCTTGGCGACATCCACATCGACGTCGACGATTTTGCCGATAAGCTGATCGATACTATAACCAGCGGGAATCGGCGCATGCACTGTCTGGTTCTTAGGACTTTTACCAAGAAGGACAGCGTCGTTTTTCTTGCTCGTGCCCTCAATAAGCGCAGGTACCACGGTGTGAAGCTCGCCCTGGTTATACTCATATGCCGTCGTCTCGATAACCTTGACCAGACGGTTAAAGCGCTCAAGGATAACCTCATGCGGGGTGGGATCATAAATCTCAGCTGCCGGGGTACCGGCGCGCTTGGAGTAAATAAACGTGTAGGCCTGGGCATAGCGAACCGTCTCGGCAAGCGAGAGCGTCTGCTCAAAGTCTTGCTCGGTCTCGCCCGGGAAGCCCACGATGATGTCGGTCGAAAGCGCAATTTCGGGCATACGGTTACGAATGCGATCGACCAGGCCCAGATAATCCTCGCGCGTGTACCGACGATTCATCTCTTTAAGGATACGCGTGGAACCCGACTGAACGGCTAGGTGAAGCTGCGGCATAACGGCAGGTGTCTCGGCCATAGCATCGATGGTCTCGGGAAGCAAATCCTTGGGGTGCGAAGAAGTAAAGAAGATACGCTCGACGCCCGTATCACCCACGGCGCGCAGCAGGTCGGCAAAGCGCGGCTTGCCAAAGAGATCGCGACCGTAGGAGTTAACGTTTTGTCCCAGCAGCGTAATCTCGCGCACACCCTGACGCACCAGACCCGTCACCTCGTCGACAATCTCCTCGAAGGGGCGGCTCTTCTCGCGACCACGGACGTACGGCACGATGCAGTACGTGCAGAAGTTGTTGCAGCCCGTCATGATGGGCACCCATGCATGATACTGCGTCTCGCGATGCCACGGCATACTCATGGCGTCCGTATCTTCATGCTCATTCGTGCGGATATGGCGCTTGCCATCCATAAACGCCTCGGCGATAAGCTCCGCCACGTGCGCAATCGAATGCGTACCAAAAATAACGTTGACGTTATCGACGTTGGTGAGCAAGCCCTCGCCATCGCGCTGAGCGATGCAGCCACCCACGGCGACCACACGCTTACCCGAAGGAGAAGGAGGAAGACTCTTGCAGGAATTGCACTGACCGTACAGGCGCGTATCGGCAGCCTCGCGCACACAGCATGTCATGAATACGACAATATCGGCATGCTCCGGATCGAGCGCCATAAGACAGCCATAGGAATCGAGCAAACCGCTCACGCGCTCGGAGTCATGCTGATTCATCTGGCAGCCGAATGTGCGAATAAAATAGGTTTTACCGGCAAGAATATCGCGTACGAAACGCTGGTCCATGAGCTTACATCCTAACGATGATATCGACGGGGCACAAAGGTGCTACAAACGTGCGAAAACTCGCTTACGCAACAGGCTTAACGTCGTCCATGACGACATTGTCCATAGCAGCCCGATTAATCTGGTGAACGTAGATAGAGAGACGGATTGCCGTGCGAGACTCCCCGTTAATGAGGATGTCAGAGAACACCGGCGCACAAGAGACATCAAAGCCAGTCGGAATCAGAAAACCTCGCGCAATGGCAACGGCCTTTATGGCCTGGTTGACGGCGCCGGCACCGACGCACTGAATGTTGACGGGAACGCCATCTTTGACCATACCGGCAATGGCGCCGGCAACGGACGCGGGCGATGATTTGCTTGATACCTTCAGGCAATCCATGAAGAAACTCCTGCGTTTAAAAGTACGTTTTAACTGCAATAACTGTATCGTACCGAGCGGACTCGGTAAAGATGCTACTCCTCTTTGGCAAGATCGAACGTCACGGTGATGCGATCACGTGAAACGCGAATCTTAGGGTCGCCGCACAGATTGAGGTAATACCGGGCGGCGAGGTCATTGAAGTCGCGCTCGACAGCACGCGAAAACTGCGCCATGTCATCCTTGGCAATGCGAAGGCCTCGACGGTCCTTGGCAAGATCGACTGGAGCCGGCAAATGCGAGGTGGAATCGCGCTCGCGCAGCAGACGCGCGCACACGCCGCGAACGGGCTTAATCTGTCCCGAAAGAATACGGTGGGCAGTACGCTCGGACATCTCGAGACCCAGCCCGGAGCAAATCCGGATAAAGTCCTCGGCATCCGAGGCAAGACCTAAACGATCGATAACCGGAAGCTCGCACTCGTCATCGATAAAGAGCAGGCGTGACGTATCGAGACGACTGGAAGCCTGGGCGTACAGGGTCGCCGCGATCTCGGACGGAGAGCCCAGATACACGTCGCAGTCGCGCAGCTCCTCAAGGGCAAACTCGCAGGCTGCGCGAATGATGTTGTGAGGACCGCGAGCGCATACATAGCGGCCGTCTTCGTCTTTAACCGCCTGAGGCCAGCTCGACTGGTCGGCGCGCTCAGCCAAGCGATCGGTGTCAACGCACACCTTAAACGCTGAGCCCAAATCGACGCCCGATGTAACAACGCGTGCCTCATCGGTGTTCTGCTTGATAGAGAACAGCGCCATACCACGACCGTGAACACCCCAACGGTCCATCTTCATGCTCTCGAGCTTGGAGGTGACACGGGCATCGAAAATACGCTCCTGCATATCCTGCGGCACACCCGAACCGTTATCCAGGAAGAGGAGGGTACGAACACCCTCCTCCTTGGTCGTGGCTAGATAGACCTTATCGGCTCCGGCATCGCGAGCATTACGCAGCATCTCGATGACAATGTCCTCTACATGCTGAATGTCATGCTTGGCCTGACGGCGCTCGGCCTCCGAAACGCGGAGGCGGACATACCCCTCGCCAAGGTTTTCCTCGACGCGAAGGTTGCCCTCCCCCGACATCGACGCGATAAATGAGATGAGCTCGTTCGCGTCGTTCATGTTATTTAGCGATATCGACGGCACGGCTCTCGCGAATCACGACAACACGCACCTGACCGGGATACTCCATCTCTTCCTCGATCTGATGGGCGATATCGTGCGCAAGCACCGTGGACTGGGCATCGGAAATCTTGTCCGGCTGAACCATGACATGGACCTCGCGACCGGCCTGCATAGCATAGGTACGCTCGACGCCGTCATGAGAGTTGGCGATCTCCTCGAGCTTCTCAAGGCGCTTGATGTAGCTCTCGGCCGACTCGCGACGGGCGCCGGGACGAGAAGCGGAAACAGCATCGGCAGCCTGGACCAGAACGTCGAGCACCGTGTTGGGGTCGACATCGGCATGATGGGCCTCGATTGCGTGGACGATAACGGGCTTCTCGCCATAACGGCGGGCAAGCTCGGCGCCAATCACAGCATGCGGACCCTCAACGTCGTGATCGATGGCCTTGCCCAGGTCATGCAGAAGACCCGCGCGCTTGGCGGTCACAACATCCAGACCAAGCTCGGAGGCCATGATGCCGCACAGGTCGGAGACCTCAAGCGAGTGCTGTAGCACGTTCTGACCAAACGAGGTGCGGTAGCGCAGAGCGCCCAGGGTTTTGACGATCTCGGGATGCAGGTCGTGGATTCCGGTATCGAAGGCGGCCTGCTCGCCGGCTTCGAGCACACGCTGCTGAACCAAGTCAGCGGCCTTGTGGTACATCTCCTCGATGCGGGCGGGGTGAATACGACCGTCGGCAATGAGGTTCTCGAGCGCCACGCGGGCGGTCTCACGACGGACCGGATCAAAGCTCGAAAGCACGACAGTCTCGGGGGTATCGTCGATCACAAGGTTGACGCCGGAAACCTGCTCGAAAGTACGGATGTTACGACCCTCGCGACCGATGATGCGGCCCTTAAGGTCATCGGAGGGAATATGAACGGACGTGACGGTGACCTCGGCGGTATGGTCGGCAGCACAGCGCTGGATCGCCAGGGAGAGAATCTCCTGAGCGGTCTTGTGGCACTCGGCGCGGACCTGTTGCTCGGACTCACGGATGATGGTGGCCGCCTCATGGGTAACCTCGCCGCGGACCTTATCGAGCAGCTCCTTGTGAGCATCCTCGCGCGTAAGGTCGGCAATACGCTCGAGCTCGGAGGTCTGCTTGGCGCAAAGCTCCTCAAGTTCGCGAGAGCGCTTCTCGACCTGACCGGCCTGGCTGGACAGCTGATGCTCGCGCTTATCGAGTGCATCGTTGCGTCGGTCGAGCGATTCCTCGCGCTGCATCACGCGATTTTCGAGCGCGCGAATCTCGCTCTTACGCTGCTTGTCCTCGGCCTCGGCGGCCTGTTTGTTCTTGATGATCTCTTCCTTAGCCTCGAGCAGAGCCTCTTTTTTGAGGGTCTCGGCCTGACGCTTAGCATCACCGATCAGGGACTCTGCCTGCGCGTGTGCCGACTGAATCTTTTCTTCGGCCTCGTGAAGACTACCCTGCTTGGCGGTGCGCATGTAGGCAATGGCGACGATGGCACCCAAAACAATGCCAACGAGCGCTGCAATGATAAGCGGCATGCTCACTCCTTTTTATGGATTCGTTACATAACAAAGCGAACCGTCCATACGAACGGCTCGCGACATTTGAGTAATATGGGCGCAGCTTATGCGGGTCGGATACAGATAAACATATAAACAAACTCATCGCAGATGAGCACATATCACAATGCAAATGACAGTAATTATCCTACGTTGAACCGCAACAACTGTCAAATCAAAGCACCCAGCACGGCGCCTATCGAGCGGTGAACGGCAGGGGCGTAACGTGCGCATGCTTAAACGTCGCATTTCTCGCTTAAGGCATCGAGGCGCGCCTTAACGGCATCCGCGGCAATGTGATAGGAAAAGCCCTTGCCCATCAAAAATCTGACGAGCTTTTCAAATGCACGTGCCTCGGGAACGCGACGCTTAGCGAGCAAAGCCGATGCGCGAGCCAAGTCGTCATCCTCGGCAAAATAAGCCTCGGGATACCCTGGAATCTCATCAAGTGCAACATGGCGACGCTTGAGTTCAGTCTCGATTTTGCGCTGTCCCCAACCACGACGCTTACGCTCCTCGATAAAGTACGAGCAAAAGCGGTTCTCATCCAAAAAACGATACTCGATGGCACGATTGACGGCAAAGTCGATCGCGGGCTGACGAAAGCCATAGCGCGCCAACTTATCGCGCACCTCGCCCGTAGCATGATCGCGACGCGAAAGCATCTCGGTCACCATGGTGAGCGCACATTTGCATTCGATAAGCTGCACCGCCTCGCGAAAGTCATCCCAGTCGCAGGGAAGATCGAGACGGTTCTGAACGTACACACGTGCCACACGCACGGGAATCCAAATGGACCGTTCAAAACCGCCCTCCAGATCGCAATCGATATGTGCACAGGGCTTTTTAGACGCATAACCGCTCGAGAACGAGGAGGCCGTCTTCTTATCCGGAAAAACGACCCTAGCCTCGGTCACCGTATACGACATGTCGGCATCCGTTACTCGTCGTCATCGTCGAGCATCGCGGAGCCATCGATGGCATACAGCTCGTCAAACTCCTCGGGGGCGGGCTGATCGGTCAACTCAACCTCGGAGGGGGCATCATCGTCATACTCAAGACCGCAGGCAAGGCGAACCTTGTGCTCGATCTCGTCGGCGCAATCGGGATGCTCGCGCAGGAACGTCTTAGCGGCCTCGCGACCGTTGCCGAGTTTGTCCTCACCATAGGCAAACCAAGACCCCATCTTTTTGCATATGCCGCACTCGACAGCCATATCCAGAATCGAGCCCTCTTTAGAAATGCCGGTGCCATACATGATGTCAAATTCGGCCGAGCGGAACGGAGCAGCCACCTTGTTCTTAACGACCTTGGCACGTACGCGATTGCCGATAACCTCGTCCTTGAGCTTGATGGTATCGATTTTACGAATATCGATACGCACGGAAGAGAAGAACTTGAGTGCGCGGCCGCCTGTGGTGGTCTCGGGGTTGCCGAACATGACGCCGATCTTCTCGCGCAATTGGTTAATGAAGATGCAGGTTGTGTTGGACTTGGCAAGCGAGCCGGCGAGCTTGCGGAGCGCCTGACTCATCAAGCGAGCCTGCAGACCCACCGTCGTGTCACCGATCTCGCCCTCGATTTCGGCACGTGGAGTCAAAGCGGCAACAGAGTCGACGACGATGGCGTCGATGGCACCGGAACGCACAAGCATGTCAACGATCTCGAGCGCCTGTTCGCCCGTATCGGGCTGGGAAATCAGCACCTCGTCGATATCGACGCCGATGCGCGCGGCGTAGGTGGGATCAAGCGCATGCTCAGCGTCGATAAAAGCAACGACACCGCCCATGGCCTGCGCCTCTGCAAGAATCTCAAGCGAAAGCGTTGTCTTACCGGAGGACTCGGGGCCATAAATCTCAACGATACGACCGCGCGGCACGCCGCCGATACCCAAGGCGGCATCGAGCGCCAGAGAGCCCGTCGGAATAGCCTCGACCTCGAGCTCGGGACCGCCGTCGCCATACCTCATAATAGAACCCTGGCCGAACTTCTTCTCGATCTCGGCCTTGGTAGTGGCGATCATCTCGTCGCGCTCTTTACCCGTCGTGCGCGTATGAACGGTACGTACGGGACCTGAATTCTTGGCCATGAATAGCCCTCCTCTTAACAACCTGAATCGATGATAAACGAACGGCTGTTCGTGGTCAACCGTTCAGGTTCATCATATGCACCCGTCCATTCCAAAACCCGACCAAACGCCGACCAATCACCGACCAAACGCTTGACCATGCCAATCGCAAATACGAGTGCTCGTACAAATTAAAGACATGTGCCAGCGCAAGCGCATTCCTTGCCAAAGGTCCCTATCTCCACAATTAAGGGGCCCTAAGGCCCCTTAAAACACGTCTATTCCATGGAATTGAGCACGCGGACAATGCGTTCCAAAGCCTCAGCGACCGCATAGGCACGGACGCACGACCGATCACCCTCGTAGTGACAGCGCGCAGACTCAACGACCGTCGCTCCCCCATCGGCCGCACGATACGCCCAGCCGATATAGAACGTGCCGGCGGGGTCTTGCTCGGTACCGCCGCCGGGCCCAGCGTAGCCCGTTGCGCTCACGGCGACATCGCTCTGATAGAGGTCCAGCGAGCCCGCGGCCATCTCACGCGCCGTCTGATGCGACACGGCGCTAAACCGATCGAGCGTTTCCTGCTCGACGCCGAGCACGCGATGTTTGATCTCATCGCAGTAGGTCACCGCACCGCCACGAAGCACCGCCGAGGCACCCGGGATATCGGCAATCGTCGAGGCGATCATGCCCGCCGTCAGCGACTCCGCCGTCGACACCGTCACGCCACGGGCACTCGCGCGTTCGACAATATCGCGCGCCAGCTCCTCGTTGTTTGCGGCGATCTGCAAATAAGACTCCGTCATACCCACCAGGACCTAGACCGAAAAGACGATCTTACGGCAGTTCCAGAAGTACTGGGCACCCGAGATAATGGTCAAAATGACAGCGATGACGTACAGGAAGCGCGACACCGAATAGACACCGAGCAGCAGCGACGCCGGCCCCAGCTGAAGACCGGCCATCGCAAAGACGCACAGATAGCCACAGATGGAGACCATCGTGGTCGCCGTCTTGTACTTGCCGAGCTTATCGGCGGCAACGACCACACCGGCAGCACTCGCGACCATGCGAAGTGCGCTCACCAACAGCTCGCGGAACAGGATAATGAACACGGACCACACGGTCACCGCGCCAAAATCCAAGAACAGCAGCAAGGCCGAGAACACCAGCAACTTGTCGGCGATGGGGTCCAAGAACTTGCCGAAATCGGTGATCTCGTTGCGTGAGCGCGCCAGATAGCCGTCGACCTTATCGGTGCACGACAGGATCACATACAGAATGAAGGCAGCGGCGGCGAGCGGGCCGTCGAAGGTGCTCCAGTCCGTACCGGCAACGCCCCCGTGAGACAGGGCCGAGACGATCATGAACACCGGAATAAAGACGATGCGAACGCACGTCACGATATTGGCGGGCGTCCAAACGCTCGTCAGTTCCTTATTGCTCTCGTTTGCCACGACGCTCTCCTACTCCACAACATGGCCGATAAGCTCATAGCAGAAGCTATCGGTAAACTCGACGGTCAAAATATCGCCCACGGACGCCTCGCTGGCGTCCAGATGCACCGCGCCATCGGAATCGGGCGCCTGGAACCAGGCATGACCGATCAGCTCGGCGCCGTCCTCGGTCTCCTCGATACCGTCGACGATTACCTGGGCGCGCTCGCCCACATGGGCTGCCGTGGCGGCAAAACCCAGCGACTCGGCCAGATCCATGGCCTCCTGGGCGCGCTCGAGCTTGACCTCCTCATCGACCTGGCCCTCCATATTGGCGGCCAGGCTGCCCTCCTCCCGCGAGTAGGCAAAGACGCTCGTATAGTCAAAGCCGACGGTGTCCATAAAGTCGATAAGATCACGGAACTCGTCGTCGGTCTCGGTCGGAAAGCCGACCATGGCCGTGGAGCGAATCACGATGCCGGGGATACGATCACGAAGATCGCGGAACAGTTCCTCGAGCTCCTGACGCGAACCGGAGCGACGCATGGCCTTGAGGATGCGCGCGTCGCAGTGCTGCACGGGGATATCGATATAGGGCAACACCTCGGGCGTATCGCGTATCGTCTCGATAAGCTCGTCAGTCATACCCTCGGGCTGCAGATAGAGCACGCGAACCCAAACGTTGTGCGGGCGCACAGCCTCGGCGACGGCACGCAGCAGCTGAGCCAGATTGCGCGGTGAAGCCTCAGCGGCGTCCTCATCGGCAAAGTCGGTGCCCCAAATGCCCGTGTCCTGGCCGATCAGCACGATCTCGCGCACACCGCCGGCAACCAGGTCGCGCACCTCGGAGATAATGCTTTCGGCATTGCGCGAATGATAGCGACCGCGAATGTAGGGAATCATGCAGAAGCTGCAAAAACGATTGCAGCCATCGGAGATCTTGACGTAGGCGACAGCGCCCTCGACGGTACGCTTGACCTGCGGGATATAGGCAGCGATTTTACGCTCCACGCCAAGAACGCCATCGATGACAGAGACGATACCGTCTTCCTCATCGGCCTTCACAAATGCCGCGACCTCGGGCAGCTCGTCGGGCAGGTCGTCGCCGTAACGAGACGGCACGCAACCGCACATGACAATGGGGCAGGAGCGAACGCCGTCCTGCACCTCGTTAGCGAGCTCGAGCGTGGTCTCGATGCTCTCAGACGTCGCCGAGGTAAGAAACGAGCACGTATTGACAATGGCGATATCGGCATCCTGAGGATCGAATGCCTCCTCGTAGCCCGCAGCGGTCAGCAGCGAACGCATGCGGTCGGTATCGACCTCGTTCTTGGCGCAGCCAAGCGTGATATAGAGTACGGAACCCAACGGAGTATCCATGTTGGAGAGCGGTCCTTTCGAGTAAATTAGCGGTAGTTGGTAAACTGCAGCGGCTGGCCGTAGTCCTGGTCGCGCAGGAACTGAATCACCGTCTGTAAAGCGTCCTTAGAAGCCGAGGAAACGCGCAGCTTATCGGCCTCGATGGTCACCTTGACCTTAAGCTTTTGATCCTTGATGTCTTTATTGATCTTCTTTGCGGTCGCCTGGTCGATGCCCTCGACGATATGACCGAGCACGCGCACGGTACCGCCCGAAGCCGCCTGCGGGGTGTCCCAAGAGACAGCCTTGAGGTCGATACCGCGCTTGATGAGCTTGGAGCTCAAAACATCGATGATCTGCTTGGAGACAAAATCGGCCGGAGCGTTAATCGTAAAGAGCTTGTCGCCCTTCGAAAGCTCGATGGTGGCGCCGGAGTCTTTAAGGTCATAGCGCTGGGAAATCTCGCGGGCGGTCTGCTGGAAGGCGTTATCGACCTCCTGCATGTTAACCTCGGACACAACGTCGAAGCTGGAATCTTTAGCCATGGTTCTTCCTTTCGGTACGGGGAGCCTTAGTAGCTGTCGTACGAATAGTCATCTGTATCGTTCACTGTCTGGTCGTCGGATGCCGTGTCGGTGCCGACGGTAGACTGGGCATCGGTGCCGTCGACATTATCGGTACCGCCGGCATTATCGCCGTTCGCGGAGTCAGCGGACTCCTTCTTGGGAACGGTAATGGTCACGCGCGCCACACCCGATGTCTTGGTGTCATAGCGAACCTTTTCACCATTCTTGGTGACCGTGACATCGGAGGGCTTGGACGTGGTGATCTCAATAGAGGACTCGGGCGTGTACTCCTGCTCAAAAGGACCGGTCGCTTGAGCGCCATAGACCGATTTACCGTCGACCTTGACCTCGATCCAGGCGGTCTTGCCCTTGGCAACAGAGACCTTGACCTTGGTGACCTCGTCCTCTTCCTTTTCCACCGTCGCCTTGGCAGCATCGGAACCGGCCGCATCCGTCGCCTCGTCGGCGTCTTCGTCCTCGTCAGTGGATTCGGTCTTCTTGGAAGATTTCTTAGTCGTCGTCTTGGTAGCCACGGGTGTCTCGGGCGTCGACTCGGGTGCAGCAGAGCCGCAACCGCGCAGGAGTACCACGATGAGCAAAATCAACAGTAGCACCACGGCACCGATGCCGACGTAAATAATGCGCGGATCGATCGTGTTGTATTGAGAGGCGCGCCCAACGCCGCGTCCGCGATTGGAGCTACCACGACCATTACCCTGCGGTATGCGGCCGCGACCGCTATCGGGACGACCACGATAGCTACTCTGGCGCTGCGAACCCCGCCGGCCCGGACGCGGCGCAAGCTCGCCACGGCCCTGATAGCCGCGCTGGCCAGAGCGAGGCGCCGAAGAGCGCTGCCCATAGGGCTGGGATTGCGAACGGAGGCGCGGCGTCACCTGCGTGGTATCGGCGTCGGAATAGCCATCGCGGGAACGCCCGGCGGGTACTCCGCGATAGCTACGACCGGAGTATCCACCGTCGCCGTAACCGGCGCGAGGATCGCGACTCAACCCGCGAGCGGCGGGAAGCGCACGGTCATCTGGCAGGGGCGTACTGCGAAAACGATCTCGCTGAGAACGAATTTCCTCGCTGGAGCCCGTCTCGGTGATATAGCCCGCCTGCGGAGGTCGCTGGCCGTACCGTGTCGTACGACCACCCTGAACCATCAAAAAACGACCGTTATCGACCGAAGAACGCGAGTTAACGTAGCCGGCAGCATCCTGAAAACGACCGCCCTGCTGCGAGGTATCGCGTTCATATGCCATGAGGTCGTCAAAATAAGCGTTGACGACCTCGCGCGGGTTAAGCCCCAAAAAGCGAGCGTAGCTCGAAATCATGCCCTGCGCATAGCCACGCGGGGGCATCGATGCAAAGTTACCAGTCTCGAAAAACTCGATGATCTGCGGCCTGATTTTGATGGTGTTGGCGACCTGCTGGATGGAAAGGCCCATCCGGCGACGCTGCTCGAGCAGCATGTCACCAAAGCGTGCAGCCATCAGAATCCTCCAAACTCACGATCTTCACGTACCATCTCGGCGTCGACAGACTCCAGCGCGGCAAGCCCTTCGTCATCCAGCAGGACCTCGCGCGGCTTGGAACCGTCGGGCGGGCCGACGACGCCCTTTTCTTCCAGCATGTCCATAATACGCCCGGCGCGCGCATAGCCAACCTTGAGGCGGCGTTGCAGGCCAGATGTGGAGCCAAGCTGCGATTCCACCACAATATGGGCGGCCTCCCAGATAAGCGGGTCGTCATCCTGCGGCTCGGCAACGCCCGTGCGGACAATACCGCCGCCACCAGCCATGGACATGGAAGCAGGCGCCACGGCAGACAGAATCTCCTCGTGGTAGTCGGGCTCGCTTTGCGACTTAACGAACTCGACGATCTCGTTGATCTCGTCATCCGAGACAAAACAGCCCTGGATACGGCGGGGCTTGCCCCAGTCGACCTTGGAGAACAGCATGTCGCCCAAACCGGTGAGCTTTTCTGCGCCCATCTGGTCGATAATGACGCGGGAATCGATACCCGTGGCCACGTTAAAGGCGATACGATTGGTGATGTTGGCCTTAATGAGGCCCGTCACCACGTTGGAGCTGGGGCGCTGCGTAGCCACGATAAGGTGAATACCGGCGGCACGGCCCAGCTGGGCGATACGAACGATCGAGGCCTCGACATCCTTGCCGGCAACCATCATCAGGTCCGAAAGCTCGTCGATGATAATGACCAGATAGGGCATCTTTTGCGGCGGGTTATCGTAGTGTTCGAACTCGCCGGCGGCCTGCTTTTCGTTATACGTCGAGATCTTGCGAACGTTGAGGCGCTCGAAGACCTTCAGGCGACGCTCCATCTCGGACACAGCCCATTGCAAGGCACTCGCAGCCTGCTTGGGTTCGGTCACCACGGGCACATAGAGATGGGGCAGGCCGTTATAGCCGGCAAGCTCAACGCGCTTGGGATCGACCATGATCAAGCGAACGTCCTCGGGAAGCGCGCGCATGAGCAGGGTCGTGATGATGGAGTTGATCATGACCGACTTACCGGAACCGGTGGTACCGGCAATAAGCAGGTGGGGCATCTTGGCGAGGTCGGCGACAACCGGCGTACCCTCGGCATCGCGACCGATGGCCAGCTCGAGCGGACCGCCCTTCACATAGGGAAGCACGTCGCCCAGGTTAACGTTCTGGCGCTTGCGATTGGGAATCTCGATACCCACAAGCGAGGTGCCGGGAATCGGCGCAAAAATACGCACCGACTGGGCGGCAAGCGAAAGCGCGATATCGTCCTCGAGGCTCGAAATCTTGCTCACGCGCTCGCCCTCGCCGGGCTGCAGCTTAAAGGTCGTCACCGTGGGACCGGCAATCCAGCCGACGACGCGAGCGCTACGGCCAAACTCCAGCAAAGTGGACTGCAGCGACTCGGCCGTCTGCTCCAACTCCTTGTCAGAAGACGCGGCGGACGCCGACTGCGGATTGGCGTGCAGGATTTCGAGCGGCGGGAGTTTGAGGCCATCCTCTTGCTCGCCCTCGACATCGGCAGCAGTGGCGTCAGCTCCCCCATCGCCGGCTGCAACAGGAGCAGCGGAAGCCGTAGGGGCGGAGGCATCGGCAACCTTGGGGTGCTTCAGGAAATCGGGGATCTGCGGGGCAGCAGACACGGGGTTCACGGCAAACGGCGGCTCGGACTCGTCGACCTTGTCCGGGTCGTCTTCCATCGAAAGCTGTCCGGTGACCTTTCCTCGCCTGTCTTGGCGACGCGGCAGCAAAGTTGTCTTGGCGGTCTCGAGCGGACACTCGTCATCCTCGTCATCGCCCGCGGTGAGTTCGATTTCGCTATCGGACCAAGACGGGTCGGGCTCACTCGTGTTGAGCTTGGGCGCGGACTTGCCATGCTTGGCATGGCGACGCGGCAGCAGCGTAGTCTTGGCGCGCTCGGCCTCCACGGCCTCGGACACGTCGACAAACGGATCATCGTCCTCGTCATCATCGTCCAAAACCGGGTCCGCATCATTGCCCATGACCGTGGTCACGGCCATATCGGAGCCCTTCTGACGAAGAATGCTCAGGTGCGTACGGGCGACGCCGGGAACCGACAGGGCCTCTTCGTCGCCCCACGGGCTCGCATTGACATCGGCACGACGACGCTCGGCGAAATTGGCAGCGCGATCGCGCGCAGAACGCAAAACGCCACCCACCGAAAAGCCGATGATGACAAAGCCAACGACGGCCAAACCCAACAGAACCACCATCGCGATAGGTTTACCCAGGGCATTCTGCAGCGCACTCGCAATAAACGCACCGATGTAGCCACCCGAGGCGGACAGGTTTTGCGGCACAAACATGAGGTCGCACGAATCGCTCGTGCCCGGCACCATCAACGAAAGAATGGAGACGACAGCGATAAAGACAACGGCGCCACCCGCGACCGAGCGAATGTTGAGCGGCGAGTCCTCACCCAAAAAGAGCGTGGCGGCAAACAGCAAAATGACGATCGGCAGCACGTAGGCGCCCAGGCCAAAGCCAAGATGGTAGAAACCGGCAACCACTGCCGTCACGGGTGCCGTTGCCGGAGAAATCACGGCAATGAAAGACGCAATCGCCAAAACGGCAATAACCACGCCGGCGATATCGCGGTTGGCCGAAGGCTCGACCAGGGGCTCAACATCGTCGAACTCGGCCTCGTGGCCCTTATTGGCACGAAGATGGGAACCGGCACCCTTAGTAGATGCCGGTTGGTTGTTGGCTTTATTGCCTTTGGCGTTTTGTGCAGATCCGCGCGCCAAACTAAACCTCCATGACGACCGGGATGATCATCGGACGGGTGCGCGTACGGCTCCAAATGAAGTTGGAGAGCGAATCGCGCACGGCCTTGCGAATGGCATCGGAGCCGCTGCTCGTAAAGCTAAACTTGCCCTTCTCGATTGTCTTCATGATGGATGCGGAGGCATCCTCGGAGAACTGATCGTCAATAGCAAATGAAACGCCACGGCCCGAGAACTCGATGGCCTCGATCTTCTTATGCTTGAGCGAGACGATGGCGACGGCTGTGACCATACCGTCATTGGCGAGCTTCTGACGATCGCGCAGGACGATGGGGTCGGTATCACCGATGCGCAGGCCGTCGACGTAGACGACGCCGGATTCGACGGGCGTACCGCGCTTGACAATACCACCGCGCATCTCGAGCGTGTCGCCGTTATCGAGAATAAAGATGTGATCATCCTTAATACCCATCTTACGGGCAAGCTGGGCATGGGCTCGCAGGTGCACGGCCTCGCCGTGAACCGGCATAAAGTAGGTGGGCTTGGCCATGGCCATCAGAAGCTTGAGCTCCTCCTGGCTGCCGTGACCCGAGACATGGACGAGGGCGCGATTCTTATCCCACACGTCGCAGCCAAGCTTTGCCAGGCTGTTGACGACCTGCTGGACGGCCTTCTCGTTGCCGGGGACCGGCGTTGCCGAGAGGATGACGGTATCGCCCTCGTGGATGGAGAGCGTCTTGTGCTCGCCGTTGGCCATACGGGACAGCGCCGACAGCGGCTCGCCCTGAGAGCCGGTGCACATGACGACAATCTTGTCGTCAGGCAGGTTATCGATATCGAAGGCATCGATGATATCGGCATCGTCGATGTTGAGGTAGCCCAGCTCGCGCGCCACGCGGGTGTTGGTGAGCATGGAACGTCCGGTCACGACGACCTTGCGGCCGCACTTGCGGGCGGCGTCGCAGATCTGCTGCAGGCGATGGATATGGCTCGAGAACGACGCGACGAACACGCGGCCCGGGGCATTCTTGATGGCGTGCAGCAAGTTGGGGCCGACTTCGGCCTCGGACTTGGTAAAGCCCGGAACCGTGGCGTTGGTGGAGTCGGAAAGCAACAGGTCGATGCCCTGCTTGGCAAAGCGACTGATGGCGGCATAATCGGGCGTGACGCCATCGATGGGCGTCTGGTCGAGCTTAAAGTCGCCCGTGTGCATAACGGTGCCCTGGTTGGTGCGAATGAATACGCCCAAAGCGCCCGGAATTGAGTGCGTCATAGAGAAGAAGTCGAGCGAAATGCCACCAAGATTGACATGGCTACCGCCCTTGACCTCGCGGAACTTGGGCGCACGGATGCGGAACTCGGAAAGCTTGCCCTCGATGAAACCAAGCGTCAGCTTGCTCGAGAAGATGGGCACCTTGTTGTTGAGGTCCTGCAGCAGGTACGGAAGCGAACCGGTATGGTCCTCGTGGCCGTGGGTGACGATGATGCCGCGGAGCTTCTCCTCGTTCTCCAGAACATAGGTGTAGTCGGGAAGCACCAGATCAATACCGGGCTGGGAATCGTCGGGGAACATAAGGCCGGCGTCGACGAGCACCATGTCGTCGCCGCACTCGAAGACCGTCATATTCTTGCCGATGCCGTCAAGGCCTCCGAGCGGAATGATCTTCAAAGGAGATGATTTTTTAGCTGCCATAGGTTCGTGCGGTTTCCTTTCTTCGAAACGGGTCTGGAACAACCGACGGGGCGCTTCTGGCAAACCGACCGCCGGGAACGTACAAACATGCATCACGGAGTCGATGCAGTAACCGCATCATGATACCCATTTGCCCACCAACAGACCACCCATGCATCAAAGCCCCATCCAAACCGGTCTATCCCGCCGGTCTGGGGCCATCGGGGGCCGGGGCGGGTTAAGTTTGCTGCTCTACAGTCCTGCGCAAGACGGAAAGCACATTAAGTGCTTTCCTTTGCGTGCGGAACTCGCGACAAACTTAACCCGCCCCGGCCCCCGATGGCCCCAGACCTGCCAAAAAGGGACAGGTTTATTTTGGTCGGTTTTATCTGGGGTAATGCCGCACATGCGATTATCTAAAGATCTGAATTCAGATAACTGAATAGACTATCTGACAAAATCGAAACCCGCACCCACCAGCCCTTTTGCTATTCCCGGCGGGGGCCGCGGGTAAAGTTTATCGCGAGTTCCGCACGAGCCGGAGAGCACTTAATGTGCTCTCCGTGCGAGCAGGACTGTAGAGCAGGAAACTATACCCGCGGACCCCGCCGGGAATAGCAAAAGGGCGACCCCTGTCCGGAGTCGCCCTTGTTGAGCCGCTTATGTGTAGCTGTTACTCGGCGTCGTGGTGACGGCGGGGCTTGCGGCCTCCGTTGTCGCCGGGACGGCGCGGACGGTCGCTGCGCTCGGAGCGCTCGCGACGCGGACGCTCACGGCGCTGGAAGTGCTCACCGTCGCCCTCGGGGGCACCCTCGGCACGAGCCGGGGCCTCGGGCTTATCCAGACGATCGAGCGAGATCTTGCCGCGATCGTCGACCTCGATGACGACAACCTTAACCTCGTCGCCCACGTTGAGGACGTCCTCGACCTTCTCCACGCGGCCCTTGGCGACGCGGGAAATGTGCAGCAGGCCGTCCTTACCGGGCAGCAGGTTGACAAAGGCGCCGAAGGGCTGGATGGAGACCACGCGACCGGTGTACTCCTCGCCCGGCTCGGGAACCTTGATGATGAGCTTGATGCGCTCGACAGCCTGGTCGACGGACTCGCCGGTGCCACCGACAAAGACAGTGCCGTCCTCCTGGATGTCGACCAAAGCACCGGTCTCGTCTTGGATGCCGCGGATGACCTTGCCGCCGGAACCGATGACGTCGCGGATCTTGTCGGTCGGAACCTGGATGGAGACGATGCGCGGAGCGGTGCTGCGCGTGGTGTGACGCGGCTCGGGGATCACATCGAGCATCTTCTGCAGAATGAAGGCGCGGCCCTCCTTGGCCTGCTGCAGGGCGCGGGCCAGGATGTCAAAGGTAAGGCCGGTGGCCTTGTTGTCCATCTGCAGAGCGGTAATGCCCTCGGTGGTGCCGGTGACCTTAAAGTCCATATCGCCCAGGAAGTCCTCGAGACCCTGGATGTCGGACAGGACCACGGTCTTGCCCTCCTCCTGGATCAGGCCCATGGCGATACCGGAGACCGGGCGCTTAATGGGAACGCCGCCGTCCATAAGGGCGAGCGTGGAGCCGCAGGTCGAAGCCATCGAAGAGGAGCCATTGGACTCCATGACCTCGGAGACCACGCGGATGGCGTAGGGGAACTCGTTCTCGTCGGGGAGCACCGGAAGCAGGGCGCGCTCGGCCAGGTTGCCGTGGCCGATCTCGCGGCGCTTGGGGCTACCCATGCGGCCGGTCTCGCCGGTGCAGAACGGCGGGAAGTTGTAGTGGTGCATGTAGCGCTTGCCCTCGGTGGGCTCGATGGTATCCAGACGCTGGGCCTCGTTGAGCATGCCGAGCGACAGGACGGAGAGCACCTGGGTCTGGCCGCGCTGGAACAGGCCGGAGCCATGAACGAGCGGCAGGTAGTTGTCCTTCACCATAATGGGGCGAATCTCATCGGCGGCACGGCCGTCGACGCGCTCACCGGTCTCGACGACCATGGTGCGCATGGCCTTCTTCTCGAGCTTCTTGAGTGCCACGGGGATCTCGCGCTCCCAAGCGGCCTGCTCCTCCTCGGTGAACTCGGCACGGATGGACTCCTTCAGAGCCTCGACCTTGCCGATACGGGAGAGCTTGTCGGCGTCGCGAAGGGCGGCTGCCATCTCGTCGTAGTGGGCGAAGATGCGCTCCTGGACCTCCTCGACGGGCTGGTCGAGCGGGTACTCCTTCTTGACGATAGCGCCGTTGACCTGCTCCCACTCGGCAACGAACTCGTCCTGAGCCTGGCAGAAGGCAGCGAGGGCCTCCTGGCCAAACTTCATGGCGGCGAGCATATCGTCCTCGGAGATCTCATCGGCGCCGGCCTCGACCATCGAGATAAAGTCGGCAGAGCCGCCCAGCTCCAGGTCCAGATCGGAGTTCTCGCGCTCCTCATAGGTGGGGTTGACGATAAACTCGCCGGTCTCCACGTTGCGGCCGATGCGCACGCACGCAAGCGGGCCCTCGAAGGGCACGCCGCCGAGCGTCATGGCCAGGGAGGCACCCATGACGTTGATGACGTCGAAGGGGTTGACCTGGTCGGCGACGAGCGAGGTGGCGACGATGTGCACCTCGTTGCGGAAGCCGTCCGGGAAGCTCGGGCGAATAGGACGGTCGATCATGCGGGCCGTGAGCGTGGCCTTCTCGCTGGGACGGCCCTCGCGCTTGAGGTAGCCACCCGGGATACGGCCGGCAGCGTACATCTTCTCGTTGAAGTCGACGGTCAGCGGAAAGAAGTCGTAGTTCTTGCGCTCCTTGGAGACGACCACGGTGTCGAGCATCGTGGTGTCGCCCTGCTTGACCAGACAGGCGCCGGTGGCCTGCTTGGCAAGCTCGCCCGACTCAAAGGTGTAGGTCTTGCCGTACAGCTCAAAGGTCTTGGATACGAGTGTCATTGTTCTCCTTTACCCCGCAGACCCCTTGCCTGCGGGCTTCTCATGTGACGCGGGCCCCCTGCCCCCGCCACGCTTCAGAGCGTGATTGTTCACGCCCTTACACAAAAAGAGCGCCCCGCTGCGCAGGACGCTCTTAGCATGTACAAATCCTTACTGGATGTTGTCGCGGATGCCCAGAGCCTTGATGAGCTCACGATACTCGACGACGTCGTTCTTCTTGATGTAGGAGAGAAGACGACGACGGCGACCGACGAGCATGAGCAGACCACGACGGGTGTGGAAGTCCTTCTGGTGGGACTTCATGTGCTCGGTCAGCTCCTTGATGCGCTCGGTCAGGATGGCGACCTGAACCTTGGGGTTGCCGGTGTCGACCGGGGTGTTACCGAACTGGGCAGTCAGCTCCGCCTTGCGCTCTTTGGAAACAGTCATTGTTTCACCTTTCGTTTCGCGTCGCCCGCGGGCGACTCTATTCGCCTCGGACTGGGAAGCCGCCGGTGGAGCGAGCATCCAAGGTCGAGGTACCAACAGGTCGGTATGTTACCACAAGCGGACCGCGTATGCCCATCATCACCGACCCAACATGAATTCCATCGCGCGAAGACGCTGATCGGTGTGCGTCGCAGCCCAAACATGCGAAAGCCCCAGCAAAAAGGCGGCAGTATGGGGATCGACCCTCTCGGCCAAGAGCGCATCGAAGGTCATGGACATGAGGGCGCGCAGCCATGCGACCTCGCCGGTCGACACCAGCTCGGCACCCGGAACGCTCGACGCGCACGACCCGCACATGAGCCCGCCCGCCTGGGGCGAAAAATACGACAGCATGGGGTCTCCGCACAGTACGCAGGCCGAAAAATCGGGTCGATAGCCAACGTGCGACAACAGCTTAAAGACATATGCCGCCACAAGCAGGTCCATATGTGCCGTGTCGAGCCTGCTGCCCACCAGGGCAAGTGCTCGCTGCGTAATGGCAAAGGTAAACGGGTCCTCGGCGTCCTCGAACGAGCACACGCGCGCGACCTCGGCGATCGCGCTTGCGGCGCAGGTCGTCTCGTAATCGGGCGCGGCGCCGAGCGGCGCCTCCATAAGCTCGGCCTGGGAAACCACGTCGAGCGACCGTCCGTGCGCGAGCAGCATATCGACGGTACAGAACAGCTCGCAGCGCGCCGCCAGGCGCCCGCCGGGTTTGCGCGCGCCCTTTGCCACGGCACGGACCTGCCGACCCCGCTCATCGAGCATCGTCAAGATCAGATCGGTCTCCTTGAGCTTGGTCTTATCGAGGACGAGTACCTTTGTGCGATATGTCCGTGAGCCTGCCATGAGCGCCGCGCGCCCTTAGTCCTCGGCGTTGTAGCCAAAACGGCGAATCTGGGCCTCGTCGTCACGCCAGCCGGCCTTTACCTTCACATCCAGCTCCAAAAAGACCTGCGTGCCAAAGATGCGCTCAAGATCGCGACGGGCGTCGATGCCGATATGCTTGATCATCTCGCCGCCCTTACCGATGATGATGCCCTTTTGGCCCTCGCGCTCGACGTAAATGGTGGCATGCACGCGCAGAACCTTCTTGGTCTGCTCGAGCGCATCGCAGATTACGCCAACGGAGTGCGGAATCTCATCACGGGTGCGGCGCAAGACCTTCTCGCGCACAAACTCGGCAACGAGCGTCTCGTCGGAAGCGTCGGTACCCATGTCCTCGGGGAACCAACGCGGGCCCTCGGGCAAAAAGTGCGCAACGGTCTCGATGAAGGCATCGACGTTAAAGTTCTTGACCGACGACGTCACGATCTCATCGTCATATTCCATGAGCTCGTGGGCGGCCTTAAGCTGCTCCATGACCTGTGCGGGATCGGCTTCATCGGCCTTGGTGAGCACCAGAACCTTCTTGGAACGGGCGCATCTGACGCGCTCGGCAACCCAGGCGTCTCCCCTGCCGATCGGTTTGGTGGCATCAATCAAAAACGCGACGACATCGACATCGTTCAGCTCGAACAGCGCGCTCTTGTTGAGCTCGGACCCCAGGCCGTCCTTGGGTTTGTGAATACCCGGGGTATCGACAAAAACCAGCTGGTAACCGGGGCGATTGACGACGGCGCGCATGCGACGGCGGGTCGTCTGGGCCACCGGCGAGGTGATGGCGACCTTTTTGCCATAGCAGGCGTTGAGCAGCGTGGACTTACCGGCGTTGGGGCGACCGACCAGGGCCACGAAGCCGCTGCGGAAACCGGGCTCAACGTCGCCAAAGCCCGCGAGGCTGTCGTCCTCGTCGCACAGGGCGTCGAGCTCCTCGTCACTCATGCCCTCAAACGGGTCGAACTCCTCGACCTCGCAAGCCTCAGTCGCTTCGGCATCCACAGCATCCAGGGGCTCGTCGTCCAGCGTTTCATCGATAGGCTGCATATTGTCGGACATGAAGATCCCTTTCTAAATAAAGCCGAGCGCGTGGGCAAATACCAACAAGCCCACAATCGCGGCGGTGATGGAAAGAACGTATACGGAGGCGGCGGCGATATCCTTTGCACGCTTTGCCAGCGGATGGAACTCCTGGGTCGCCAAATCGACAATCGCCTCCATGGCGGTGTTGCACAGCTCGCCGTGAATCACCAGGCCGCAGCAAATGATAATCGTAGCCCACTCGGCAATGTCGAGCCCCACGATGCAGCCGGCAATGACAGTGCACACACCCGCCACGAGCATGACCTTAATGTTACGCTCGGTCTTGACGGCGGTAACGAAGCCCTCCATGGCGTAGGAGAACGACTTTAAAAAGGACGGATGGTCCTTGTTCGATCCGGGAATCATAGACGGCTCCTAGTCGTGGGCATGGTTGGTGATGGGGCCGACGTGAACCAGCTTGGGGTCCTCGCCGCGCTCGAGCGCCAGATCGCGCAGGATGGCGTCCTCGCGGGCCTCCATGACCTCGGCCTCGTCGTCCACGATATGATCGTAGCCCAGTAAATGCAACATGCCATGCACGAGCATCAGGCGGCACTCATCGGCAGGGCTATTGCCAAAGCCGGGAGCCTGACGGGCAATGACCTGCGGGGCCAAGATGATATCGCCGAGCTCGAGCGTCTCATCGGCTGGGATATCCTCGTCAAAGGCCGAGTCGCATTCGAACGAGAGGACATCGGTGGTACGGTCGATACCGCGCCACTCGTGGTTGAGCTCGCGCATCTCATCCTCATCGACATACGAAAGGGAAATCTCGACTTTTCGCTCAACGCCCTCGGCAGCAAGCACGACCTCGCAGATGTGCTCTACCTCCTGCGCGTCAAGCAGCGTATCGAGCTCGGCATCGTTGCTGATCAATACACTCAACGGGACTCCTTTCGGTCGCGCACGCGTTTCTCGCGCACGTCATCATAAGCATCATATGCCTCGACGATTCGCCCCACCAAGGCGTGACGCACCACGTCGGCACGCTCGAGGTGCGAAAACGCGACATCGTCGACACGACCCAAAATCTGCTCAACGTCGGCAAGACCGCCGCGACGACCTACCAAGTCACGCTGGCTCAGGTCACCGGTAATCACAAACTTGGAGTTAAAGCCCAAGCGCGTCAGGAACATCTTCATCTGCTCGGGCGTGGTATTTTGAGCCTCGTCGAGCACCACGAAGGCATCGCTCAGCGTACGACCGCGCATGTAGGCAAGCGGGGCGATCTCGATCACGCCACGCTCCATAAGCTCATCGGTGCGCTCGCGATCCATCATGTCAAAAAGGGCGTCGTAGAGCGGACGCATGTAGGGATCGATCTTTTCCTCGAGGGTACCGGGCAAAAAGCCCAAGTTCTCCCCCGCCTCGACAACCGGACGCGTCAAGATCAGACGGCCCACCTCGTGACGCTTGAGCGCGGCAACGGCAAGCGCCATGGCCAGATAGGTCTTACCGGTACCGGCAGGACCCAAGCCAAACGTGATGGTATGCGAGCGGATGGCATCCACATAGCGCTTTTGACCGAGCGTCTTGGGGCGAATGGCACGACCGCGATACGAAAGCAGCACATCATCGCGAAGCGACGTAGCCCCGTACTCACCGTCGCGCAAGACGGCCAGGCAGCGAGAGACATCGTCGACAGACAGCGTCCGTCCGGCGGCAGCCTCGCGAAAAGCATGCTCGAAAAAGCGCGCCACGAGCTCGACCTCGTCCGGGTCACCGCACACGGCGATACGGTCGCCACGGGCGACCACGTGGGCGCGAACCAAGCTCTCGAGCGCACGAAGGACACCGTCGCCGGCACCCATAACGCGCGAGGGATCAATTCCATCGGGAACGGTAAGTCTAATCTTCGAGGCTTCCATGAACCTCCCTGCGTGCATGGACCAAGCCGGAATCATCGACTCCGATGATAGCAACATCGAGCAGGCACGGGGCTGTGAGTCCGCAGGTATCGTCAAGACGGGCATGATGGAACGAACCGAGCGTCAGGTTGTCGCCATACTCGAGCACGGCACGCTCGACGGTGCCCACGCGACGGCGGGCGTCGGCAATGGCGAGTTCCTGCGCCGCGGCTCGCATACGACGGCTGCGCTCAGCCATAACCTCGGGCGGCACCTGGTCGGGCATGTCGGCAGCAAGGGTACCGGGACGCTTGCTATAGCGGAAGACATGCATGCGCGAAAAGCCCACGCGACGGCACAACGCCAGCGACTCCTCAAATTCCTCGTCCGTCTCGCCGGGAAAACCGACGATGACGTCGCACGAAAGGGACGCCTGGGGCAAGTTGGCGCGGATCATACGCACCGTCTCCTCAAATGCCTCGGCGCTATAGGGACGGCCCATGCGATGCAGGGTCGCCGTGCAGCCAGACTGCACGGGCAGGTGCAAAAACGGGGCGATGCGCTGCGGATAGCGCGCCATGACCTTAAGCAGGGGCTCGGAGATATCCATGGGCTCGACCGAGGAAATGCGCACATGAGGAATAGACGTACGCTCCATGATGGCCTGGAGCAGCTCATCAATCTCGACGTGTTCGTCGGTCGCACTCTTGCCATCGTAGGCGCCCAGGTTCACGCCCGTCAGCACCACCTCGGGCACGCCGGCCTCCTGAGCCTCACGAACTTGTTCGAGCACAGACTCGACCGGCATGGAGCGCTCGGGGCCGCGGGCCTTCCACACAATGCAATAGGTGCAACGATGGTTGCAGCCGTCCTGGATCTTCACACCCAGACGCGAGCGACCGAGCGCGTCGACCACATCGCCGTCGCTACAGGCGGCCACACTATCGGACTCAACGCCCAGCACCTCGCAGACGCGTTCGGCGACATCGATCTTAGACGGCTCCGCGATCACGCGGTCCGAAAGCTCCAGAAGCTCCTCGGGGTGCAAATTGACAACGCACCCGGTCACGACCACATAGGGCTCTTTTGGATGAGCCAGCGCATGGCGGACGGCCTTACGGGTCTTGGCCTCGGCCTCGCCCGTAACGGCACAGGTGTTAATGACGATCAGCTCCGCATCCTGAGGATCCACCATTGCAAAACCCAGGCGCATAAGATCGGCAGTGATACGGTCGGACTCAACCCGGTTGACACGGCAGCCGAGGTTGACAACAGAGATATGAGGTGCGAGCACGCGGGCTCCTTAATCGAGGATGTCGTCGAGAGCGCTCTTAATGCGATCGGTCACCGATTTCTTGCCGGAAGCGACATCGTCGCCCGACTCGGCGGCGAAAGCCTCGAGCAGCTCGCGCTGCTTGGCGGAAAGGTTCGTGGGGACGAGCACGCGCAGCTGAACAATCAAGCGTCCACGCGAGCCGCCACCGCCGATACGGGGCATACCGTAGTTGTTGACACTCACGGTGTCGCCGTACTGCGTACCGGCGGGGACGCACACCTTGACGACCTCGTCGGGCAAAATGCCCTCAACCTTAATCTCGCAGCCGAGCGCAGCCTGCGCAATCGAGATATCGCTCACGAGGTACAGGTCGTCGCCGTTGCGTTTAAAACGCTCGTGATCGGCGACGCGCACGTTGACGATCAGGTCGCCCGAGGGCTCACCACGAAGGCCTGCCTCGCCAAAGCCGCTCACGCGCAGCTGGCGACCGGTCGAGACGCCGGCGGGGATATCGATGTCGATCTTTTCGTGCGAAGGCGTGCGGCCCTGACCGTCGCAGGTCTCGCAGGGATGGTCGATGACCGTGCCTTCGCCATGGCAGTCGGGGCAGGGCGAAGAGGACTGAACCTGACCCAGGAACGAGCGCTGGACCGTCGTGACATAGCCCGTGCCGTGGCAACGGCTGCACTGCTTTTCGGCCGCACCCTCGGCCCTACCGGTGCCATTGCAATCATCACAGGGGGCAAGGCGGTCATAGCTGATCGTCTTTTTGCAACCGAGCGCCGCCTCCTCAAGGGTCACCGAAAGGGAGATGGCCATATCGCGGCCGCGACGACGCTCGCGGCGATTTCGGGCGCCACCGCCGGCACCGCCGCCAAAGAACGACGAAAAGAGGTCGTCCATGCCCATGCCGCCAAAGATATCGTTAATGTCGACATAGCCGGAGCCGCCGGGGCCGTCGGGCGAACCGTAGCGATCGTAGTTTGCACGCTTCTGCTCGTCGGAAAGAACGGAATATGCCTCGTTGAGCTCTTTGAACTTGGCCTCGGCATCGGGGTCGTCCGAAACGTCCGGGTGTACGATACGGGCCTTCTTTAGAAACGCGCGCTTAATCGTCCGCGCGTCGGCATCCTTGTCGACGCCAAGTACCTCGTAGTAATCCCTATTTTCCGACACGACCGAATCCTTCCGACTTTCATTATTGTCACAGTGCGTCCTATACCCAAGCTGGGCCGACCGCAAACAAAGGGTTTGATGTTATTGCATTGCGTAGGGCGAAAGCATGGCACGTTGCGAGCAGCTCGCAAACCAAACCGACACGAGAGCAAACATAAATCCGTTGGCAAAACCGTTGGCAAACTGCATCGCGCCGCGCTTCCACCACAGCAGGCTGCGGTGAAGCACGCCGTCCGAGAGCACCATGAACAAGCCCATGGCAAACGGAACAAAGCACATCATGGCAAAGGCCGAGAACACGCCCGAGATGGCCGACAGCACCAAAAAAGGCGCCACGATGCCCATCAGGTAAAAACCGGTACGAGCCTTGCCCTCCAGGCGTTCGGCCTCGACATGGGCGCGCCCGACCAAATCGCCGCCCGAGGCACCGTTGGTGCCGGCGTGACCCATGCCGTCAATATGGATCTCGTCGCCATCATGCGTGCCGGCGGGAAACTCAATCGTCTGCTCGGAGGTCACACGGGTCCGCCCGCTGCCACCGCAATCGGGGCAGGGGTCGGCGACGACCTTACCGGAACCGCCGCACTCGGGGCAGACCGACTGGAACGTGCCGGCACCAAACAGGAAGGACAGGTCGACGTCGATGTGGCCGCGACCGCCGCAGCTCGGACAGGTATGTGCATGCTCGGACGAGACAGAGCCCGAGCCTCCGCAATGACCACAGGTATCGAAGCGCGTATAGCGGACGGTCTTGCGGGCACCGCCCTTGGCCTCCTTGGCGTCGAGCCTAATATCGACGACCACGTTGGCGCCGTTCTCGGGATTATAGGCAGCCTGGCTGCGACGCTGCTGGCCCCAGGCGCCACCAAAGGGAAAGCCGCCCTCAAAGGGATTGCCATAGCCTGCGCTGCCGGCGTAGCCGCCGCCATAGGGCGAAGCAGAAGGAGCGCCGGCGAAGGGATTGCCCGAGCGCATGGCATCATAGCGCGCACGCTTCTGCTCGTCCGAAAGCACGGCATAGGCCTCGGAAACCTCTTTAAACTTTTCCTCGGCATCCGGCTCTTTGTTGACGTCCGGATGGAGCTTGCGGGCCTTTTGCTGAAAGGCCTTCTGTATATCACGCGAGGTGGCGTCCTTGGAGACACCCAAGATCTCGTAGTAATCTTTTTCGTTCATCGTCGCCATGCGCGGCAACCTCCTGCTCACAGCAGCGTATATATTGCGGTAATTCTACCCGAGCGGCCTAAGCTAGACCCCAAAACAGCTCGAACAGCATATTTCCATCGAGCCAGCCCAAGTGGGTGGGCGCTAAACGGGCGCGGGCGCGACCTGCTACAACATCTTTTGAGGTGATGCGCCCCGCATGCCCCTCGACATCATCGGGTACCCAGGTGGCAAGGCCCAACTCGAGCGCACGGTCGCAGGACGCCGCCAGCTCGTCTGCAGGAATCACGCTTGACGAGCGAACCAACAGGTCGGGCCCAATGCCACGCGTCATGCGGCAGGCAAGCATCAAATCCTCCGCCGCCGCCTCGCGCTGCGACAGATACTCGGCATCAAACGTCGTCGAGGCATCGTCGCGTTGTACCAGACGCACGCGATACGCATCGCCGCGAGCGGGCACGTCGGGATAAAGCCCGGCCAAGCGATCGAAATCCTCGGCGTCGAACATGCCCGCGGCAGAGCGACCCAGGCCCAGATAGCCCCGTCCGGTCCAATAGGCGATGTTATGCGAGCACTCATGTCCGTCGAGTGCATAGCTTGCCACCTCATACGGGTGATAGCCGGCCGCACCCAGACGCTCACGCGCCGCTTCCATGCACGCAGCCTGAAAATCCTCGTCGGGCTCGAGCGACTCGTCGCAGAACGCCATGCGGTAGAGCGGCGTGCCTTCCTCGAGCGTGAGCGGGTACACCGACACATGATGCGGCAGCGCTGCCAACACGCCATCGAGCGTGCGCTTCCAACTCGCTGCGGTCTGCCCGGGAAGGCCGCACATAAGGTCGCACGACACATCGAGCCCAGCGTCCTTAACCGTCGTGATGGCAACGAGCGCCCGATCGGCATCGTGAATGCGGCCGATGGCAGTAAGTTCGGCATTATCGAGCGTTTGCACACCAAGAGAGACGCGTGTGACACCAACCTTGGCAAGCGCAGCGGCAAGCTCGGCGGTCAGCGACTCAGGATTAGCCTCGCAGGTAAACTCAACGGGCTTGCACCACATGCAAATACGCCGGGCAAGCTCCACCAGACGCTCTCCCGCCAGCGACGGAGTGCCGCCGCCAACATAGACGGTGCGGACCTGTGCAAGCGCCCCGGTGTCTCCAAAGGCATCAAGGCGCGCATACAGCTGCTCAAAATAGGCATCGAGCGCAGCGCTCAGGTCGCACGGAGCAAAACTGCGTGAGTCAAAGTCGCAGTACCGACACCTTTGAGCGCAAAACGGCACATGCACGTACAGCGCGCTAACGGCCACCGTTAGGCCTCCAGCGGATGAGCGGGCACCGACTCGCCAGCGGCAAGTGCGGCCTCGCAGGCCACCACATCGTGCTCGATATCGTCGACCAATGCCATGAACTCCTCATATGTGGAGCAACGCACCACCTGGGCGCGCCAGGCGGCGGCATGGGGCATGCCCTTTAGATACCAGCTCGCGTACGTACGGGCACGCGACATGAGCGGCAGAAGCTCATGCGTCAGTGTGAGATGCTCGCGCAGGGCGTCCAGGCGCTCGACAGAGCTGCGCACCGGCACCGGTACGCCATTGAGCGCAAGGGCGCGAGCATCACCAAAGACCCAGGGATTACCGTAGATACCGCGTGCGATAAACACCGCGCTGGCACCCGAGTTGCGCAGATGCTCCACGGCATCCTCGGCCGAGAACACGTCGCCCGAACCGATAACGGGAATCTCGACGGCATCGGCCACCTCATCGACGACCGACCAATCGGCCTGACCCGTATAGAGCTGCGTGGCACAGCGACCATGCACCGCCACAGCGGCGGCGCCCGCCCCCTCGAGCATCTGGGCAAACGTCGCGGCATTGCGATCTTCGGCGTAAAAGCCTTTGCGGATCTTAACGGTCACGGGCACGTGCGCCGCGCCCACCGCCGCCTCGACGATCTTCTCGGCCAGCTCGGGCGTGCGCATGAGCGCCGAGCCCTCGCCTTTGGTGACGACCTTGCGAGCCGGGCAGGCCATGTTGATATCGATCAACGACAGGCGATCGCCCACACGCTCCTCGACGGCAGCGACAGCGCTCGCAAATTGATCGGGCTTGGAGCCAAAGAGCTGCACGCAGATCTGCCGCTCCTCGTCGGCCGGCAGCACCAGGCGCCACGTCTTATTGCTGGCATAGGCAAGGCCCGCCACGCTCACCATCTCGCTATAGGCAAGATTGGCGCCGCGGCGGCGGCACATGATGCGATAGGCGGGATCGGTCACGCCGGCCATGGGAGCCATAAGGAACGGCTGCTCGGCATAGGCGCCCAGCAGCCGCGTACTGTATTCGGAAAGCGCCATGGAACTACTCGTCCACCTTGAGGATCGCCATAAAGGCCTCTTGCGGGACCTCGACCGAACCGATAGCCTTCATGCGCTTCTTGCCCTCTTTCTGCTTCTCGAGCAGCTTGCGCTTACGCGAGATATCGCCGCCATAGCACTTGGCCAAAACGTCCTTGCGGCGCGCCTTGACGGTCGAGCGGGCAATGATCTTGTTGCCGATTGCACCCTGAATGGGCACCTCGAACAGCTGGCGCGGAATAATTTCCTTAAGCTTGTCGCACAACCCGCGGGCCAGGCCATAGGCCTTGTCCTTGTGCACGATAAACGAAAGCGCGTCCACCTCGTCGCCCGAAAGCAGGATATCGAGCTTGACGAGCTCGGAGGGACGATACTCGTTGAACTCATAATCGAGCGACGCATAGCCCTTGGTGCGGCTCTTGAGCTGGTCAAAGAAGTCCAGGATGAGTTCGGCGAGCGGCATGTCGAAGCGCATCTCGACCGATTTGCTCGTGAGGTGGATCATGTCGGTCGTAATGCCGCGGTGCTCGATAGCGAGCTGCATGACGGCTCCCGTATACTCGGGCGGGCAGATAATCTTGGCCTTGAGGTAGGGCTCCTCAATGCGCTCGATGCGCGTAGCCTCGGGCAGATCCTGCGGGCTGCGGACATCAATCATCTCGCCGTCGGTCTTGTAGACGTGGTAGTCCACCGAAGGGCTCGTGGCGATGAGGTCCAGGTTGAACTCGCGCTCCAGACGCTCCTTGACGACCTCCATATGCAGCAGGCCCAAGAAGCCAACGCGGAAGCCAAAGCCGAGCGCCACCGAGGTCTCGGGCTCCCACACCAACGACGGGTCGTTGACATGCAGCTTATCGAGAGCGTCACGCAGGTTCTCGTAATCCTTGTTGTCGATCGGGAACAAGCCCGTATAGACCATGGGCTTGGCCTCACGGTAACCGGGAAGCGGCTCAGGGCAGGGATTCGACGCCCACGTGAGGGTATCGCCCACGCGAACGGCCTCAGGGTCCTTCAGGCCCGTGACCACGTAGCCCACTTCACCGACCGTCAGCGCGTCGACCGGAGTCTCGGCGGGACGCTTGACGCCCACGCCATCGACCAAAAAGTCGCCCTCGGCCTGCATCATGCGCAGGGTATCGCCCTTCTTGATGGAGCCGTCAAAGACGCGGACCGTGGCGACGACGCCGCGGTACTCGTCAAAATACGAATCCAGGATGAGCGCCTTGAGCGGCGCCGTCGCATCGCCCTTGGGCGGTGAGATCAAAAAGACGATGGACTCAAGCAGATCATGGATGCCCTCGCCGGTCTTGCCCGATACGCACACGGCATCGTCGGCAGGAATCGCAAGGTCATCCTCGATCTCGGTCTTAACCTCGTCGGGGTGTGCCGACGGCAAGTCGATCTTGTTGATAGCGGGCACGATATCCAGGTTGGCGTTCATGGCGAGCGTCGCGTTGGAGACGGTCTGCGCCTCGACGCCCTGCGTGGCGTCGACGACGAGCACCGCACCCTCGCAAGCGGCAAGCGAACGCGAGACCTCGTAGGTGAAGTCCACGTGGCCCGGCGTATCGATCAGGTTGAACTGATACGTCTCGCCATCGTCGGCGTCATAGGAAACGCGAACGGCATTGGACTTGATCGTGATGCCGCGCTCGCGCTCGATATCCATGGTGTCGAGCAGCTGCGATTCCATGTCGCGCTCGTCGACGGTATGGGTGAGCTCGAGGATGCGATCACTGATCGTGGACTTGCCATGGTCGATGTGCGCAACGATCGAGAAGTTGCGGATGTGGGAAATGTCAATTGAAGTATTCATGCGGACTATCTTACCCGAGCGGTACAAAAAATGGAGCCTGTTCCATAAAACAGGCTCCATTTATGCGCGCAATCTGTGTGGTGTGAAATTTACAACTTAGGCGTTGATGCTGTTCACGAGCTTGGCAAGACCGGACTTGCGGTTGGAAGCCTGGTTCTTGTGGATAACATGCTTGGCGGCAGCCATGTCGAGACGCTTGGTGACGGTCTTGAGGGCAGCCTGGGCCTTCTCGGCGTCGCCCTCGGCGACGGCGGACTGGACGTGCTTGGTCAGCGTCTTGAGCTCGGACTTGACAGCCTTGTTACGCATGCGAGCTGCCTCATTGGTGCGGATACGCTTCTTCTGAGACTTGATGTTTGCCACTTCTGGAGTTCCTTTCGAGTTCCTTGCAAAAAATGTATGACACCTCTGAGACACGGTGAGGTCATGCAAGCGCCTACTATAGCACGCTCCCCCTCAAAGGGATAGAACGAATTTGTCAAATAGACAGGTATCATCACGATTTTCTCAAGATGTTCGTAATCCAGAGCAAAAGCGCGTTCTGAGAATCGGCCGAACCCTTAAGAGCGAGCTCAACATCGACCGCGCCCTCGAGCGCCGCGACGAGCTCCGCCATCGAAAAGCGGCGTGCCCAGGTCAGGTGATTCTTAACCTGCCAGGGTTGAAGCTTGAGCGTCGCGGCAAGCTCGCGACCCTGCCCACGCGCATCGAGCGCCTTGGCGACGATAAGCTCGCGAATGCGTCCGCACAGCAGCGTGTAGGTCCACACATAGCTCTTGGCAGGTAGCAGCCCAAAGAGCTCAAGCGAGCGGCGCATATCACGAGCCGAGACCGCGTTGAGAAAATCCCAGGGCTGAACTTCGGCCGTGCGCACGATCCAGCGTTCCACATCGGCAAGCTCAATTTGCGGCGCATCGACCATCTGGGCAAGCTTGGCCAAGTCGTTATCGAGCATGCGAGTGTTTTCACCCGAACGCGAGACGAGTTCCTCGGCGGCCGCCGTCGAGATCGACTTGCCGTGCTGCGTCGCCATCTGCTGCACGCGGCGCGGTAGCTCCCAGCGCTTGGTGCCGGAGCAATCGATCACGGCCTTCTTGTCGATCTTGGCGATCGCCTTATACAGGCGCGTGTTCTTGGCAAGCGAGTCGGCGATGATGAGACAGACCGTTGTGGGGCTTGGACTCGCTAAATACTCGACAAGCGGCTCCGAGACCGCCTTGGCGAGCTTTGAGCAGCCGTCAAGGATTACCAAGCGAAACTCGCTGCCCATGGGAAAAGTGTTGAGCGATCCGATAATGGACTCGATATCGGGGTCCTTGGTCATGTCGCGCTCGTCGAGGTTGAACTCGACCATACCCGACTTTTCCAGACGTGCTTTCATACGCGAGACGGCGTGGTCGCGCTTGACTCCGTCGGTACCGACGATCAGATATGCCGGCAGCAAACCGGTTTCAGACATCGCGCTCCCCTCCCGCAGGCTCTCCTGTTCGTACCGTGCCATTCTATCCCACGGGTTGGTCCCGCGCCAACGGCAGCATCACGGTCGCTGTCATCGCATGGCAAAACCGGCCGCAGTCGGCGAGACGGTAATGTCGCCTCTCTCGATAGTGCATGCGAACGCGCCGCCCGCATCGCTAACGGCATCGATGCAGGCATCGGATGGATGGCCGTAGCGGTTGCCCTCGCCCGCGCTCGCAATAGAGAGCTCGGGCTTAAGGGTTTCCAGCAGGTCTGTATCGACAGAATCTTTTGAGCCGTGATGGCCCAGCTTGAGCACATCGATATCACCCACCTCCTGTACAAACTCGCGCTCCTGATCGAGCTCGGCATCACCGGTGAGGAGCATACGCAGGCTTTTGCCTTCCTGAGCATAGGAGAGCAGCAAGACAAGCGAGTCCTCATTGCCCTCACCGTCAACCGTATCAAACGGCCACATCACACGAGCCCGAAATGCGCCGATATCGACTGTGTCTCCGCGAGCCACCTGCCGATACGTGACGCCTGGGCGATTCAGAACCTCAGCAGGCGCGCTGCCCAGCGCATCCGCCGCAACCGCAATGGTTCCCACCGAAAACCGATCGAGTACGTCGGGAAGACCGCCCCAATGGTCTTCATCCCAATGTGTCACGAAGACGGCGTCGATATGGTGGACGTTATTGCGAACCAACGCCGACACCACGCGCGCGTCGAGCCCACAGTCGACGAGCGCCACGGCGCCACCCTGACGAACCAGAATCGCATCGGCCTGGCCAACATCAAGGACTGTCACCGAAGGCGGCGCACATCGATCCCAATAGACATACGGAACGCCCGCCGCAAGCATCAAACACAGCAGCCCCACTGCCATGGGCCGCGCGCTGGGGCGTGGCCACAAGACCAAGAGGACCACCAGCGAAAAAGGCACCACGTATACCAAGGGCGTATCGGGCGGCACGCTTACGGATGCGCCCGGAACGGCAGCAAAGAGTTGCTCAAAGAACAGGGCACAGCGAGCGATAGCCATGGGCACCACAAGCGCCCCGTGACGCAAGAGCGGCACAAGCGAGCAAGGCACCAGCACAACCGAAGATGCGAGCAGCACGCTTATCACCGGACCGATCACGGCATTTGCAAGCGGGGCAATGAGCGAAAACATCCCAAATGCGGGAATGGTTACGGGAAGTGTCGCGATGTGCGAGCACAGCGTGACGGACAAAATACTGGAAACCCCCGATGGCACGCCCAGCTCGCCCAAGGCGTAGGTAGCGTAGGGGCAAAAACAAAGGATGGCAAAAACACTAACGCACGATAGCTGAAAACCCATCTCGAACAATACTGTCGGCCGCAGCAACATAAAGATTGTCATGGTCAAAAATAGAGCCGAAAGGCCATGCCGACGACGTCCGGCGCCGTTGACGACAAGCGTCACCGCCACCATACAGCACGCGCGCACGGCCGAGGGCGAAGCGCCCGTAAAGACGGCATAGGCAGCGAGGGCCAGCACCAACAGCCCTCTCTGCAGCCCACGAGAGAGGCGAGTCTTTTGCAGGGCGCTCTCAATCACAAACCCCACGATGGCAAGATGGCTGCCCGAGACGGCGATAAGATGTGCGGTGCCCGTTACCGAAAACAAATCGCCCGCCGGCTGAGCACGCAGCTCGGAGGAGCGTCCGCAGACAACGCCGGCAATGAGCGAGCGCGCCGGATCGATCTCGGGCGCGATAGCGGCAAGGAGCTCGTTTCGCAGCCAGGGCAACGGCCCCGGAAAGCCCTCGTCAACCGATACCAACCGGATGACCTTAACTTTTCGAAGCTCGCCTCGAAGCACGCGTGAGCGCCCATACGCATCATTCTCAAACCGCGAAATTCGACCGACAGCATGCACATGCGAACCGGCGCCGAGCTCACGGTCACACGACAGCCGTATCTCGCCCAAGCGCTTTCCACCCGCATATGAATCACAGGTATAGGAGTACGTCCCGTCATTGATGGATGGGTCACCCTGTACAACAAACTCGAGACTGCTCGCAGCTCGATTATCCAGTGCCGTCGAAGCACGCAGCGCCCCTATCGCCCAACTCGCGGACACGACCGCTCCCGCCAGGAGGCCGAGGGCCGCGGCATACAGCCATCGCCTCCACCGCACAAGACGCATACAAAACCGAGCCAATACGATGCACGCGGCAGACGCAACGGGAATGGCCATAAGCAATGTGACGGGCGCTGCCCGCTCTCCCAGCAGCAAATCGGCTGCCACGTTAAGTACCAGGCCGCAGCTCGCACACAAACCAGAACAAAGGGCCATCGTCCACGGCATCAGGGGCCGCGGCGGCATCAAATGCTCGCACTCGGACACACTCATACGCAGATGCAATCTTTGATTTTGGCGAGCTTTTTCTCACCGATCCCCGATACGCGCATGAGGTCATCGACCGAGGCAAAGGCCCCGTTTTGAGTCCGCTCATCGATAATCGACTGGGCCGTAGAAGGCCCGATGCCCGAAAGCGTCTGCAGTTCCGCCGCACTTGCCGTATTGATATTCACAAGCCCCGACGAAGACCCCGCACCAGCAGTCATGGCAGCACCGCTTTCGACCCCGCCGACCGCCGCAGCCGCTTGTTGCTCCCCCACCATCGGAACATAGATCTTTTGACCATCTGTGATCTTGGACGCACGATTAAGCCCTGTCACATCCGCCTCAGCCGTAAGCCCTCCGGCGGCATCGATCGCTTGGGACACCCGCGCTCCGTCTTTGAGCCGGTACACGCCAGGCCTCGCAACGGCGCCATCGACATCGACGTACACCTCAGCAGCAGAAGAACTCTTGGCAGACGACTCATCGGCATCATCAGGTAACCCATCCCCGGCCCCGCGCACATCCGAGGCGCCCGCCTCATCACTACGCTCAAACGACACGCCGCTGGAGCGGCTACCAAAACTTGCCATCGCCAAGCCGCTCGCGGCGGCAATGACAATCAGAATCGCCACGACCATCGCCTTATGGCCGAGCAGCTTTTCTGCCCAGCGGTCCATCCGTTTAACCCGTTCGTGTTGCTCGCGTTGCGCCATAGCAAACACCTCCCAACACCATCGTGTCAGGAAACGAGCGCCGTAGCCTCCGCACGCCCACACCGGTTATCGAAGTCAAACCAAAAGCTGACCAAAACCTTGCAGGATAGTGTCCATTTATTCAGATACACGTCGACAAATGAACCGTTTATCGCCTCATGCCCAGGTAGATTAAGACCGACGATGCAAATGCACCGCCGGTCTATACACAACATTATTCGTGATCTTGGTAAATCTCACGTGGAGCAAGCTGAGGATGTTTACGTTTTAAGGTCTTAGGGGCCTTGTACGTGTTGCTCTCGAAGTCGATGTACTCGGTCTGTTTGAGCAAGCGCTCAATCATCTCCTCGTGATCGAACAGCTCCCACGCCTCATGCACGGCATCGAGTTTTGCGTGCGTCTCGGGGCGGCGCGGCATAAAGAGCGTGCAGCAATCGGGAGCAGCCTCGGTCGAGATATCGAAGGTACCGATTTCCTCGGCACGCGCGATGATCTCCTGCTTGTCCGAACCGATCAGCGGGCGGAACACGGGGATCTTGACGGCCTCGTTGACGGCCATAATGTTCTCGAGCGTCTGGGAGGCAACCTGACCGAGCGATTCACCGGTCACGATAGCCTTGGCGCCCTCGATACGCGCAATGCGCTCGGCAACCGAATACATAATGCGGCGATACATGATCACACGCAGGTTGCTGGGGCAGGCCACGGAAATCTCACGCTGGCAATCGCCAAACGGCACCACGTACAGGCGGCCGATCTGGACGCCCGGCGCAAGCGCACGGATAATGTCCTGAACCAAATACTCGCTCGTATCGGGTGTCTGCGGACGACCGGAGAAATGCACCGGCACGCACACCGCGCCGCGACGCGCGAGCATCCAGGTCGCCACCGGAGAATCGATGCCCGACGACAGAAGCGTCACAACCTTGCCGGCGGAACCCACCGGCAGACCGCCCACGCCGCGCTCGGAGCGCGCATACACGTAAACGCTACCCTGGACCACCAGTACGTGCACCATCGCGTCGGGGTCGTGCA
Source organism: Collinsella sp. LCP19S3_C9 (assembly GCF_052121575.1). Taxonomy (NCBI): domain Bacteria; kingdom Bacillati; phylum Actinomycetota; class Coriobacteriia; order Coriobacteriales; family Coriobacteriaceae; genus Collinsella; species Collinsella sp. LCP19S3_C9. The sequence continues at coordinate 82,577 of NZ_JBQKDZ010000003.1, forward strand.
TCTGGACCTTTTTATCGGGGAAGGCCTCGCACAGCACCTCGCCAACCTGACGATTGATATCAATCGAGGTGAGCTCGTAGTCGGTGTTAGAGCGTTTGGCATGCACCTTAAACGAATCGAAAGGACCAAACTCACGCAGCGCCTTCACGGCGGCGGCGCAGTACTCCTGCGGGTCGCGGTTGGTGTGATATGCCAGGGACACGCGGGCAACGCCGGGGACGGTGCGAATGACACGCGCCGCCTCGTCGGCCTGATGCTCGTTAAAGGTCACGAGGATATAACCGGAAATTCGAGATACGGCATTCACGGAAAAGGCGGCCAAGGCCGCCTTGATGTTATCCATGAGGATATGCTCAAAATGTGCGCGGTTCTTGCCCTTCAGTCCAACCTCGTGATAGTGGACCAGGCAGACGCGAGCTGCCATTTAGGCTTCAGCAACCTTGTGGCCGAGCGCCTTCTTGTAACGAGCCTCGTCGTAGGAGATATCGCCGTCGACAATCTCGTCCATAGCCATCGAGATGGTATCGGCGCCGGAGAGGGCAATGGTAATGTCATCGACATCCTGAACGGCAAGCACGCGGTTGTGCTGGCCGCGCAGCATGCTGTTAATGTCGCAGGCGCGCTTGGAGGCAAGCGAGGCGAGCAGGAATCGGTTGTGATCGGTCTTCTCCAGAAGATCGTCAATACAAGGCTTTACAACGGACACGGACCTCAGATCCTTTCATGCATATCGAGAACGCGAACGAGCTCATCGGTCGCGCGGTCGAGATCGTCATTCACCACGACGTCGTCGTAGCGGTCGGCAAGGGCAAGTTCATCGGCGGCGTTTGCCATACGCAGCTCGATCGTCTCGGGCGTCTCGGTACCGCGACCGACCAGGCGATCGCGTAACACCTCAAGCGAAGGCGGCTTGATAAAGATCAACACGGCCTCGGGGAAACGCTCCTTGACCTGCAGGGCACCCTGGACATCAATCTCCAAAATCAGAGACGAGCCAGAGGCGAGCTTGGATGCGACCTCGCTCACCAACGTGCCGTAGCAGTTACCGTGGACCTCGGCCCACTCAACAAACTCACCGTTTGCCACGCGGCGGTCGAACTCCTCGCGCGTCAGGAAAAAGTAGTTGACGCCGTCGACCTCACCTTTACGTGGCGCTCGCGTGGTAGCCGAAACCGTCAGGCCCAGGTTCGAGCGGCGCTCGCGCACACGAGTGACGAGCGTCCCCTTGCCTGCACCTGACGGTCCAGAAATCACAAAGAGCTTTGAATCCTGAGCGCTCACTTATTTGGTCAGCTGCTCGAGGAGCTGCTCGCGCTGACGGACGCCGAGGCCCTGGACGCGACGGGTAGCGGAGATGCCGAGCTCCTCCATGATCTTGGCGGCCTTGGCCTTGCCATAACCGGGCAGAGACTCGATGAGGGTGGAAACCTTCATGCGGGAAGCGATGGGGTCATCGGAGTTGAGCACGGACTCGAGAGACTTCTCGCCCTTCTTGATCTGCTCGCGAAGCTCAGCGCGGGCGTGACGTGCGGCGGCAGCCTTCTCAAGAGCCTGCTTACGCTGCTCGTCGGTAAGCTGAGGGAGTGCCATTCGAACCTCCAAATAGTTGGGTTATATCTGATGCAATAATTAGCATTTTAGCACGTCAAACGCACTAAATGCCCAATCGACGGCTCCATAGGTTAGACGATACCTGCGAAAAGTGCAATATACGGAGGTCAAAGTTGAGCCCCTGACCTGTGATTCCACACAAAGGATGGGAAAGTTTTCGCAGGCACAAGGGCTAATTTGTGCTAATAAGACCCAAAAGTGGTGACTTGAGGGAATCTTTTACGCGACGTTTTCGACCAGCTCGGCGACGATGGCGTCAAAGGCCGCAACCGGATCGTCGGAGCCGGTAATAGGACGGCCCACCACGATGTGGCTCGCACCGCGCTCGATAGCCTGGGAAGGTGTCGCCACACGGGATTGATCGCCCAGGGCGGCACCCACCGGACGCACACCCGGAGTCACGATCAGCGCGTCGGGGCCGAGTAGCTCACGCATGTCGTGAGCCTCCATCGGCGAGCACACGATACCGTCGATGCCGTTGGCCTGAGCGAGCTTTGCCAGGCGAGCGGCCTCCTCGGCCACGGGCGACTCGACGCCGATCTCCGCCAGCGCGTCCTGATTCATGCTCGTAAGTACGGTGATGGCGACGAGCTTGGCGCGGTCCTCGCGCGCCTCCTCGGCACCCTCGCGGCAGGCAGCGAGCATGGCGCCCGAACCCAAGCCGTGGACCGAGAGCAGGTCGGCACCGGCAAGCGAGGCCGAGCGAGCGGCACCGCGCACCTGATGCGGAATGTCATGGAACTTGAGGTCGAGGAAGACCTTAAAGCCCAAATCCTTGAACGTCTTGACGATCTCGGGACCCTCGGCGTAATAGAGCGTCATGCCCACCTTGAGCCAGGCGGCATGGCCCGAAAGCTCATGGGCGAGCTCGAGTGCGCGCTCACGGTCGCAGTCGAGGGCAACGATAACACGGTCACGGGCATCGGTCTCTAGCATTCGAACGCACCTACCAGCTCGTTGATGTCCTTTACGCCCTGGGACTCCGCCCAGGCCTCGAGCTCGTGCGCGATCTTAAGCGAAGCACACGGGTCGACGAAGTTGGCCATGCCGACCGACACGCAGGTGGCGCCGGCCAGGATAAACTCGGCCGCATCCTCGCCGGTCATGACACCGCCGACACCGTTGATGGGGATATCGACGGCCTGGGCGACCTCCCAGACCATGCGCACGGCGATGTGGTGGCACAGCGGGCCCGAAAGGCCGCCCTTGGGCTTGGCCACACGGGACTTGCGGGTATGCACGTCAATGGCCATGCCCTGGATGGAGTTGATGACCGAAAGGCCGTCGGCGCCGGCAGCCTCGAGGGCGCGGGCGATCTCGGCAACGTTGACCGGAGCCATCTTAACGAACAGCGGCTTATCGGTCACCTTGCGGCAGGCAGCCATAACGGAAGAGGCGCCCTCGGGCGTGGAGCCCATGGCGGCACCGCCGGCGGCAATGTTGGGGCAGCTCACGTTGATCTCATAGCCGGCAGCCCAGGGGCACAGCTCGACATACATCTCGAGCGCGCGCACGAACTCATCAACGGAGTGACCGGCAACCTGGCAGATGACCTGGCAACCGTCCTTGGAGAGCTGCTCGAGCCACGGACCGGACTCGCGGGCGAAAGCGGCCACACCGGGGTTCTGCAGGCCCACGGAATTGATCATGCCGCCGGGGATCTCGGCCATGCGGGGTGCAGGATTGCCGGGCCAGGGCTCGGCAGCGCAACCCTTGGTGGTGATGGCACCCAGCTGGGAGACATCAAAGAAGTTCTGGAACTGCCAACCGTAGCCAAAGGTACCGGCTGCGGTGTTGATGGGGTTCTGCATCTTGACGCCGCCGAAATCGACGGACATGTTCACGGTACCCACTAGAAGACCACCACCTTGGAAGCATCGAACACGGGGCCGCACATGCAGGCACCCTTCATACCGTCGACCGTCTCGACATTGCAGGTGTTGCAGGCGCCAAAGCCGCAGCTCATCATGCGCTCGAGCGACACCTCGCAGTACGCGCCGGCCTCGGCGGCAGCGGCGGCGACTTTCTTCATCATAGGGGCGGGACCACAGCTGGCGACGTAGTCGTAACCGCCCTTGCCGAGCAGCTCAGCGGCAGGATCGGTGCATAAGCCGTGCGTACCCAACGAGCCGTCGTCGGTGCACACGTTGACCGTGGCTCCCAGCGCGCGGAACTCATCGACGCCCACGACCTTGGACGCGGTGCCAAAACCCAGGCACACGTCAACGGCCACGCCCTGCTCGGCAAGCATGCCAGCGAGGCACAGCACGGGCGGAACACCGATGCCGCCCGCCACGAGCAGCGCCTTCCTGGTGCCCTCGGGTACCAGCCAGCCGCGGCCGCCAGGGCCCAACAGGTTGGACTTGGAGCCGGGGCCCATCTGCGACAGACGACGGGTGTCGTCGCCCACGACGGCGTACCACAGCTCGACGGTACCGGCCTCGGCGTCAGAGCGATAGAAGCTCAAGGGCACGCGAAGCAGCGAAGAGGCATCGCCGGGCACGGCGATGTTCACAAACTGACCGGGCTTGAGCGCACTTGCAAGCTTGGGGGCCGAAATAACGAGCGAGAAGATGCCGTCGGCGATCTCCTGGTTCGAGACGACCTCGAAGTCGTGCATGCGTGCAGTGGAAGGTGTGGGCATAGACGCTCCAATCCCCCATGCAGTTGCATGGACCAAACGAACAGAAAGCGCGGCACCGCAAGGGCACCGCGCGCAAAAGCGATAAGGCTATGCTAGCAGATGCAGCCGTCGGCAAGCGTCTGTTTACCGCCGACAAACACATCGGTGGCACGACCGGTGAGCGTGCGGCCGGCAAAACCGGAGTTCTCGGCGCGCGACTCGTAACCGTCCTCGCCGACCGTCCAGGTGACAGACGCGTCGAAGACGGTCAGGTCGGCAACAGAGCCCGCCTTGACCTGAACCTGGTCGAGGCCCAGGATCTCACGCGGCTTAATAGCCATGAGCTCGACCATGCGGCCCATCCCCATCTTGCCCGTGTTGACCAGCTCGGTGAGCACGAGCGACAGCGAGGTCTCGAGGCCGATCATGCCAAAGGGCGCGAGCTCGAACTCACGGGCTTTCTCCCACGGCGTGTGGGGAGCGTGATCGGTGACGATGACGTCGACGGTGCCGTCGATGACACCCTGGCGGATGGCCTCGGCATCCTCGTCGGTACGCAGCGGCGGGTTAACCTTGAGCGAGGTGTTGTAGGTCTCGTCCAGGTCGTTCTCGGTCAGGAACATGTGATGCGGGGTGGCCTCGCAGGTAACCTGAACGCCAGCGGCCTTGCCGGCACGCACGAGCTCCAGGCCATGGGCGGTGGAGATGTGCTGGATATGCAGCTTGGCACCGGTCAGTTTTGCGATCTCGATGTCGCGGGCGATCTGGAGCTCCTCGCCGGCAGCCGGCCAGCCCTCGAGGGCCAGACGAGTCGAAACCTTGCCCTCGTTGATCTGGCCGTGGCCGACCAGGTCCTCGTCCTGGCAATGGCTCATGAAGACCTTGCCGAACATCTTGCCGTAATCCATGCAGCGACGGAGCATGCCTGCACCCTGCACGCCGCGACCGTCGTCGGTGAAGGCGACGGCGCCGTGGGCGACCATATCGCCCATCTCGGACATAGCCTCGCCCTTAAGACCGCGGGTCATGGCGCCAGAAGGATAGACGCGGCAGTGGCCGACCTCGGCAGCGCGGGACTTGATGAACTCAACAACGGTACCGTTATCGGTAACGGGGTCGGTGTTGGGCATGGCGCACACGCCAGTGAAGCCGCCCTTGGCAGCTGCGCGGGTGCCGCTCTCGATGTCCTCTTTGACCTCGTAGCCGGGCTCGCGCAGGTGGACGTGCATGTCCACCAGGCCAGGGACAAGGTACTTACCGGAAAGGTCGCGGACCTCGGCTCCCTCGGCGGCGAGGTTCTCGCCGACCTCGGCGATCTTGTCGCCGTCGATCAGGACGTCAACGACCCCGTCAAGCTCGACGGACGGATCGACGACGTGGGCATTCTTAAGAAGCAAGGCCATTATCGGCACCTCCAAGCAGCAGATACAGGATAGCCATACGCACGCAGATACCGGCGTAGACCTGCTCCAGGATGACGGAGCGTTGCGGGTGGTCGGCCATATAGGAGTCGAACTCGACGCCGCGGTTGATGGGGCCCGGGTGGCAAATGATCGCGTCGGGCTTCATGAGCTTCTCACGGTCCTTGGTCAGGCCGAAGAGCTTGTGGTACTCGCGAATGGTCGGGAACGGGGCACCCTCGAGGCGCTCCTGCTGTACGCGCAGCATGTAGACGACGTCCAGCTCGGGCAGGACGGAATCGAGGTCGCTCGTCACGTGGTCGCAGCCCAGAACCTCGGGCGCCGGCGGCAGCAGCGTGCCGGGGGCGACGGCGTAGGTCTCGCAGCCCATGATCTTCAACGCGGGGATCAGCGAGCCGCAGACGCGGGAGTGGGCGATGTCGCCGACGACGGCGACTTTCAGACCGTGGAAGTCACCCTTGTGCTCCCAGATGGTGTACAGGTCGAGCAGAGCCTGCGTGGGGTGGTTGTGCTTACCGTCACCGGCGCAGATAACACTCGCGGGCGAATTCTGCGTGACGATGTAGGGAGCACCGGCATGTTTGTCGCGCACGACGATGCAGTCGATCTTGTAGGCGTTGAGCGTCTCGACGGTATCGACGAGGCTCTCGCCCTTGACCGTGGAGGTCGAGGAGCCGCCAAAGTTGAGGCTGTCGGCCGAAAGACGCTTCTCGGCGAGCTCGAAGGAGCTGCGGGTACGCGTCGAGGGCTCGTTGAACATATTGACGATGGTCTTGCCCTTGAGCGTGGGGACCTTCTTGATGGCACGCTCGTTGACCTCGGAGAACGCCTTGGCGGTCTCGAGGATGAGCTTGATGTCCTCTTCGGAGTACTCGGTAATGTCGATCAGGTGCTTATGATTGAACGCCACGGTACTACTCACCTCCCAGCGGCGCGGAGCCCACGTGGGAACCCGGCGCGACGTCGTTGATCTCGACAGCGGTACGGCCGTCGACTTCCTTCATATATAGGTGCACGTTCTCCTCGTGCGACGAGGGAACGTTCTTGCCGACAAAGTCCGGCGAGATAGGGAGCTCGCGGTGACCGCGGTCAACGAGAACTGCCAGCTCGATGCGGCTCGGACGGCCCAGGTCCATAACGGCGTCCAGAGCGGCGCGGATGGTGCGGCCCGTGTACAGGATGTCGTCCACCAAAACGACGCGCTTGCCGTCGACGCTGAAGGGAATGTTGGTAGCGTGGATCGCGGGAGCGAAGTTAGTCGCATAGTCATCGCGATAGAAGCTGATGTCCAGGCTGCCGAGCGGAACGTCAACACCCTCGATCTCCTTGATCGCCTCGGCGAGCTTCTTTGCCAGAAGGTCGCCGCGCGTGACGATGCCGACCAGAGCGAGGTCTTCACAGCCCTCGTTGCGCTCGAGAATCTCGTGCGCGATGCGGGTCATCGCTCGGTTGACGGCGGTCTCGTCCATGATGACCGCCTTGGGGGAAGTCGTGCCCATCGATCTCCTTCCTCACATGTCTTGACTGCTGATACAGTCAAAAAAATAGATGCCCGACCGCTCAAAGCGGACCAGACACCCACAGGAAGGACTGCTCTATGGCAGCAATATAAATCCATGTGGGTATCTCGTACCCCTTTAATGGTCAAGGGATAGTGTAGCCAACCCCGAGCTTAATTGCGAGCATTAATACGGAGCAATCCGCAAACGGACTCAACGCTCCATAAACCTATATATATTTGCGGGACAAGCTTGAAAACGTCGATGCGAGCTGGCATAATCCCCTCTGCTACACGCAAATCGGATCTACGTCCAGGGCCGTAGCGTGGGCACTATCGCCATAAGAGAAATATCTCTGTGTAGATTACGCACAGGGAGCTGCTTCTGTGCTATAGTTCAGGCTTGTTTGTTAACGCGACATGTTCGTTTGTCGCCCAAGGAGGGTCAGTTATGTCCAAAGTTTGCGAAGTTTGCGGTAAGCACCCCGTTGCCGGTCGCTCCATCAGCCACTCTCACCGCGTCACCAACCGTAAGTTCCGCCCCAACATCCAGCGCGTCTACGTCGTCGTCGATGGTCACCGTCGCAAGATGAACGTTTGCTCCACCTGCCTTAAGTCTGGCAAGGTTGCGCGCTCCTAAATAAGGTCTTACCAACAAGTACCTCGGACTCTCCGGGTCAAAGACCTCGCGTTCACATAGAACTTACCAAAGGCGTCCTCTCTTGTGGAGGGCGCCTTTTTGCACTCATTGGGGACAGACTTACATGGGTGTTTTCGCTCATTGGGGACAGACTTACATGGGTGTTTTCACTCATTGGGGACAGACATGATGCATGTCTGCGGCGCCCCGACTAGCTCCGGCCCCTGCCTCACGCAGCTTCCTTCCAGCCCGCGGTGGCCTTGGTCACACTTGTAGCGCCGATACCGGTGATACGGGCAATTTGCTTGACCGTGAGATGTGCCTGCCGGAGCCTCAGCAGGCAGGCATCGCGTTCGGGGCGTGGCAGGGCCTTAAGCAGCGTAGGATCTATGCTCGGCAGGACTTCGCGCGCAACGGAAAGGGCCTCCTCATCGGGGATCCGACGGCGTGGAAGAACCTCCACCGACCAGATGCGCCCGGCAGCTTCCTTGAGATGCTCGCAATAGCAACGGGAGCCTCCGACAATATCGAGCATAGGGGCCGCATCACAAATGTCAAAGGGATCGTAGCCCAGCTGATATGCCTTGAAGCTTGACCATCGGTACGCCTCGAGTGAGTCGAGCGCACCTTTCACGGGATTGAGATGGATATAATCGAGCAGCTGCACCGCCATAACAGGTCCAGAACAGCGAAATGGCAAAACGATGTCTGTCCCAAATGAGTGAAAGCGCTCATATAAGTCTGTCCCCAATGAGCAGGCCGATGCCAGGCTGATATTTTTAATTAAAACGCTTCAGCTAGTTGAAGCGTTTTAGTGTGCCTTTTACGGGAATCTTACCGTTCGCCGAATAATTTCTTGCTATCATGCAACACGTAGGGTAAATCTCCGATCGCAAGGAGACACAAATGGTGAAAAAGTCACCGGAAAACACTACTCCCGCAATTGTGGACAACGTAGAGGCGCTTGAGGCTAAGCTCGCTCAGATGCGAGAGGCCCAGGCGCTTTTTGCTACGTACACGCAGGAGCAGGTCGACAAGATCTTCTACGAGGCCGCCATGGCCGCCAACAAGGCTCGTATCCCGCTGGCGAAGATGGCCATCGAGGAGACCGGTCGCGGCGTTCTTGAGGACAAGGTCATCAAGAACCACTACGCCGCAGAGTACATCTACAACGCTTACAAGAACACCAAGACCTGTGGTGTCATTGAGCGCGACGAGGCCTACGGCATCACCAAGATCGCTGAGCCCATCGGCATCGTGGGCGCCGTCATCCCGACGACCAACCCCACCTCCACCGCGATCTTCAAGACGCTGATCAGCCTGAAGACCCGCAACGCCATCATCATCTCCCCGCACCCGGCTGCCGCCAAGTGCACCATCGCCGCCGCCAAGCTCGTGCTTGACGCCGCCGTCAAGGCCGGCGCCCCCGAGGGCATCATCGGCTGGGTCGATGTCCCCTCCATCGAGCTGACCAACATGGTCATGCGCGATGTCGACATCATCCTCGCCACCGGTGGCCCGGGCATGGTCAAGGCCGCCTACTCCTCGGGCAAGCCCGCCCTGGGCGTTGGCGCCGGTAACACCCCGGTCGTCATCGACGACACCGCCGACGTGCTGCTCGCCGTCAACTCCATCATCCACTCCAAGACCTTTGACAACGGCATGATCTGCGCTTCCGAGCAGTCCGTGACCGTCATCGACACCATCTATGACCAGGTTAAGGCCGAATTCCAGAAGCGCGGCTGCTACTTCGTCAAGCAGGGTGCCGAGATGGAGGCCCTGCGCGGCGCCATGTTCAAGAACGGCGCTCTCGATCACCGCATCCCCGGCATGGCTGCCGCCAAGATCGCCGAACTCGCCGGTATCGAGGTTCCCGCCAAGACCAAGATCCTGATCGCCGAGGTCACCTCCACCGACCCCGCCAAGGAGGAGTTCTCCCACGAGAAGCTCTCCCCTGTCCTGGCCATGTATCACGCCAAGGACTTCCAGGAGGCCGTCGACAAGGCCGAGCACCTGGTACTCGCCGGTGGCCCGGGCCACACCGCCTCTCTGTACGTGCATCCCGCCCAGGCCGATAAGATCAGCCTGTTCGAGCATGTCATGAAGGCCTGCCGTATCGTCATCAACACCCCGTCCTCGCACGGCGGCATCGGTGACCTGTACAACTTTGGCATGAAGCCGTCTCTGACCCTGGGCTGCGGCTCCTGGGGCGGCAACTCCGTCTCCGAGAACGTTGGGGTGAAGCACTTGATCAACGTTAAGACTGTGGCCGAGCGCCGTGAGAACATGCTGTGGTTCCGCGCTCCCGAGAAGGTCTACTTCAAGAAGGGTTCCACACCCGTCGCTCTCGACGAACTGGGCAGCGTCATGGGCAAGAAGCGCGCCTTTATCGTCACCGACCAGTTCCTCTTCAAGAATGGCAACACCCGCGCCATCGAGGCCAAGCTCGACGAGATGGGCATCGCCCACGACTGCTTCTACGACGTCGAGCCCGATCCGTCGCTGCAGTGCGCACGTCGCGGCGCCAAGCAGATGGCTCTCTTTGAGCCGGACGTCATCATCGCCGTCGGCGGTGGCTCCGCTATGGACGCCGGCAAGATCATGTGGATGATGTACGAGCACCCCGAGTGCAAGTTTGAGGACATGGCCATGGACTTCATGGACATCCGCAAGCGTATCTTCACCTTCCCCGAGATGGGCAAGAAGGCCTACTTCGTCGCCGTCCCGACCTCTTCGGGCACCGGTTCCGAGTGCACGCCGTTCGCCATCATCACCGACAAGGAGACCGGCATCAAGTGGCCGCTCGCCGACTACGCACTGCTCCCCAACATGGCTATCGTCGACGCCGACAACTGCATGACCGCCCCGCGCGGCCTGACCGCCGCCTCCGGCATCGACGTCATGACCCACGCCATCGAGTCCTATGTCTCCATCATGGCCTCCGACTACACCAAGGGCCTCTCCGAGCGCGCTGCCAAGCTCGTCTTCGAGAACCTGCCCTCCAGCTTCGAAAACGGCGCGAAGGACCCGCATGCCCGCGAGGAGATGCACAACGCCTCCTGCATGGCCGGTATGGCCTTCGCCAACGCCTTCCTGGGCCTCAACCACTCCATGGCCCACAAGCTCGGTGCCTTCCATCACCTGCCCCACGGCATCGCCAACGCCATCATCCTGACTCGCGTCATGCGCTACAACGCCGCCGAGGCCCCCGTCAAGATGGGCACGTTCTCCCAGTATCCTTACCCCAACGCGCTGCACAACTACGCCGAGATGGCCAAGTACTGCGGTATCGAGGGCAAGGACGACAAGGAGGTCTTCGAGAACTTCATCACGAAGCTCGAGGAGCTCAAGGACTTCATCGGTGTCAAGAAGACCATCGCCGACTACGGTGTTGACGAGCAGTACTTCCTCGACACCCTCGACGAGATGACCGAGCAGGCATTCAACGACCAGTGCACCGGCGCTAACCCGCGCTACCCGCTCATGAGCGAGATCAAGGAGCTCTACCTGGACGCCTACTATGGCCGCGAGCCCCAGGACTACGCCGTCTGCTAGTTTTTAGCACGGTTATTTCGGCGGGGGTGAACGGGCGCACGCACGCCCCCGCCACTGCTTCTATCGCATCGTTGAAAGGATGCAATCATGCTGCTCCCCGAATCCAAGACCGAGCTCGTCCGTCGCGGCAACAAAGTCGTTTACGACCTGGGCGACAAGATCGTCAAGGTCTTTAACGAGACCAAGCCCGTCTCCGACGTGTTCAACGAGGCTTTGAATCTTGCCCGCATCAATGAGTGCGGCATCCGCAGCCCCAAGGCTCTCGAGGTTTCTCAGCTCGAGAACGCCAACGGCTGGGCGCTCGTGACCGAGAAGGTTCCGGGCACCACCCTTGCCGAGAAGATGACTGCCGAGCCCCAGCGCTTTGGTGAGTACCTCGAGATGTTCGTCGACCTCCAGATCGAGATCCACGGCTACACCTCCCCGCTGCTCAACCGTCAGCGCGACAAGTTCGCCCGCATGATCGACAGCCTCGATCAGCTCAATGCCACCACGCGCTACAACCTTCAGGAGCGTCTGGACGGCATGACCAAGGAGTTCAAGGTCTGCCACGGCGACTTCAACCCCTCCAACGTCATCGTTGGCGACGACGGCCAGCTGTACGTCTGCGACTGGGCACACGCCACCCAGGGCTCCCCTGCTGCCGACGTTGCCACCACCTACCTGCTCTTTGCCCTCAACAGCAAGGACCAGGCCGAGGCCTACCTGGAGCTCTACTGCGATCGCGCCGACATGCCCATGCAGGTCGTGCGTCAGTGGACGAGCATCGTCGCCGCTTCCGAGCTCGCTCGTAAGCGCAACGTGAACGATGAGTTCCTGAAGAACTGGATCGACGTCGTCGATTATCAGTAATATCTGAGCGATTTATTTCGCATCGGAGGCACAAAGGAAAACCCCGCAGCTCGCATGGGCTGCGGGGCTTTCCTTTTAGCAACGAATGTCCCTTAGACGCAAAAGCGGCCCTGCATCTCTACCTCGAGAGACGCAGGGCCGCTTAACAAGTGCACTAAACGCAGCGGGCTCGATTAACGGCGTGCTGCTTTCACAAGCTCAGCCACCTTGGCGACAACCTCACCGATCGCCACATCCTCGCGCTCGCCCGTGGCACGATCCTTGAGCTCGACGGTACCGTTCTTAAGGCCGCGCTTGCCGAGCACCACCTGATAAGGGAAGCCCATAAGGTCGTTGTCAGCAAACTTAAAGCCGGGACGCTCGTCACGGTCGTCAACGACAACCTCGATACCCTCGGCGCACAGACCCTCGACGATTTGATCGCAAACAGAAGCGCACTCCTCCTTCTTGGGGTCGAGCGGAATCACCGCAACCTCATACGGGGCAACGGAGACCGGCCAAACGATACCGTGCTCGTCGTTGTGCTGCTCCACGACGGCAGCGAGCGAGCGGGAGACGCCCACGCCGTAGCAACCCATGATAAGCGGCTTCTCCTTGCCGTCCTCGTCCATAAAGGTGGCACCCATGGCCTCGGAGTACTTGGTGCCCAGCTGGAAGACCTGGGAAACCTCGATGCCGCGAGCAGCAGAGAGCGGCTTGCCGCAGTGCGGGCAAGGGTCGCCGGCAACGACGGTAACCAGGTCGGCCCACTCGTCGACGGTAAAATCGCGCTCGGGGCAGGCACCGGTAAAGTGATAGTCGACTTCGTTGGCACCGCAGGCCCACTGCTTGGACTCGCGCAGGCTCTCGTCGCAGACCAGACGAATGCCCTCGGGCAGGTTAACCGGTCCGATAAAGCCCTTATGCAGACCGTAGGTCTGGAGCTCCTCGTCGGTCATCATGCGATAGCCCTTGCCAAAGACATGCTCGGCCTTGCAGTCGTTGAGCTCATGATCGCCCGGAACGATGGCCACAACCGGCTTGCCCTCGGCGTCGATGAGAGCCAGCGACTTGCGCGTACCGTTCTCGGGGAAGCCGAAGAACTTGGCGACGGCCTCGATGGTGCCCATACCCGGAGTCTCGACCTTGGTGAGTGTGCCGTCGCCGGGGCCCTCGGTCACAACGACCTTGGTGCTTGCCGCCTCGTCATCGGCAGCAAAGCCACAATCGTCGCAGTAGACCAGCGAAGCCTCGCCGGCCTCTGCCAGCGCCATGAACTCGACGGAGGTATCGCCACCGATCTCGCCGGAATCGGCGACGACGGGCAGGGCCTTAATGTAGCAGCGCTCGCAGATATTGGCGTAGGCCTGCTTCATCTTGTCGTACTCCTCCTGCAGGCTCTCCTGCGTGGCAGAAAAGCTGTAGGCGTCTTTCATGATGAACTCGCGACCGCGCATCAGGCCAAAGCGGGGACGGAACTCGTCGCGGAACTTGTCCTGGATGTGATAGAGATTCACCGGCAGTTGCTTGTATGAACGCAGCTCGTTGCGCACCAGGGCAGTCACGGTCTCCTCGTGCGTGGGGCCCAGCACGAACTCGCGGCCGTGGCGGTCATCAAAGCGCACGAGCTCCTTGCCATAGGCATCGATACGGCCGGACTCACGCCACAGCTCGGCATCGACCATGATGGGCATCATGAGCTCCTGGGCGCCGGCGGCGTCCATCTCGTCGCGCACGATGTTCTCAATCTTGCGAATCGAGCGCCACGCGAGCGGCAGATAGGAATAGAGACCGGCAGCCTCCTTGCGGATCATACCGGCACGGAGCAGCAGGCGATGGCTCGCAAGCTCAGCGTCGGCCGGATCCTCTTTGAGCGTCGGAGCATACAGCTTAGACATATACATTGCTCGGGTCATTTATTTCTCCTCAATAAGCTTGTCGACCTCGGCCATAAGCGCGTCGACAATTTGGTCCTCCGCTACTTTACCAATGATCTGGCCATGCGAAAAGAGCAGGCCCTGACCACGTCCGCAAGCAACGCCCAGGTCGGCATCAGAAGCCTCACCGGGGCCATTGACGGCACATCCCATGACGGCAATCGAAAGCGGCGCGGCATAGTTCTTAAGCCGCTCGGTTACTTCCTCGGCGATTGCGATCAGGTTAACCTGACAGCGGGCGCACGTGGGGCACGAGACAATCTCGGGGCCGCGGCGACGCAGGCCCAGCGACTGCAAAATTCCCCAGGCGACCGGCGGCTCCTCAACCGGATCGGCCGTGAGCGAAACGCGCATGGTGTCACCGATTCCCTCGGACAGCAGGATTCCAAGGCCCACCGAGCTCTTGATGGTGCCCTGCAGCTTGGTGCCCGCCTCGGTAACGCCCAGGTGGAGCGGAACGTGGGGAATCTCACGCGACAGGGCACGATAGGTGTCGAGCGTCGTTTGCACGCTATGGGCCTTGGCCGAAAGCACAATGTTCGTAAAGCCGCGGTCTTCAAAATGCTTGACGAAACGTTCGCTCGACATCACGAGCTTTTCGGGCTGCGTGAGGTCGTCGCGCTCAGCGATATCCTGCTCAAGCGAACCAGCATTGACGCCGATACGAATCGCACAGCCCGCGGCACCCGCAGCATCGATTACCGCGTCAACCTTGGCCCAATCGCCGATATTGCCGGGATTGATGCGCAGCTTGGCAGCACCGGCCTCAACGGCACCAATGGCGAGCTTATGGTTAAAGTGGATGTCGGCAACGATCGGCACCGGAGACTCGGCACAGATGGTGCGGAAACCCTCAAGTGCGGCCTCGGTGGGCACGCTCACGCGCACGATATCGCAGCCAGCCTGCGCCAACGCGAACACTTGCGCAAGCGTTGCCTGGGCATCAGCGGTATCGGTGCAGGTCATAGATTGGACCACCACCGGCGCGCCTCCACCGATCTGCACGCCGCCCACATGCACGGGGCGCGTCAACTCGTGAGGCAAAGGATGGGATAAAGACAATCCAAACACTCCCCTACAGAATAAATCGAAGGATGTCGGAACGAAGCATATAGACAAACAGCAGCGCAAAGAGCGCGATGCCCACATAGCTCACAATCGTCTGGACCTTGAGCGGAAGCTCGCGGCCCGCAATCTTTTGAATGATCTCGATGACCAACTTGCCGCCATCGAGTGGCGGGATGGGCAGCAGGTTCATAAAGCCAAGCGAGAACGAAATGAGGGCGGCAAACGAAAGGAACGTGGCAGGGCCGGCAGCAGCAGCTTGTGAGGACATAACGCTAATACCCACGATCGAAGAGGACTGATCGAGAATCTCCATCGTATGCTGAGGCTGGAGCAGGCGCATCACGCCCTGCGCTGTCTGCACGACATAGGAGAACGACAGGCGAGCCGACGTGATAGGGTCTAAACGGACCACCTGCGTAGAGACATACACACCTAGGCGTTCGTCCTCTTTGAGCGCAACCGTGGTCGAATGCTTCTTGCCGTCACGCTCGTACTCAATGGCGATATCGTCTTTACCGGCAGCCTTGCCAATGGCATCGTAAACGTCCATCCAGGTAGAGCACGATACTCCGTCGACCGAAAGAATCGCGTCGCCATCCTCGATTCCCGCCGCGGAGGCAATCGAGCCTTCATCAACCTGGCCGATCACATTGGTGTCCACCGGCACCGTAACACCCGCGATGGAATAGATGCTCATAAGGAGCAAAAAGCCCGTCAGGATATTGACGATAATGCCCGCAAGCAGCATAAAGGCACGCTTGACAAAGCCCTGACCCAAATAGGTGTGCGAGCGCTCGCGTGCAAGGAATTCGGCCTCGCCGCACGGCAGTTCCCATACATCGCCCTCGGCAGTCGCGTGCTCGCGATCGAACCGACGGCCGTCAAAGGTGGTATAACCCGCCGCATCACGCGGCAGGGTCTGGTACTTGGTGGGATAGTAACCAGGCGAAGGCTTTTCCCCTTCTTCATACCAGGGAGCTATGGATCCCCAACCCAGCAGCAAAGCACAGGCCTCGAGCACATCCTCCTCGGACAGCTCAAGCTCGACGGCAAGATCGGCCACCGTCACACGGCCGTGGCGATAGATGGCGGCAAGCACGCGATCGGCATACGAGACATCGGTCGGATCCATGCCACAGATGGCAGCATACCCACCCAGCAACAGCGGGGTCACGCCAAACTTGGTGCCGATCCGACGAGACGTATGGTGAATATCAAAGCGACACGGCAGGCCCAAAAAGAACTCAGTCACCCGGACGCCGCAGGCACGCGCCGCCAAAAAGTGGCCGCCCTCGTGCAAAAACACGAGGACGGAAAGCATCAGCAGGCCCCAAAAGACCGATGAGAGAACGCTCAGAACAGTTTCCATAAAACGAAAAAGCAATCCTTATGGGTTAAAAACGGGTTGCGGCGAGCACTTGCGCGGCCTTTTCACGCGCCCACGCATCGATACCGCGAAGCTGTTCAAACGAATCGACCGTCTGCGCATCATGCGCATCCATACAGGATTCCACAATGCGATCGATATCGGTAAAACTGCAGCCATCATGCAGGAAGGCATCGACGGCGACCTCGTTGGCAGCATTGAGCACGCACGGCATGGTGCCGCCCGTCTTGCCCGCACGCTCGGCCAGCGCCAGGCAGCGGAACGTATCCATGTCGGCCGTATCAAAGGTAAGCTGACCCAACTCGCGGAAATCGATGCGCGGAGCCGGAGTATCCCAGCGCTCGGGATACGAGAAGGCAAACTGGATGGGAATGCGCATGTCAGATGCCCCGAGATGCGCCATCACGGAGCCGTCGGCAAACTCGACCATCGAATGAATCTTTGACTGGCGCTGAACGACCACGTTGATAAAGTCGAGGTCGCAACCAAAGAGGTGCATCGCCTCGATACGCTCCAGGCCCTTGTTCATGAGGGTAGCGGAGTCAATCGTGATCTTGGCACCCATAGCCCACGTAGGGTGCGCCAGGGCATCGGCGCGCGTCACACGGTCGAGTTCCTCGCGCGAACGGCCAAAGAACGGACCGCCCGAACAGGTAAGCCAAATACAATGGGCCTCGCGCGGATTCTCACCCAGATAGCACTGGTAAATTGCAGAATGCTCGGAATCGACCGGGATAAGCTGACCGGGCTGTGCCAACGGCATCAGCAGGTCACCGCCAACAACGAGCGACTCCTTATTGGCAAGGGCAAGGCGCTTATTCGAGGTCAAGGCCGCATGGCTCGCCTCGAGACCGGAGGCGCCCACAATAGCGACAAGCACGCAGTCAACATCGTCGCGACGCGCGAGCTCGCAAACCGCTTGCGCACCAACGCCGAGCTCCGTACCCTCGGGCAACTCCTGCAGCACGGCGTCATCGCCATGAGCGACATCGGCCACGGCAACCGCCGGAACCGAGAACTCGCGGGCAGCGGCAACGAGCTCGGAGGTGCTGGAATTAACGGAAAGCGCCGTCACCTGCAGACGATCGGCATGCTGACGGCAAACATCGAGCGCCTGGGTACCGATAGAGCCCGTACAGCCCAGGATGGCAACACGGAGACGTCCATCGGAGCCATAGGTCGTCTGGAAGGACATTACAGCACGCCTCCGATCATCAGCATCAGCTGCGCGGTGATGCAGCCGAAGATAAGCGAATCGCTTCGATCGAGCATGCCGCCGTGGCCCGGGATAAGGTTACCGGAATCCTTGACGCCCACACCGCGCTTGATGCGCGACTCGATAAGGTCGCCGATAACGCCCAGGATGGACACAACCACGCCGCAAAGCAGCGCATAGGGCAAGCTCAGCTTATAGAAATGCGTCACCCACAAAATGAGCCAGATGAGAACCGAGCCCAAGATACCACCAACAAAGCCCTCCCAGCTCTTATTGGGAGAGATCTTGGGGACCATCTTGTGTTTGCCGATACGGCTGCCCACGATGTAGGCAAACGAATCGGAGACCCAAAGGGACGCGCAAACACCCACTGAAAGCAGGGCGCCGGCAAAACCGGGCACGGCATCGCGCAGCAGCACAATAGCCGACAGCATAAAGCCTGTGTAGATGGGACCCATGAGCGTCACGGCCACATCAGAGATGCGGGTACGCGGCGACCAAACATACCAAATGCCCACCGCGAGCATCAGTGCAAAAAGCAGGGCGTTCAGCAAAAGCGAATCGCCAAGCGCCGATAACGGAAAGAGCACGGCGGCAATAATGCCCAGGTGCTCGTTGGCGACCTTGCCATCGAGCCTCGTCATACGGAAAAACTCAAAGCAGCAAAGCCCGCTCATGACAGAGACAAAAATGGCGGTGGGCACGATACCCAAAACCAGGCACAGGATAAAGACGACGGCGTAGACGATACCGGCGGCGGCACGGGTAATAAAGCCCGCAAGCCAGGAACCGGTGCCGCTCTTCGCTGCAGGCGCTCCCGCAGTGGCAGCTTTGCGCGCAGGCGTCTTGGGAGCAGATGCCTTGGGACGATCGGACACGATTAAGCCTCCTCGGTCTTGCTCAGTCCACCAAACCTACGGTCACGGCCCTGATAGGCCAAAATGGCGTCAACAAGGCCCCAACGATCAAAGTCGGGCCAATAGGTATCGGTGACATAGAACTCGGAATAAGCCACCTGCCACAGCAGATAGTTCGAAAGGCGAAGCTCACCAGAGGTGCGAATGACCAGCTCGGGATCGGGAAGACCGGCGGTGTACAGGTGCGAAGCAACCATATCATCGTCGATAGCAGCAGGATCGATCTTGCCGGCGGCGGCATCGAGCGCAAGCTGACGGGCAGCACGCGTAATCTCGGCACGGGCGCCGTAGTTGACGGCAAGCGCCAGCGTCATACCGGTGTGATCGGCGCACTCGGCAAGACCGCATTCAAAAACGTCGCGGGTCTTCTTGGGCAGCGCGGAAATATCGCCCAAAAAGACAACACGCACGTTTTCGCGCTTCAGAAGCGGCAGCTCATCGATAAACGTCTTGGCAAACAGATGCATCAAGACGTTAACCTCATGCTGCGGGCGGTTCCAGTTTTCGGTTGAAAACGCATAGGCGGAAAGCACGTCGACGCCCAGACGCACGCAGGCGGTAATGATCTCACGAAGGGAGACGATACCCGCCTTGTGGCCCTCGGTACGGGCAAGACCTCGCGCCGTAGCCCAGCGACCGTTGCCGTCCATGATGCACGAGATATGGCGCGGAATGTTATTGAGGTCAAGGTCGGAAAAACCGACGCCCGCAGGGGCGTCGGCAAAGTACTCGACCAGTTTGTTCTCGTCGTATTGCACCTTAGATCTCCATGACCTCGGCTTCTTTTTCCTTCAGAAGCTCCTCGACCTTGGCGACATACTCGTCGGTATGCTTCTGCACCTTGGCCTGCTCACGGCGGACGTCGTCCTCGGTGAGCTCCTCATCGCGCTCGAGCTTGTTGTTAAAGTCGCGACGGATGTTACGGATAGACACCTTGGCCTGCTCGGCGTACTCGCGGCACTCCTTGACGAGCTCGCGACGGCGCTCCTCGGTGGGAGCCGGGAACGGAAGACGAACAACGGTGCCATCGGAGTTGGGGGTAATACCCAGATCGGAAGCGCCGATGGCCTTGACGATGGCGTTGATAAGCGCCTTATCCCACGGCTCGATGAGCAGCATGTGGGCCTCGGGGGTCTTTACGGCGGCAACCTGCGTGACCGGCGTGGGAACACCGTAATAATCGACGGTGATGTCGGACAGAATGTTAGCGTTGGCTCGGCCGGTACGGACTTTGGAGAAGTTATGCTTGAGGGACTCGAGCGACTTGTCCATGTGGGCGGTGATGTTCTCTGCCATGCTTAATCCTCCTGATAGACGAGCGTGCCGACGGGCTCACCCGAAAGCGCGCGCTTGACGTTGTCCTCGCCATCGATGTTGAGGACCAAAATGGGCATACGGTTATCCTGGCACAGGGCCGTAGCCGTGGAATCCATAACCTGCAGGCCGCGGACGAGCACCTCGTGATAGGTGATCTTGTCAAAGCGGACGGCATCGGCGCACTTGACGGGATCCTTGTCGTAGATACCGTCGACCTTGGTGGCCTTAATCAGAATCTCCGCACCGATCTCGCAGGCGCGAAGGGCCGCGGCGGTGTCAGTCGTAAAGTACGGATTGCCCGAGCCGGCTGCGAAGATAACGACATTGCCCTTGGAGAGGTGATTGATGGCGCGACGACGAATATAGGGCTCACAAATCTCGTTCATCTGGATGGCACTCATAACGCGGCAAGGAACATCGTTATGCTCGAAGGCATCCTGCAGGGCGAGCGCGTTCATAACGGTTGCAAGCATGCCCATGTAATCGGCCTGAGCACGCTCCATACCGCCGGCAGCTCCAGCCATGCCGCGGAAAATATTGCCGCCGCCGACAACGATGCCGACCTCATGGCCAACGGCGAGCAGCTCCTTGACCTGCTTGGCAAGATGGTCGGTAACCTTGGGGTCGATGCCATAGTGGCCATCGCCCATCAGTGCTTCGCCGGAAAGCTTCAGAAGCACGCGTTTATATCGGATGTCGGACAAAGCGATCCTCCTTTAATTAGACTCTCAATATGATATCAAAGGCTCTGCTTAGAGGCATGAAAAAGCAGGCTGTGAGTAAAACCCACAGCCTGCTCATTACCAGCTACAAGAGCTTATTTACTCGCCACGGACCAGACGGTCGAAGGCAACGACGGTAATGGTATCGCCGAGCTCCTTGGAGACCTGCTCAGCGTACTTCTTGATGGTGAGGGAGCTGTCCTTGATGAACTCCTGCTCGGTGAGCACGGACTGCTTGTAGAACTTCTCCAGACGGCCAACAGCCATCTTCTCCTGGATGGCCTCGGGCTTGCCGGACTCGGCAGCCTGAGCCATGTAAATCTGCTTCTCATGCTCGACGGTCTCGGCCGGAACCTGATCGCGGGTAGCGCAGATCGGAGCGACAGCGGCAACCTGAAGGGCAACGTCGTGGGCAAAGGTCTTGAAGGACTCAGCCTGAGCGGTCTCAGCCTTCTCGAAAGCAAACTCGACGAGAACGCCGATTTTACCACCCATGTGGATGTAAGAAGCGAGAGCGCCGTTCTCGGCCTTGCGGGCGGCGAAGCGAGAGATCTTCATGTTCTCGCCCATGATGTGAATCATCTCGGTGAGCTCGGAGGAAACGGTCTCCTCGCCCATCGGCTTCTCGAGCAGAGCGTCGACATCGGCCGGCTCGGTGGTGGCGACAACCTCGGCGACCTTGGAAGCAAAGCCGGTGAACTTGGCGTTGGAGCCGACGAAGTCGGTCTCGCAGGAGAGCTCGAGCAGAGCGCCGGTCTTGCCATCCTCGGAGACGAACGCGGCGACAGCGCCCTCGTTGGTCTCGCGGCCAGCCTTCTTGGCAGCCTTAGCGAGGCCGTTCTTACGCAGAACGTCAACAGCGGCGTCCATGTCACCGTCAGCCTCGACGAGAGCCTTCTTGCACTCCATCATCGGGGAGTCGGTCATCTCGCGGAGCTGCTTGACCATAGCGGCGGTAATCTGGGCCATTGTGGTTCCTTTCAAAGAGATGAAAAAGACTTAATTAGGACTGATTTACTCGGCCTTGGGCTCAGCGGCCATCTCGGCCTCGGAGACCTGCTCCTTGCCGGAGCCAGCGAGGCAAGCGTCGGCCATGAGCTCGCACATAAGGGTGACAGCGGAGATGGCGTCATCGTTGCAGGGGATGCCGTACTCGACCTCGTCGGGATCGGAGTTGGTATCGATCAGAGCGACGACGGGGATGTTCAGGCGCTGGGCCTCCTTGATGGCGTTCTCCTCGCGCTTGGTGTCGATGACGAAGAGCGCCTGGGGCAGACCCTTCATGTCGCGGGCGCCACCGAGGTTGGTCTGGAGCTTAGCGAGCTCCTTACCCAGAACAGCCTGCTCCTTCTTGGGAAGAACAGCCATGCGGCCGTCCTCGACCATGGCCTCGAGCTCCTCCATGCGGTTGATGCGGGAGCGGATGGTGACGAAGTTGGTCAGCATGCCGCCGAGCCAACGCTGGTTGATGTAAGGCATGTTGGCGCGCTCAGCGGCGTTCTTGACGGCCTCCTGAGCCTGCTTCTTGGTGCCGACGAACAGCACGTTGCCACCCTTGGCAACGTTCTTGACGAAGGTGTAAGCCTGGTCGGCGTCAAGAATGGTCTGCTTGAGGTCGAGGATGTAGATGCCGTTGCGCTCACCGAAGATGAACGGCTTCATCTTGGGGTTCCAGCGACGGGTCTGGTGACCGAAGTGGCAGCCGGCCTCGAGCAGGGTGCGGATATTAATCTTGGTAGCCATGTTAAACCTCCTGTGGTTTGCCTCCGCGCGGGGTCATCCTCCAAAACCAACCCGGACATGTGCTACCAAAGCCCGGGCACCACGGTATGAAGTAGCCGCGCGTGCGTGATAAAAACCTGTTGCCGTGAAGCAACCCGATGAATGATAGCAGGATTACATCTTTCTGCCAACCCGAAATCAAAACCACACACACGGACGCGCGATCGATTGGATAGAACCCCTCTCCTGCCTTACTCGCCGCGCGGAAGGGCTTGGGTAACGGCGCGTTTGAGCCGATCGGGCGTGAGATGCGTATAAATCTGCGTGGTGGACAAGCTTGCATGCCCCAGCAACTCCTGGACAGAGCGCAAGTCCGCTCCGCCCTCGAGCAAATCGGTCGCAAAAGTATGGCGCATCGCATGCGGGGCGATATCGGAAGGGATACCCGCAAGCGTCGCCAACATATGAAACCGTCGCCTAAGCATGGCGGCGCTCATACGGTTGCCGCGTGCCGAGATAAACAGCGGATGCACACCGTTCGTACCGTCGCCACGCTTTGCCTGAGCAAGAAGCTCCGGTCTTCCTTCCTCAATATAGCGGCGGGTCGCATCGAGAGCACGCCGATACAGGGGCACGATACGCTCCTTGCTCCCCTTACCCCAAAGCCGCAGCGTTCGCTCGGACCAAGCAATGGACTCAACATTGAGTGCCGCAAGCTCAGAGATGCGAGCCCCAGATGCATAGAGCAATTCGAGCATCGCCGCATCGCGCAGTCCCGCAGGCGTTGAAACGTCTGGCGCTGCAAGCAGTGCCTTAACCTGCTGGGTGGTCAGCACCCCGGGCAAATCGCGTGGAAGCTTGGGCGAGGCAATCGCAGAGACAGCGTCTCCATCGATAAGACCCTCGGCAGCCATCCATCGATAGAACGAACGAATGGCAGACAGGTGCGCCGCAATCGTCCTGGGCGCCACCTGCTCGCGCGACAGCTCTGCCAGATACATACGAACGGTACGTACGTCCGCCGTACGTGCATCGATATCCCCACGCTCGCACCAAGCGGCAAAACGCTCCAGACGAGAGCCGTAGGCGATAACAGTGTTAGAAGAAAGCCCCTCGACGCGTGCAATATAGGATATGAACGAGTCGACGGCACCGTATAGGTCAAAGGCTATGACCGATCGCCCCCAAACAGGTCGGAGCGAGATTCCAGATAGGAATCCAGGGCCTTAAGGGCGCGATCCGCATAGGCCTGATAGCGCTCACGTTTGCTGCGGCGTTTACCGTCCTCGAGGGGAGGCACCAGGCCAAAATTAACATGCATGGGCTGATATCCGACCGTAGCAGGATCGGTCGCATAGCCCACGAGCGCGCCGAGAGCGCCCACGCGCGGCAGCTCGACAGGAGCAACCTCGATAGCCTCGGCATAGGTATTGAGCGCAGCGAGGAGACCCGTCGCGACCGCTTCCATGTAACCCTCCGTACCGGTAATCTGTCCGGCAAGGCGCACGCCCGTGCCGGGCACGGCGAAGGTCCCATCGAGCACATGGGGAGCATCGACAAAGGTATTGCGATGCATGACGCCATAGCGGAAAAACTCGGCATTCTCCAGACCGGGAACCATATGAAAAACGCGCTTCTGCTCGCCGAAGGTCAGGTTGGTCTGGAAACCAACCAGGTTATAGGCGGTCTTCTCCTTGTTCTCGGCGCGCAGTTGAATCGCCGCCCAGGGACGGCGACCGGTGCGCGGGTCGGTGAGCCCGACGGGCTTCATAGCGCCAAAGCGGATGGCATCCTTGCCCGTGCGCGCAACCTCCTCGGCTGGCTGACAGGCCTGAAAGAGGTCCCCGCCCTCAAAGTCCTTGAGCACCACGCGATCGGCCGTGGTAAGCGCCTCGATAAAGGCCTCGTACTCCTCCTTGTTGAGCGGGGCATTGAGATAGTCGCCACTCCCCTGTTCCTCGTAGCGCGACTGCGAGAACAGCACATCCATATCGAGCGTCGAGGCATCGACAATCGGGGCCGCGGCGTCAAAGAACGCCAGGGAATCACCACCGACAAGCTTCATGACCTCCCCGCTCAACGCCGGCGAGCACAAGGGACCCGCGGCGATAACCACATGGCCCTCGGGAATCTGGGTGACCTCGCCGTGAACGACCTCGATATTGGGACGGGCGGCAACCTCGGCCTCGACGAGCTCGGAGAATTTAACACGGTCGACCGCCAAGGCGCCACCAGCGGGAACGGCAGCGCGATGAGCGCAGTCGAGCAGCACCGAACCCATACGCTCGAGTTCGGCCTTCAACAGGCCGGCGGCGGAATCGGGTCGGGTCGACTTAAACGAATTGGAGCAGACGAGCTCCGCCAAGTGATCGGTATGGTGGGCAGGAGAGGTCACCAGCGGCCGCATCTCGCACAGCCTTACGGCAAACCCGCGATCTGCCAGCTGAATCGCGCATTCCGATCCCGCCAGACCGCCACCGATAACCGTCACTTGATCAAACAGCATCTGCAAACACCTTTCTAATTGACACGCTTTCCATTGTGACCGAAGGGCGTCTGAGCGTGAAGCGCAAACTTTGAGGGCGCATACCTTCCATCCATCATGCGCTCGATGAGTCCCTCGAGCTCGAGTGAGCCCAGGAGTTTGAGCACGCCGACGGCATCGAGGGAGACAAGCGCGGCAATGTCATCGACCTTGAGCGGCGAGGCAATGAGCGCGTGCATCACGGCCTGCTGCGTGGGGTCCAGATCGGCGATACCGGGCGCATCGGGACGCGAATAGCGCAGGGTGCCGTAAATTCGCGAGATGGCCATCTCAATAGACTCCTCGTCAACAATGCAGCAGGCACCGTTGGCGATGAGGTAGTTGGTCCCACGCGACTCTGGTGACAAAATGGAGCCCGGTACCGCGAGCAGTTCGCGCCCCAGGTCCATGGCGGCCTCCGCTGTCGAGAACGTGCCCGAGGGCATGCCGGCCTCCGACACGAAGAGCGCCTGCGAAAGCGCGGCAATCACCCGGTTACGCCGCGGAAAGGCAAACTTGCGCGGCCCCATACCCCAAGGCGAGATGGACACGACCGCGCCGCCCGTATCGATCGTGCGCGCGATGAGCCCTGCACTCGAGCGCGGGTAAACCACGTCGGCGCCCGTACCCAACACCACGACGTGCCTGCCACCAGCGTTGACCGCGGCCCAACCCGAGGCCTGGTCGCAGCCGACCGCACCGCCCGAGACCACCGTCACGCCCGCCTCGACCGCAACTTTCGCGGCCAGCTCTGCCACGGCAAGGCCGTACGGCGAGGCCTTGCGAGCGCCGATGATGGAGAGCGAGGGCGTCGACAGTGCGGCGGGGTCGCCACGCACATAAAGCGTCTGGGGTACATCAGAGAGCTCCAAAACGGTAGCTGGATACAACGCATCACCGGGATGCAGCTCAAAAGTCTCCTCGGGCATTACTGGTCCCTCCTCCCCTGGTACATCGCCGCCTCGAGCACGTGGTCTTGGGTTACCCGCTCACTTTCGGCAACATCGGCAATCGTGCGCGCGATACGCACCAAGCGCACGATGCCGCGCCCGGTAAGATGCGTGCGCCTCGACAGGCCGAGCACGCACTTTTCCGCCGCCCCATCGAGCGCAAAGGTCGAAACGACGCCGTCGATGGAACGTGACTCATCGTCCTCGGCCTCGGCATCTGCATCGTCCATACGGGACTCGCGCCAGGCGCGAAATGCCCGACCCCGCACAACATAGTCACGTAGTTCAGCTGACGACATACCCTCGGCACCCTCGATAATTACCTGCGGGTCGGGTCGGGTCACGTCAATCATAAGGTCAATACGATCGGCCAAGGGACCACGTAGCTTAGACCGATAGCGCTCAACCATCGAAGCCGAGCAGCGGCACGGTACCTCGCGGTCGCCCAAAAAGCCGCAGGGACAGGGATTGCTCGCGGCAAGCAGCTGGAACCTCGAGGGAAACGTGAAAGCCCCATCGACGCGTACGATCTTGACGTAGCCGCGCTCTATGGGCTGACGGAGTGTCTGCAGCACGCTGTTGGGAAACTCGGCAAGCTCGTCTAAAAAGAGCACGCCGCCGTGCGCTAGGCTAATCTCGCCCGGGTGCACCGGCCGTCCGCCGCCAATAAGGCCCGCAGTCGAAATGCTGTGGTGGGGGCTACGGAACGGCCGGTGTCCCGCCAGCAAACCATCGATGTTCTCGCCCAAGACCGAATGGATGCACAGCGCCTCTTGCTGATCCTCGAGAGAAAGCTCGGGCAAGATACCCGTCATGCGGCGTGCGAGCATGGTCTTGCCCGAACCCGGCGAGCCAATCATAAGCAGGCCGAGCTCCCCCGCCGCCGCAAGCGCAATGCCGCGCTTGGCAACCTCCTGCCCCAGCACATCGGCATAATCAAGTTCTGGCTCAAACGACGCCTCGACACCCTCGGAATCCAGATAATGCCGAGCCGCCTCGCCCATACCGCGGGCGAGCTGAGACAGATGGTCGATAAAGCCACAGTCCACACCGGCAAGCGGTACATGTTGATCCGACCTTCCTGCGATAAAGGACAGGCCCATATCACGCGCCAACAACTGAAACGCAACCTCGCCTTTTACGGGCAGCACGCTACCATCCAGCCCGAGCTCACCGGCAATAAGGCAATGGTCTAGATGGTCGCGGGGAATCTGCCCATCGGCCGCCAGTACCGCGATGGCAATCGGCAGGTCAAAACCACTGCCCGTTTTACGGATGTCGCCCGGAGCCAAGTTGACGGTAATGCCCGCCCGTGGAATCTCAAATCCTGCCGAGCGCATTGCGCAGCGTATGCGGCCACGCGACTCCATCACCTCCATACTTGGAATGCCAAGCATTTGGATACCCGGAATACCGCCGGCAAGCGAGACCTCGACTGTGACGGGAATCGCCTCGACGCCACGAATGCATGCAGCGTGGACGGCAAAGGTGTCAAACGCCATCACGATACCTGCCAATCGAATGCGTTGTATTGATGCTCAATCTCCGCAATATGACCGCCGCGGATAGTAACGCCCACCGCGTCGAAGCGAATCGCCTTAAGGGGATAGTGATCCATAAGGTAACAACTCGCGATACGGCGGTAGCGACGCTGCTTTTGGGCGTCCACCGCCTCCTCGGGAAAGACCCGCGTGTTGCAATCTAGGGCGACGCGCCTTGTCTTGATCTCAGCCATCACCACGACATCATCAAGTTCATCAAGCAGTACCAGATCGGCCTCGCCCTCGGGACACCGGTAGCCCTGTTCCAAGAGGGCATAACCGCGCTCACGAAAGTAATCGATTGCAATAAGCTCGCCCAGCATGCCCAGTTCTCGAGGACTGAGGCCCTTAATGAACCCAGGCGTAATCGACGCGCAATCAATCTCCCCGCTCTCCCAAAGCTCTTTGAGCTGTTGCGTCTTGCTCTTTGCACTTGCGGCGCACATGGGGTCTCCTTTCCCGCGCACGGTATTGACCCGATCATGAGGCCGCCTTTCTTGCGGGTAAGTACCAAAAGAAAACCAAAGTCCAACCAAAAACAAACAAAAAAGGGACCGCATGCAACAATTGCGTTGCATGCGGTCCCCACCAGCTGGTTTATAAAATTCCAGAAGTCCCTGTCTCCATATTTGCCTTAAAAAAGACGCTCCGTCTGCAAAAAATTTCCGCAGAAGCTCACACGATGCAACGGAGAAAGGCCATGTTTACGAATAGCCTCAATGTGCTCGGGGCTCGCATAGCCCTTTGACTCAGCAAGATGATATTCGGGATACTCGGCATCGTACTCGACCATCATCTCGTCACGCGTGACCTTGGCCATAATGGAAGCAGCGGCGATGCAGGCGATTTTGGCATCACCCTTGACCACATCGCGCTCATTGGGAACGGCGCCCAAGGGGTTGCCGTCCATAAGCACGCAATCGGGCTCGAGCCCCGTATCGGCCACGGCGCCCGCGACGGCAGCGCGGATGGCGCGGGCCATGCCCATCTCATCGATGTCCGCAGGAGCGATATGGCAAAAACCAATGGCCGTAGCCACCTCGGCAATCTGCACCGAGAGCAGCTCACGACGGGCAGGCGTGAGCTTTTTGGAATCGTTAATGCCCCAAACGCGCGGCTCCATGGGAAGGCAGACAGCGCAGACCGTCAACGGGCCGGCGACAGAGCCGCGCCCCACCTCGTCAACACCAACGACCACGCCATCGCCGCCGAGCTCATGCATCAGCTCGTACATGCCGTTGACGCGCTCGCGCTCGGAAAGTTCCTTGGCATGGCGCTTAAGTGCGCGGTCGCAAGCCTTGATCACCTGCTGGCGCGGATCCTCGCGATAGTGCTCCACGAGGGCGGGAATCTCCTCGAACGTGGCACTCGCCAGCTCGCCGGCAACCTGCGATGCCGAAACCGAGCTCGTCATATTGGCCATACCAGGCCCTCCTTGCATGGAAATCAGATAAAAAGAAGGGCCACCCGAAGGTGGCCCTTGTGTCCAAACGAGTGGACAGACGCTGCGATCTTCTTAGCGCTTCTCGGGGATGCGAGCAGCCTTGCCCACCTTGTCGCGGAGGTAGTACAGCTTGGCGCGACGGACGCGACCATGACGGACGACCTCGAGCTTGGCGATCTTGGGGCTGTGAAGCGGGAAGGTACGCTCAACACCGACACCGAAGGAAATCTTGCGGACGGTGAAGGTCTCACGGGCACCGGCGCCGGCCATGCGGATGACGTCACCCTGGAAAACCTGGATGCGCTCGCGGTCGCCTTCCTTAATGCGGTAGTGAACCTTGACGTTGTCGGCAACGCGGACCTGCGGGATGTCCTCGCGGATCTGCTGACGCTCGATTGCGCGGATGTAATCCATGTGCAATTCCTTACTCTTCTAGAGGTGCCGTACCACCTTGGCCGGCACGTAGTTGAACAAACGTATTCGAGTATACACGCCACGACCTTGGCTGCAAGAACTATTTTGCCCGTGCGCAAAAAGACAAAAACACGCACTCTTTCTGCACTTATGCGCCGTCCGCAGCATCAGTCGTCGGCGTCGTCACGGTCGTTCCGGGCGCGATATAACCGTATTCGAGCAGCACCGAAAGCGCATGCTGCTTCCAGGTGGCAAGCTCTTCGTCATTATAGTTGTCATGAGCCCATTCGTTCATCGCGTCCTCGGCGTCTTGGGGCACCAGGTCCTGGCTGTCTGCCATCAGGTACAGGATGCCTAAGATGTCGAAGTCCTGCTTGGTCATCTCTTCCTTGTTTGATGTGCCGATGAGGCCGTGATCGATACCGTAGCGGCAGATATCGGTCAAAACGGTAACGAGGCCCGTAGGAATCGGCGAGGCATCTTTTGCGGCAGCGGGCGCGGTGTCGTCAGTCACTGCAGTGGCATCGTCGCTCGCCGGAGCAGAATCGGCCGCGTTCGCATCGGAAGCCGCCTGCTCTCCCTGGGCAGGAGCCGCGCTATCCGTCGTTGCCGAAGGATCCCCCGAAGAAACGGACGTAACGCTCACCGGTGTCTCGACCACGGTCGTCATCGGGTCGACCGGTGCGGGTGCGGCGATGACCTCGGCCCAATCGGAATACACGCCGTCAATAAAGGCGCGAACATGGAAGGTGCCCGGTTGCGAGATGGTCATCGTGCCGTCCGTCGCGACCGAAATGCCCTTGCTCTCGAGCTCCTGGGCCTCCCAGCTGCAGACCCTATCGACTTCCTTGCCCGTCGTGTCATAGACCGTAGCCGTTAGGCCGTCGATGCCGTTGAGATTCTCCTCGACTCCGACGACGGTCTGTGCCGAGCCCTCGAGCTTGATGCTGCCGTTAAACGACTCGGGCGCCACGTCGCTTACCTTATATTTGTAGGCGGCGGCGTCGATCTCGTCATTGGTCGAAACATGCCCGTTCACGTCCACATAGGTGTCCTCGGGGATAAAGTACTTTACGTAGGCGGTGCCGGCCTTTTTACCCACCACGACTTGCTCGTGGGTGACAGGGTCGGTCTGGATCTCGATGACGTCGGACTTGCATTTCTTGCCGTTTTTATCGACCACGCGCCAGTCGCCCGACGACTTCACAAAGCCGTAATAGTCAACATCGTCCTCGTCCCTTGCACGCACACGATAGGAAGAGATGGGGTCTTCGTCTCCCACCGTAAGCCTTCGGGTCTTATCGGTCTGCAGCGATACGAGAATCTTGGAAATGGGCTTAATGGGCTGCGGCGTACCCAACTGCGTATCGACCGTCACCGACTCGAACGACAGATTGGAACCCGTAATGGACATGGGGTAGGTGGCGGCCATGTCGTTGAGCACATTGCACGTGCGCGGGGCGCCGCCGTTGCGCGAAGGCACCTCGCGATCGGCCAGGACAGAATTCCAATCGATGGCGCGCACCATGTGGTTGTTGGTGCGATGCGACCAGCTCGTAACGTTTCCGGCGGTGGTATCGTAGCCGTCGTCGCCACGATGGGCGATTGAGCGCAGGAACAGGTTCTGCACGGCGTCGGTCGACTGATCGCCAAAGGTGGTGTAGAACGAGCGCTGGTCATAACCGGCGGTATGGAACTCCTGCACGGCGGCGTTGTCGTCGTAGCACTCGCCGTTCATGTTAAAGATAATCACGTCGAACGTCACGCCCACCGGCTGGTCATAGTCCTCGGACAGCGTCGTGGTAGAACTCGTCTGCTTGCTATTGACCTGCGTGTGCGCAGGGATCGTCATATCGACGGTGACTGACTGATTGTCCGTTGTGGTGATCGACTGTTCCTCGGTCTTGCTCGCCTCCCACAACTGGGACATCGTGGCTTCGGCCGAAAACGAGGTCTCGATCTCCTCGCTCGCTGTTCCGGGCACGCCCAGCGACTCCTTGAGGCTCACCGATGCGCCCCACGAGCCGCCTTTGGAATACGATGCGGATTCAGAAGTGCTCGTGCCGACCGTCTCCTCGGTACCGCGGGCGAGTGTGATGCTCTGCGAGGCGTCCTCATAGCCGACGTTAAGTGCCGAGGTAACGAGCTCCTGCTCAGTCTTAGAATCGACAAAGGAATAGCCCGGCGCGTCCTCGGGCGCGCAGTTAAGCTTGTTCATGCTGTTGAGCTGCTGAACTCTAAAGTTATAGAACGCGATGCCAAAGCCATTGAAATCATACTGATAGGTGCCGCCGAGCTTGTCGACACAAGCAATGGTGGCATAGATGACGTCCTGCTCAGTCGTGTCTTTCGACAGTCCGTCGAGCGGCACGTTTTCACGGAAATCGGAGCCCTTCAGCTTGTGACCGATACAGCCGGCGATATCGTCGGTCAAGCGATCGTAGACAGCTTTGAGGCTTTTTGCCGATGTCAGACCACTCTGTTTCGATTTGTCGGCGCCGTCGGAATGCTCACCGTTGCCGCCCGAAAGCGCATCATACAGATAGATGTAGTGACCCTTACCGAAGTCCTTCTCAAAGCCCTTGCCGGCGTGGTCCCAGTACAAAAAGTCCCCGGAGTCGTCGCCTCCACCATAGCCAAGGATGTTATAGGCAAGCGATGCCCAGTTGGGCAGCACCTTTTTGACGGCGGCCGTGTAGAACGAGACGTTGTCGTACATCGAGGTACGGCCCTCGAGTTTGCCGTCATCGATATCAACAAACGTGCAGTCGCGATCGTTGACCGTAATGGTGAGCGGGTTGACCACGTCGCCATAAAGCTCGTCGCGCGATTCATCCTGAAGGGCAAAACCGGCCGTCGGCATCCCGCAAAGCGCCGTGACCGCAACGACCACCCAGCACAGGGTCATCTGTGCTCCCCGACGCGCTCGTTGCAAATACCTGGTGAGGTTTTTCATCGCAGTCCTCCCGTCAGTTGCCAATGTATTGAACCAATAGAATCAATATAAAACGCCGCCGCGTCCACAGGGAGCGCGGCGGCGCGAAGGGGGGCGTAAGAGGCGCAAATGGAACGCGACTCAGTTAAGCGGAACGCTTGGCCTCGAGCTTGGCCTGAGCGGCAGCCAGTCGTGCGAGGGGTACGCGATAGGGCGAGCAGGAAACGTAGTCCACATCGGCCACGTTGAACAGGCCCTTGATGGACTTGGGGTCGCCGCCGTGCTCGCCGCACACGCCAAAGTGCATATCGGGGTTGGCGGCGCGACCCTTCTCGACGGCCATACGCACCAGCTCGAGCACCGCCGCGTCGATGGTCTCGAAGGGGTTATCCTTCAGGATCTTCTTGTGCATGTACAGCGGGATGAACTTGGCCTCGGCGTCGTCGCGCGAGAAGCCGAAGGTTGTCTGGGTGAGGTCGTTGGTGCCAAAGCAGAAGAAGTCGGCATGGTGGGAGATCTCGTCGGCGACCATGCAGGCGCGCGGCAGCTCGAGCATCGTGCCCACGGGAATATTGAGCTCGACGCCCTCCTCGGCGGATACCTCGGCGATCACGCGCTCGATGACCTCGCGGGTCTGGACGTGCTCGGCTGTGATGGAAACGAGCGGGACCATGATCTCGGGGCGCGGGTCGACGCCCTCCTTGATAAGGCGGGCGGCAGCCGTGGCGACGGCACGAACCTGCATGAGCGGCAGATCGCCAAAGACAACGGACAGGCGCACACCGCGCAAGCCGAGCATCGGGTTGGACTCAACCATGCCGTCGATTCGACGCAGGCGGGCACGCAGCGTGGCAAGCTCTTCCTCGCTGGCGCCGGCGGCTTCCTTCTTGGTGATGGCGACCTCGAGCTCGCGAGGATTATCCAGGAACTCATGCAGCGGCGGATCGAGCAGGCGAACGACCACATCGCGACCGGACATGGTCTTAAACATCGCCAGAAAGTCCTCGGTCTGAACCTTGAGCAGGTCGGCCAGGGCCTGCTGCTTCACGGCCTCGTCGTCGGACAGGATAAAGCTCTGGATGATGTTCTTGCGGTCGCCCAGGAACATGTGCTCGGTGCGGCACAGGCCGATGGCCTCGGCGCCAAACTCGAGTGCGAGCGCGGCATCCTCGGGGTTGTCGGCGTTGACGCGCACGTGGTTGGCGTGACCGTCGGTCTCGTCCAGGCGAATCTCGTCTGCCCAGGGCAGAATGGTGTCCAGGTCGCCGGTGAGCTCAGCGGAGACCAGATCGACGGCGCCGTCGACGACAATGCCCTGGGTGCCGTCGATGGAGATGATGTCGCCCTCGTGAAGCACGCGGTCGCTGCCCTCGATGCGCACGACCTTCTCGGCGGCGTCAATATGGAAGCGCTCAACGCCGCAGACGCAGGGCGTACCCATACCGCGGGCGATAACGGCTGCGTGGCTCGTCTTGCCGCCGTGGCTGGTAAGGATGCCCTCGGCAGCGACCATGCCTTTCAAGTCGTCGGGGTTGGTCTCCCAGCGGACCAGAATGACCTTATGGCCCTCGTTGGCGCGCGCGACGGCATCGTCGCTCGAGAACACGACCTCGCCTACGGCGGCGCCGGGGCTGGCGTTAAGGCCGCAGGCCAGGGCCTCGTACTTCTTGGAGGAGTCGAACTGCGGATGCAAAAGCTGGTCGAGCTGCGCGGGATCGATGCGACTCACGGCCTCCTCGCGGGTGATGAGGCCCTCCTCGACCATCTCGATGGCGATGCGCAGCGCGGCGGTTGCGGTGCGCTTGCCCACGCGGGTCTGAAGCATCCAAAGTTTACCCTGCTCGATGGTGAATTCGATATCGCACATATCGCGGTAGTGATCCTCGAGCGTCAGGAAAACGCGCTCGAGCTCCTCACCAGCGGACTCGAGGCCCGGGGTGGTCTTGAGGTCGGCGATGGGCTCAGTATTGCGGATGCCGGCGACGACGTCCTCACCCTGGGCGTTAACCAAAAAGTCACCGTAGAACTCTTTGGTGCCATCGGCCGGATTGCGCGTAAAGGCGACGCCGGTCGCAGAGGTCTCGCCTTTGTTGCCAAAAGCCATGGCCTGGACGTTGACGGCAGTGCCGAGCTCGTCGGAAATGCCATGCTGTTTGCGGTAGATACAGGCGCGCTCGTTCATCCAGCTACCAAAGACGGCCTGGATGGCAAGGCGCAGCTGGAGCTCCGGATCGTGCGGGAAGACGGGCTTGCCGTCGACAACCTCGAGCTCGGGATACAGGGCAGCCTCGACGTTCTCGGAGAAGATGCCCTTGAAGGTCTCGACGAGCTCCTGCAGGTCCTCGGCCGAAAGCTCGGAATCGACGCGAACGCCGGCGACCAAGCGAGCCTGCGTTAGGGCGTTCTCAAACAAGTCGGCATCGACACCCATAACGACGTTGGAGAACATCTGGATAAAGCGGCGGTAGCTATCCCAGGCAAAACGCGGGTTTTGCGTCTGGGCAATGAGGCCCAGAACGGAGTCGTCGTTAAGGCCCAAGTTGAGGACCGTGTCCATCATGCCGGGCATGGAGAATGGAGCACCCGAGCGAACCGACACGAGCAGCGGGTCGGATGCGTCACCAAGCATCTTGCCGCAGCGGGCCTCGAGATCGGCCTCGGCGGCAACGATCTCATCGAGTGCACCTTCGGGCCACACGTTGCCGGCACCGGAGTACTCGACACAGGTTTGGCAGGTAATGGTAAAGCCACCGGGAACCGGCAGGCCGATGCGGCTCATCTCGGCAAGATTTGCACCCTTGCCGCCAAGCACGAAGTTCATGGACTTGTCGCCCTCAGTGACACAGGTGCCCTGGGCGTCGGTTCCAAAACGGTAAACCCTCTTGCAATCGCTCACGATACTCCCCTTCCATGCGCTGTCGCGCACGACCGTGGTAACGAATCGACCCGCCGGATGCGAGCCGTGAGGGTACTATACGGTGGGTATTGGAAGTGCTTGCGTAGAGGGTGCGAGGTTTGGTAAACGTGGTAAAACTGACGGTAAACGGTAGATAAAGGTGGTTACCTTATGAAGATACCAGTGTAGGAGACTTGCAGGTCAACTGAAAGAACTTTGCTAAATCGCTTTACCATAAGTAGCTAATTTGGGACGGGGCTTTTTTAGCCACCCCGTCGGCAATCGGCCAAAAAGCTCGCGGCCTCAGCCGGGGTAGCTAAAAAAGCCCCGTCCCAAATTAGCTACTTTTGTTGGGCTCGGCGAGCGGCACGACGGGCTCGAGCTTCTTGGATTTCCTCCAAATGACCGATGATCTCGGATGCACTCTCCTCAATCGCCTTACCGTCGGTACGCACCACAAAGCAGCCTAGGCGCTTCATGAGGGCACGGGCTTCCTCAAGCTCGCTGCGCACACTCTCGGGCTCGGCATAGGAGCCGGCGACGGCGCGGGCGTAGTCATCGCCCAAGCGGCTGTCGCGAATCTCAGAAATTACGTCAACGGTCGAAATCAGGCCGAACAGGCGCATCGGGTCGACCTCGTAAATCGACTTCGGCGGCTCCATGCCGTGCGCCAGCGGAACGTTTGCGACCTTGTAACCCTGATAGGCCAAATACATCGACAGCGGCGTTTTGGACGTACGCGACACGCCCAGCAGCACGATATCGGCACCCGACAGATCGTCGCAACCGCGCCCGTCATCGTGCTCAACGAAATACTCCATAGCCTCAATGCGGTGGAAATAGCGGTCATCCGTTTTGTGAATAACGCCCGCAACGCCCTTGGGCGGCACACCGACGAGCGACGACAATACGGCAAGGGTCGGACCGATCAGGTCGACAGAGCGAATATGCAGCATACCCAGGTAATCGAGCACGCGGGCGCGAAGCGCCGGATCGACGATAGTGTGGAACACGGCGATATCACGATGGTCCGCATCGACGCGCGGGCCCACAAACGACTTGACCTGCTCCACCGAGTTCACTTTGGGCAAGCGCAAGAGACGAAAAGCCCCTTCATCAAATTGCCCGGACGCCGCAAGCACCACCTCACAAGCGGTATCACCGAGCGAGTCGGAGATAACGATAACGGTGGGACGAGCGGTGACCGGGCAATCCATGCGGGGCTCCTTTTGCGCTTATGCGCAGGCTAGTTTACTTTTTGCGGGCAAGCTCACCGATGTTGGCGATGCCAGAGAAAACGGCCTCGAAGCGGTTGAGCAGCTTAAGGCGATTATCGCGGAGCTGCTCGTCCTTGTCCATGACCATAACCTCGTCGAAGAAGCGGTCGATGGGGGCACGCAGGGCGGCAAGGGCGGCAAATGCGGCCGGGTAATCCTCGGCAGCAAGGGCGCCATCGACAGCGGTCTGAGCAGCCTCGGAGGCATCGGCAAGCGCGAGCTCGGCCTCACCCATCAGGCTGCGATCGTACTCCATACCCAGCTCGGGCTTGGAGATGTGCGCGGCGCGGGCATAGGCAGTAGCCAGGTTGTCGAAGGTCTCGGCATCGTTCTTACGAGCCTCGTCGAGCGCGGCGCAGCGGGCGAAGAAGACGGACGGAGCGATGATGTGCACCGCGGAGACGGCGGCGACGGTATCCGCCGGAATCTTCTCGTCGCGGGCCATGCTCACCAGACGGCCGTGGAAGAAGTCACGGACCTGCTGGGCGACCTCGGCGGCGTCGAACTCGATGCCCTGCTCGCTATAGAGCTCAAGGGCAAAGTCGATGAGCGTCGTGGGGTCGATCGGCAGACGATCGCGCAGGATGTTGATAATGCCAATAGCGGCGCGACGCAGCGCGTACGGGTCGGAAGAGCCGGTCGGGGGCTCACCGATGGCAAAGATACCGGCAATGGTATCGAGCTTGTCGGCACAGGCCACGATGCAGCCAGCGATGCCCTCGGGCAGCTCATCGCCGGCAAAGCGGGGACGATAGTGATCGCGAATGGCGTGGGCGACCTCGTCGTTCTCCCCCATCGCAGTTGCGTAATAGCCACCCATCACGCCCTGCTGGCTCGTAAACTCGACGACGGCGTTGGAAACCAGGTCGGCCTTGCACAGGTGCGCGGCGCGAGCGGCATCGGCAGCGAGGTGGGCGCCCAGATGGGCCTCGCGGGCAATAGCGAGCGCGAGCTGCTCAATGCGCTCGGACTTGGCGAGCACGCTGCCGAGCTTCTCCTGGAAGGCAACCTTGGCCAGACGCTCACGGAACTCGTCGAGGGAGATCTTCAGGTCCTCCTCGTAGAAGAACTTGGCATCGTCCAGACGGGCGCGCACGACGCGCTCGTTGCCGTCGATCACACGCTCGGCATTCTCGGGCTTGCTGTTGGAGACGACCACGAACTCACGTGTGAGCTTGCCCTCGCCGTCATAGATCGGGAAGTAGCGCTGGTTGGTGAGCATGGACTCGCAGATGATCTCGTGCGGGACCTTGAGGAACTCCTCGTCGAAGGTACCGACGAGCACCGTCGGCCACTCGCAGAGGTTAATGACCTCCTCGAAGACCTTCTTGGGCGTATCGACATGGCAGCCAGGGCGAGCGGCCTCGACCTCGGCAATACCGGCAAGGATGGCCTCACGACGACGCTCGGCAGAGAGCACGCCGGCGTCCTCGAGCACCTGCTCGTAGACGGCGGGACTGGCGACAACATGGTCACCGGCGCCCAGCACGCGATGTCCGCGCGTGGTGTTGCCGCTCGTCACATCGGCAAACGTCACGGGCACAACGTCCTCGCCCAGAAGGCAGCAGATCCAACGGACTGGACGCACAAACGTGGCGTGCTCGTGGCCCCAGCGCTGGCTGCGGTAGTTGGGCCACTGCAGGCCTGCGATCGTCTTCTCGCACAGGGCCGTCAGAATAGGGGTAGCCGGCACGGAGGGAATGTTCTTCTCGGCGAATACGTACTCGCGACCGTCGGTGTCCTCGCGACGGATCAGGTCCTCGGCAGCCACACCGCACTTGCGGGCGAAGCCCTGGGCGGCCTTGGTGGCGTTGCCGTAGGCATCGAAGGCAATGTTTGCCGCAGGGCCGCGCTTGACCTCGTGGACCTCATCGGTCGCGGTGGCGACGTTGGTCACGAGCGCAGCCAGACGACGCGGGCTCGAGATCACGCGGACCTCGCCATGGGCCAGGCCGGCCTCGTCGAGGCCCTTGGCGATCATATCGCCAAGCTGCTTGACGGCATTGTTCAGCGGTGCGGAGGGCATTTCCTCCGTACCGATCTCAAACAGGAAATCCTTAGCGTCTGCCATGGCTTACGCCACCTCGCCTTCCTGGTCGGCATTCTCGTTAACTCCGGCGACCTCGGCCATATAGGCCTCGCAGCACGCCTTGGCGACGGCGCGGACGCGCAGGATGTAGTTGGCACGCTCGACTGCGGACAGGGCGCCGCGGGCATCGAGCAGGTTGAAGGCATGGCTGCACTTCATGACGCAGTCGTATGCGGGCAGCGGCAGCTTGCGCTCCAGACAGGAGTGGCACTCGGCCTCGTAGTCGTCAAACTTCTGACGCATCATCTCGACGTTAGCGACCTCAAAATTGTAGGCGCTAAACTCGCGCTCGTTCTCCAGGAACACGTCACCGTAGGTCATGGGCGTGCCGTCGGGCAAATAGCTCCACACCAGGTCATAGACGGAGTTGGCACCCTGGGCGTACATGGCGATGCGCTCCAGGCCGTAGGTGATCTCGACGGGCACGGGGTCGACCTCGATGCCGCCCACCTGCTGGAAGTACGTAAACTGCGTGACCTCCATGCCGTTGAGCCAAACCTCCCAGCCAAGGCCCCAGGCGCCGAGCGTCGGGCTCTCCCAGTCGTCCTCAACAAAGCGGACGTCATGGTCGTTGGGGTCCAGGCCAATGGCGGCAAGAGACCCCAGGTAAAGCTCCTGGGCGTTGACCGGCGAGGGCTTGATGAGCACCTGGAACTGATAGTAGTGCTGCATGCGGTTGGGGTTCTCGCCGTAGCGGCCGTCGGCGGGACGGCGGCAGGGCTGCGCATAGCAGGTGCGCCACTCGGCAGGACCGAGCGAGCGCAGCGTGGTCGCGGTATGGAAGGTACCGGCACCGACCTCGGAGTCATAGGGCTGCATAATGACGCAGCCCTGCTCGCCCCAGTACTGCTGGAGGCGCAGGATGATGTCTTGGAAGGAAAGCGATGAAGCGTTCATGCCTCTAATATCCCCTCGTCGAAACGATTACACGGTTAGGTACTGTACTATAGCGGTTTTTAGTCGATAGCGCCCAGACGGTTGAGCGGCCAGTAACGCACGAGCGCCACGGCGATCAGGTCCGAACGGTCGACCGGGCCAAAGTAGCGTGAGTCGGCTGAGTTCTCGCGGTTGTCGCCCATCACCCACACGCAGTCGTCTGGGACGGTGTAGGGATAGCTCACCTGAGCACCAGGCGCCTGGACCGACAGTGGCCAGCTCATGCCCGTCGTATAGTCCTCGTCGAGCGCTTGGCCGTCAACGATCACCTTGCCGTCCTGCAGGTTGACCGTCTGGCCGGCCGTAGCGATGACCCGCTTGACGAGCACATCGTGCTCAGAGGTGCCATCGGGGTTGTGGAACACCACAATATCGCCCTGTTTGACAGGCTGGCCGAGCTCAAGCGTCACCTTTTGCGCTAGGATCTGGTCGCCAATCTCAATCGTGGACTCCATGGAACCGGTGGGAACCACAAAGGGCTCGACCACAAAGGTGCGAATCAAGAAGGTGGCCACGAGCGCGATCGCGACGACCACGACCCACTCAAACGCGCCCTTTAGCATGGAATGCTGCGACGGAACCATTCTCACTCCTCGCTCTGCGAATACGAAGCGTCCAAAATCTCCTGCGCGTACGCACGCTCCTGGGGCGTAAGGCGCGCCGTCTCAATTAAATCGGGACGCCAGCGACAGGTGCGCTCGATGGCGTTCTTGCGGCGCCAGGCGTCAACCTTGGCGTGGTCACCACTTACAAGCACGGAAGGCACGCCCTCGCCGTTAAACTCGGCAGGACGGGTGTACTGCGCGTACTCGAGCAGCCCACCGTCCTCGGCGGTCGAGAATGATTCGTCAACGTTGCTCATCTCGTCACCAAGCGCGCCGGGAATCAGACGCACGACGGCGTCAGCAACAACCATAGCAGGCAGCTCGCCGCCCGTGAGCACATAGTCGCCGATCGACAGGCGCTCGTCGGCATAGGCATACGCGCGCTCATCGACACCCTCGTAACGGCTGCACACAAACAGCAGGCGCTCGCTTTGGAGCAAGCGCTCGGCTACATGCTGCGTAAAAGGCTCACCGCAGGGCGTAAAGAACACCACGGTGGGCTTGGGGCCCTCAGGGCTGATGGCCTCGATTGCCTCGGCAATAGGCTCGACCTTCATGAGCATGCCCTGACCGCCGCCGTACGGCTCGTCATCGACGGTACGATGGCGATCGTGCGTCCAGTCGCGCAGGTTATACGCCTTAAAATCAAAAAGGCCGGCCTTGCGGGCACGGCCCAAAATCGATGTGGACATGACGGGTTCAAACATCTCGGGAAAGACCGAAAGGGTCTCGATCAGCATGTTGTCCTCCCTACTTGTCCATATCGATCAAGCCGTCCATAACGTGGACGGATATTGCCCCCCGATCGGGAAGATCGAGCACAACTTGCTCGATCACGGGAATCAGCACCTCGCCATACCGATCACCCTCGACAACCCAAACGTCGTTGGCGGGCGTCGACATAATCTCAACGATCGTTCCGAGCGACCCAAAGCGCTCGTCAACCACCTCGCGACCCATAAGGTCGGTATAGGCGGCATCGAGTGAATCGAGCTCAAAGTCATCACGGTTCGCCAGAACGAAACAACCCGTGATGCCCTCGGCGGCCGTCAAGTCGTCAATGCCCTCAAACGAAACCAGATCGCCATCGCCCGTATCGGTAACGGATGTAACCGTGCAAAAGCGGTCACGCTTGAGCGCCGGTGGCGTCAGAGCGACACGCATACCCGGCTCCAATACAGAAGGAAGCCCCCGCAGCGGCTGCGCGAGGACCTCCCCCTTCCTTCCGTGCGGCTTAACCACACGGGCGATGTTTTTGTACTGGGACCTCAAGGTCCTAGCCCAGAACCTCTACCTCGACGGAAGTGTCGAGGCGAGCGGCCAGTGCACGGGCGAGCGTGCGAATGGCCTTGATGGTACGGCCGCGACGGCCAATGACCTTAGCTACGTCATCCTCGGCAACCGAAACCTCAATAGTTGAGGCATCGTCGCCATCGATAACTTCCAGGCTCACGGAATCCGGGTCGTCGACGATCTGAACAACGAGATATTCGACGAGATCGGCGATGCGATCTGAGAGCATTGCCTCACCCTCGAGCTGTGCAGCGTCAACCTCAGGCACGATTTACTCCTCGGCGCCCTCAGCGGCCTCAGCGGCCTCAGCGGCAGCCTTAGCGGCCTCGGCCTCTTTGGCGAGCTGCTTCTTGGACTTCTTGACGACGGTCTCGGTCTTCTCGCCCTCGTTGGCGGCCTTGACCAGGGCGGCGACAGCGTCGGTGAGCTGAGCGCCCTTGGACTGCCAGTCAGCAATCTTCTCGAGATCGAGGTTGATGGTCTTGGGGGCGGTCATCGGATTGTAGCGGCCAACCTCCTCGATGATACGACCGTCACGCGGGGCGCGGGAATCGGCGACGACGACACGGTAGTACGGACGCTTCTTAGCGCCGTGACGAGCAAGGCGAATCTTGACTGCCAAAGGAAACTCCTCCAACCAAGCAGCTTTAGGCTGCAACTACAAACAAACAGTTGAACATAATACGCCATCGACGCGGGCAGGTGAAGTCCGTGAGACCAACTTCTTCGGTGTAGTCGAAGGCAAATCCATATCTTAGACAAGAATTCGCGATTTGCAAGCACATCCACGCACCCCACATGAGCTGCGCGGTATACTCATGCCATGAAAAGATGCGAACATACATACGGTTATGAGGATACTGCGGGCGTCACGCCGCCGCCCTGGACGGGTCCGGCGGTGGGTCTGATGGATCTCGATGCGTTTTTTGCGAGTGTGGAGATGCTCGATCATCCCGAGTGGCGCGGCAAGCCGCTTATCGTGGGCGGAGACGCCGAATCTCGCGGCGTCGTCTCCACCTGCTCATACGAGGCACGTCGCTTTGGCGTGCACTCCGCCATGCCCTCGGCCGAGGCACGCCGCCTATGTCCGCAGGCCATTTGGACACACGGGCATTTCGATCGCTACCACGAGGTCAGCGCACAGGTCATGAATATTCTTGCCGACGAGACACCACGCGTTGAGCGCGTGTCCATTGACGAGGCCTTTATCGACATCACGCCGGGCCGCTTTGCGCCCGAGGACCCACTGCTCGTCGTACGACGCATCAGCGATCGCGTGGCGGCACTGGGGGTGACCTGCTCCATCGGCGTCGGTTGCAACAAAACGGTGGCCAAGATTGCAAGCGAGCGAGACAAGCCGTTTGGGCTTACGGTCGTACGCCCGGGAACTGAGCAGCGTTTTCTGGCGCCGTTACCTGTTTCTGCCATGAGCGGTATCGGGCGCTCGGCCGAGGAGCGGCTGCGCCGCATGCGGATTTACACGCTGGGCGAGCTGTCGCGCGCACCGGAATCCACGCT
Source organism: Collinsella sp. LCP19S3_C9 (assembly GCF_052121575.1). NCBI lineage: Bacteria > Bacillati > Actinomycetota > Coriobacteriia > Coriobacteriales > Coriobacteriaceae > Collinsella > Collinsella sp. LCP19S3_C9. The sequence continues at coordinate 125,464 of NZ_JBQKDZ010000003.1, forward strand.
GTCTGCGATTTTTGGCGTTAACGGCGAGCGCATGCGCCAGCGTGCGTTGGGGCTCGAGGTTTCCGAAGTCACGAGCCTCGATGAAGAGCGTGAGGTCAAGTCGGTAAGCAATGAGCGCACCTTTGCGAAAGATTTGACCGAGCGCGGGGACATCGAAGCGGCGATTGCATTATTGGGCGAATCCGTCGGACGTCGCCTGCGCCGCCAGGGACTTACCGGCGCCACGGTGACGCTCAAACTTAAGTACTCGTACGGCAGCGGTCGCTCGGCACAGCGACGACTCCCCCATCCCACCGACGACGAGAACATCTTTGTGGCGGTAGCGATCGAGTTGCTCGACAACATCTGGCAGGAAGGAATGCATGTACGCCTTGCCGGCATAGGCATGAGTGACTTCAATCATCAAGGCGGCATACAGACCGACCTGTTTTGCGAAGTCGACGACCGCGGAGCCCAATCCAGCGACCGCCGTGACCTCTCCGTCGCCATCGACGCAGTCCGAGACAAGTTCGGCGACACCGCCCTATCCTTCGGCCGCCAATCCCGCTTCTCCTCCCACTAAGTAGTCAATTTGGGACGGGGCTTTTTTAGCTACTTTAGATTGTCAGGGTAGTACGGGGCAGCTAATTTGGGACGGGGCTTTTTTAGCTACCCTTCAGCTGGCAGCGAATCACCCGGGGCCGGAATAAAACTCAACCGATTTGTAGGGTTAGCTAAAATAGCCCCGTCCCAAATTAGCTACCCAACTCATACCTGACGCGGTCGCAACACAGACCTCGTCCAAAATGAGCTATTTTTTGACTTTGACCTTTTGTATGGTGCAGTGTCCAATGCCCGTAAGACGGACGATCTGTTTAATCGAAAAGCCCTCGCTCTTCAAAGTACGAATGCAGGCATCGCGCGCCCCCTTTGGCAAAGCCTTAAGGTGATGAGGCTCGTACGGCTTAAGAAGAGCCTGCGCAAACTCCAGCGCATCTGTGTCGCTCACATGAGCGCCGTCACGGAAGCAATAGCGATTGGGCTCACCCGAGGTGCTGAAGGCAAAAAATCTCTGAGAGTCACCGAGCAACCCGAGAACGCAATCCGTTTTACAGATACCCGGATATCCCATATACTCGCGAAAGCTGCTCCATCGATACAGCGAAGCGGTCCCAATCCTCGCCTTCGCGGGATTGTCGTGAATGTATCTCACGCAGTTGAGCAGCTGATCATCATCGAGGATCGGCACACTCTTAAATCGATCCTGGAAAACAGGCCCCTTCCTGCCTGTCTTTGAGTTGAAATACATGGCATACGCCGTCGTAATCGAATGCATGCAATCGCTCAGATGAACATGCTCGTCGTCAAGCAGAAGATGAATATGGTTATCCATAAGGCACCACGCGATGACATCCACTTTAAACTTCTGGCATTTCGAAGCAATCAGCCGAATCAGATAGAGCCGATCTTCGTCATCCTCAAATATGAGTTGGTCGGCACATCCCTTTTGGACGACATGGTAAAAACCATATACAGAGATTTCTCGCGCAGTCCGAGTCATACGCATCCCCTCCTCTACAGATGACAATTACGTTACCCGAGCCAGAGTAGAAAAAAACGTACTGGGAGCTATAAATCGCGATGTTCGGCGAACGGTAGGTAGTAGCTAAAAAAGCCCCGTCCCAAATTAGCTACTTTTGGGCAAAAAGAAAGCCGGGCGGCCGCGGAAAAACGCGACTGCCCGGCGAAATACTTGAGGGTAGCTAAAAAAGCCCCGTCCCAAATGAGCTACTAGAGGAGGTCCAGGGAGAGCTGGGGAGCGTCGCCCCAGAGCTTTTCGAGGCGGTAGAACTCACGCGCCTCGGGAGTGAAGACGTGGACGACAACCGAACCGTAGTCCATGAGCATCCAGGTCTTCTGCTCGCGGCCCTCAATGGAAAACGGGTGCTCGCCGCAAGCCTCGGCGACTTTCTCCTCAATCTCGTCGACGATGGAATCAACCTGGCGGTTGTTGGTGCCGGTAGCAAGGACAAAGTAGTCGCAAACATCGGAAAGCTCAGTCAGATCGAGCACCTGAACGTCCTCGCCTTTCTTGTCGTAGGCGGCCTGCGCGGCAGCGCGGGCGACATCCTCGGCGGCGACACCGCTGGCGGAGAGCGTCGCGGCAGTGCGGTCGGACGTGGCCACGAAACTCTTGTGCTCCGCACCTTCAAGAATCTGCTCGTCGGTCATGGTCTCATCGGCCATGGAATACCTCTTTCTAGACGCACCCGAGCTAGCGCAGCTGGGCGTAATGGTTGTAAATCGTAATAGCCGTGGGATAAAGATAGCGCCCGGACTGGATCACATAGACCAGACCCTGCGCAAAACAGGAGAAGAACAACTCGTCGAGCGAGGACTTCCCCACCATCTTGCGCAGCGCATGGGCATAATCGCCGTGGCGGTTGGGTTCGATGGCATCGGCCACAAAGACCACCATATCGAGTGGCGTCATGTCGCAAGCGCCCACGGTGTGACGGTCGACAGCCTGAAAGACCGCCGGCGACAGCTCGGGAAAAAGCTGCAGAAGCTCATAGGCGGCAACCGGGCCATGCAAAAGCGGCGTCGCGGCAGACGGAGAGCCGGCAATCTTAATGCCGTAATGCAGAGCGCGCGTGACCAGCTCGTCGTCGGAGAGCACTTTGTCCCAGTCATGGATCAGGCCGGCGGCGGCGGCATCAAAACGGTCGACACCGTATACCTCGGCTAGGTGCAGCGCCGTCTCGGCAACCCCGAGCGAATGCACGTAGCGCTTACGCTTATCCTTCATGCGCACATCGAGCAACTCGTGGATACGCGTCAAGAGCGCGCGCTCGTCGCCCTCAAACTGATCTTCTACCGACAACGTTTCCCCCCGTCAATCAAAATCGTCTTGCCCAAGATCGGCATACAGGCCGCGTTTACGGATATAGCCGAGCACGGACTCGCTCGTAAGATAGCGCACGCTCATGCCGCGGGCAACCCGCTTGCGAATGTTGGTCGAGCTAATTGCCAGCGCCGGAATCTGAATATAGCGCACATCGAATGGCAGCCCCGATTCCTTAATCCTCGCCCGGGCCGTATCGATGTCAAAGCCGGGACGTGTCGCAGCGATAAAGGTTGCCAGTTCGGCAATCTCATGAGCATTGTGCCAGGTCACAATATCGATAATCGCATCGGCACCCGTAATAAAGTAAAGCTTCACCTGTGGAGGGTAAAACTCGCGAAGGGCACGCAGCGTCTCGGCTGTATAGGTGACACCGGCACGATCGATCTCGAAGCGGCTTGCCAAAAAGGCCGGGTTCGCGGCAGTCGCGAGGACTGTCATGGCATAACGGTCCTCAGCAGGCGTCACCGGTTTGTCGAGCTTAAAGGCAGGAGAGCCGGCCGGCATAAAAAGCACAGCGTCCAAGTCGAGCGACTCGCGAGCCTGCTCGGCAGTCACCAAGTGCCCGTAATGAATCGGGTCAAAGGTGCCGCCCATAATGCCAAGCCGAAACTCGTGCCCATCCTTGATGGGCAGCTCAGGCAATCCGATTCCACCGCGCAGCGACATGGCTTACTCGCCCTCCGGGGTCTCAATAACGTCGACATCGGTAGCGCCTTCGGAGCCCTCGGTGACATGAGCCACGTCCGCATCCTCGGCCGCTACGTCAATAACCTCAACGCCAGCATCCTCGAGCTCGTCCTCGTATTCCGAGAAATCCTCGGCGCCCTCAAAGTCAAAGGCGCGCTGGCAAATGCGAACCTCGTCGCCCGCACGGCAGCCGGCCTTCTCGAGCGCGTCGTCAACGCCCATGCGCGCAAACTTATGCTGCAGGTAGATGACGGCTTCCTCGTTTTCCCAGTCGGTTTGGATAACCATGCGCTCGATCGCGCGACCAACCACGCGGAAAGCACCCGGCTCTTCCTTAACAATGCGGAAGCGCTTCTCGCGCTGCAGGCGGCGACGCTCCCACTCCTCGTCGCGCAGATCGACCGGCTCATCGGAAACCGCAAGCTCCGCGCGGAGCTTAGCCACCTGCTCGCCCACGGCAAGCATCAGCGTGTTGAGGCCGGCACCCGTCACGGCGGAAACGGCAAAAAACATATGGCCGTCGTCGAGCGCCGCGCGCTTAAGGTCGGCAATCTTGTCGGCCGTGCCCGGCGCATCGCACTTGTTGGCGACAACGATCTGTGGGCGCTCCGAGAGCTCGGCACCATACTGCTCGAGCTCACGGTTAATGATGCGATAGTCCTCGACCGGGTCGCGATCCTCAAAACCGCCCGTCATATCGACAACGTGCATGATCAAAGCAGTGCGCTCAATATGGCGCAGGAACTGGTGACCCAGGCCCTTGCCTTCACTCGCACCCTCGATGAGGCCCGGTACGTCGGCGACGACATAGGAGTACTCACCGGCACGCACCATGCCCAAGTTGGGCACAAGCGTGGTAAACGGGTAGTCGGCAATCTTGGGACGGGCGGCACTCATGCGCGCGATGAGCGAGGACTTGCCCACCGAGGGAAAGCCCACGAGCGCGGCATCGGCCATAAGCTTCATCTCGAGCTCGATCCAGTGCTCCTCGGCAGGCTCACCCAGCTGGGCAAACGCGGGCGCGCGGCGCACCGACGTCACAAAGTGGGTGTTGCCCAGACCGCCGGCCCCACCGGGCGCCACGACAACACGCTCGCCATCGTGCACCAGGTCGGCAATCTCGAACATCGGGGTCTGCGTCTCGGGATCGAGCTCGCGGACTACGGTGCCCATGGGAACTTTCAAAATCAGGTCCTCGCCGCTCTTGCCATTGCGACGGGCGCCCTGGCCGTGCGTGCCGCGCTCGGCACGGAAGTGATGCTTAAAGCGGTAATCGATCAGCGAAGACAGCTGAGCATCGGCCTGGATGACGACATTGCCGCCACGGCCGCCGTCGCCGCCATCGGGGCCGCCCTTGGGAACAAATGCCTCGCGCCTAAACGACATGCATCCGGCTCCGCCGTCGCCGCCGCAAACGTTAATGCGGCTGATATCGGTGAACTGTGACAACAGAATCGCCTCCTACAAAAAAGAGGGAGACCCTTGAATCCTAAAACTCAAGTGCCTCCCACATATGTGCTCTATGAAGGGTGAATTACGCGTTCGCGAGCGGGCGTACGCTGACCCTGTGTTTGATACCCTTGTGGAACTCAACGGTACCGTCGACCAGCGCGAACAGCGTGTCGTCCTTGCCACGGCCAACGTTCGCACCCGGGTGGATGTGCGTGCCATGCTGACGGACGAGAATCGTGCCCGTGGTTACCGTCTGGCCGGCGAAGCGCTTCGTGCCAAGGCGCTGACCGCGGGAGTCACGGCCATTACGGGAGGAACCGAGTCCTTTTTTGTGTGCCATTGTGTATACCTACTCTTTCGTTACGAGTGTAATCTACTCGGCGACGGGAGCCTCGGCAACAGCCTCAGCCTCTGCCTTGACAGCCTTCTTGGCGCGGGAGGTAGCCTGAACCTTCACGATCTTCAGCTTGGTGAGCTGCTGACGGTGACCCTTCAGACGACGATAGCGCTTACGCTTGTGGAACTTGAAGACCAGCTGCTTCTCGCCCTTGAACTGCTCAACGATCTGAGCGGTAACCTTGGCCTTGGCCAGCTTGTCGGGATCGGTGACGATCTTCTTACCATCGTTGAGGAAGATGACCGGCAGGGTGACCTTGTCGCCCTCATTGCCCTCGATCTTCTCGACGGTGATGACATCGTCGGTGGCGACCTTGTACTGCTTGCCGCCCGTGTTAACGATTGCGTACATGTTTACTTGCCCTTCATGCATCAGTTAGTGCAACAGCCGAATATAGTAGCAGGCGATAATACCCCCGTCAACGAGTATGTGGAGCAAATCCACAAGTTCGCACAGGTATGGGGCTGACGAGTCGGCCCTCGTCGTCTTCGCATGCTTGATTCTGACGCTCGACATCGTAGGAGCAGATGGTCACGAGGTCTTGCATACCGGTGGAAACAATAGGTGCATCGACGCCCGGGGTCAAGCCCTGCAACAAAACATCAGCAGCAAAAAGCAAAATTTCCGGACGCATGGAGCCCTCGTTGTCGGCATGGGTGTCGAGTATGAGCACCAGATGGTCCGGGCGCTCCCCCGCCTTAAGCTCGTAGCCCACGAGCGTATGGTCCAAGTCCAGGCGCTTGCTCTTTTTGCCGCGCGCATAATCGATGCCGTGGGCCGCGCGCAACGTGTCGATTGCGGCGCGCACCTCATCGGCGCTCACGGGTGACTCAGGGTCCAGATGCAGGTCGATACGATACGACAGGCGCGTGAGCTGCGCCGTCAGCGCCGGCGTGCGCACGTCGATGTAGGCGGCCTCGATGGGCGCCAAATCGGCCGGAGATGCCGCGGCCAGGCGCCCAAAGGCCTCGTCGAGTGCGACGAACTCGGTCATAAACAGGTCATACCACTCGCAGGTCGACGACGTGCCCACGGGCAGCGCCGAGGAAAAACCCACGCGCATGTGCGGAGAGAAGCCCTGCGTGACAGCATAAGGCAGGCCCGCGCGACGCACGATGCGTTCAATGGTATGGATTAGTTCCAGGTGGCCCAGGTACTTGAGACGATCGCGCTTGCCGTAGCGAACGCGAAGCCTAAAGAGCGTGGGGTTGTCGGTCAAGCGCTCACTCATGCGCGATCACCCACCAATACGTTCTTGGCGTGGAGCGTGGGGCAGATTCCGCAGCCGGTGCACGACGTGCGGGTGCAGTCGGGCGTCGTGACACCCTCCAGCGAGCGACGGTATTCGCGCTCGAGGAAGCCACGCGAGCAGCCGGGGCTCACGTGCTCCCAGGGCAGGTGCCAGTCCAGCTCGTAGGGCAGGTGCACGAGCTCGTTGAGGTCGATGCCGTTTTTGGCCGCGGCCTCCTTCCAGTTATCGAGCGAGAAATGCTCCACCCAGGCGTCAAAACGCGAACCGGCACGCCAGGCATCGATGATGACAGGCGTCATGTCGCGGCCTGCACGAGACAGCGCCGCCTCGATAAGCGAGGTCTCGGCATCGTGGTAGTGCACGCGGACCGCACGGTTGCGAACACTCGTAATGAGGAGCTTCTGGCGGCGTTTGACATCGTCGTAATCGAGCTGCGGGCACCACTGGAAAGGCGTGGCGGCCTTGGGGATAAACACCGACACCGAGATGGACACCGAGATGGAGCCGCGGCGCGCCTTGGGCACCACGGAGCGGCCGAGTTCCAGCACGTGGTCGGCCAGGTTGGCGATGGCCACGATATCCTCATCGCGCTCGCCGGGAAGACCCATCATAAAGTAGAGCTTCATGCGGTTCCAGCCGGCCTCGAAGGCCGCCTTGGCCGCGCGGTCCACGTCCTCCTCGGTCACGTTCTTGTTGATGATGTCGCGCATGCGCTGGCTACCGGCCTCGGGGGCAAACGTCAGGCCGCCCTTCTTTTCGCCGGCGACCGACTCGGCCATATCCACGCCAAACGAATCCAGGCGCTGCGAGGGAATGGACACGCGAATGCCCGTATCTTCCAGGCGGCGGTTAAGGCGACCGAGCACATCGCGGATGCAGGAGTGATCGGTGGTCGAAAGCGAGGTAAGCGACACCTCGTCATAGCCGGTCTTTTCCAGGCCCTGGATCACCGAGGACACGATCTGGTCGGCCGAGCGCTCGCGCACCGGGCGATACGTCATGCCGGCCTGGCAAAAACGGCAACCGCGAGCGCAGCCGCGCAGGATCTCGATAGACAGGCGATCGTGAACGAGCTGCGCATAGGGCACGCACGACTGCGACAATGGATTGGTAGCGCCAAAGTCCTCGACGACGCGCTTGTAGACCACCGGCGGGACGTCCTTACCCTCACGCGGCACGGTGTAGCCATGCGGTGAGCAGGGTTCGTCATAGCGTACCTCGTACAGCGACGGCACGTAGGTACCGGAGACGGTCGCGAGCCGCTCGACAATCTGGGCGCGCGGGACGCCCTCGTCACGCAAGCGGCGATGCAACTGGCAGATCTCGAGCAGCGACTCCTCACCCTCGCCAATCAGGATGGCATCGAAGAAGGCCGCATACGGCTCGGGGTTATAAACCGAAGGTCCGCCGGCGACGACGATGGGATCGTCCTCGGTGCGGTCAGCAGCCAGCAGCGGAATGCCGGCGAGGTCGAGCGCCTCGAGAAAGTTTGTCACGGCCATCTCGTGCGGCACATGCATACCGACGATATCAAACGAGGCCACGGGCGCTGCGCCCTCGAGCGACAGCAGCGGGATACCGGCCTCGCGCATGGCATCGCCCATATCGGGCCACGGCACATAACCGCGCTCACAGGAGATGCCCTCGGCCTGGTTAAGGATGTTGTACAGGATGGCGATACCCTGGTTGGGCAGGCCGACCTCGTACACGTCCGGGTAAATCATGCAGCAACGATAGTCGGCATCGGCCTTGGAGAGCGTACCCCACTCGTGGTCGATATAGCGACTCGGCTTTTCGACCTTCGCGAGCAGCGGCTCAATCAAATGAAAACAGTCTTGGTATGGAACGCGCAAAAGAAACCCCTAAGCAGCGAGATCGGATGCATCCTCAAAAGGATTCATGGGACGGGTAGCGCCGGCAACCGTGGTCACCAGGTCGCGGACGCGCGAGAACGTGGCGGCAACCACCTCGTTGGCACGGCTGTAGTCGATATCGCGCTCGTAGAGAGACACGAGCGCACGACCCATGCCATAGGTGCCGAGGGCGGCGGAGAGCGCCTTGACGGCAAAGCCGATATGCGGCGTCTGCTTCACCAGCGCACGGGTGACGGCGCGAATCACCAGACCGCCGGCAAGCACACCCGCGACCTCATAGCCGCGCTCGGGCTTAATGCCGCGCCCAAAGATAGCCGCAAGCTCAAAGAGCATGCCAACCTGCGCCAGCGCCATAACGGGATAATCGGCCCCCGGCAAAAACACCAGCGCGCCCGTCGCCATATTGGTAAGCGCGCACGAGGTGATGATGCGGTTGGCGGCGGCGATGCGCATAAAGGCAAAGTTCGCCGCAAAGGCCGTCTCCTTTTCCGTACGGTCCAGGATCCAGCGGGCGAGTGTCTCGAGCAGATACGTCTTATCGGTGGCCGCTACCACGCCAAGCATGGGCGTGGACTCCTGGATAAAAGGCACCTCGACAGCGGACTCGGCCAGCACGCACACGGGCGCGCCGGCAATGACGAGCTCCTGTACAGCACTCTCAAGGCGCTCAGATCCGCACGAAAGCACCAGCACCACGTCGGTATCGGTCTTGGGGACGATACGCTCCTCCCCCAGACGCTCAACGCGCACAATACCCGAGGTCGTCTGCGGCACAAAGGCATCGCGCACCGTCTCGACCAAAAAACGCGAGGCGGTCGAATCCAGGTAGACCGAAACGCGCACCGGCGTATCGGAATCCCTCTTGGTGGTCGCGCCCATTTTAAAAGCGCGAGTCAGCTTTTCCACGGGAATCTTCATGGCAAACCCCTCCAGCGGTTACGCGGCGCCCGAACGATGCCGCCATATGGATTGTACGATACCCACCGTCAACAACTGGATCATCATCGACGACGAACCAAAGCTAATGAACGGCAGCGGAATACCGGTAATCGGCATCATGCCAATGCACATGCCGATGTTCTCGAACGTCTGAAATGCCCACATGCCGACAATACCCACGCATGACAAGCGTAGAAACAGAGACTCGCACTTAAAGGCGACGCGAATCGTCGAGAAGATGAGCAGCACGTACAGGCACAGCAACAAAAAGGAACCGCAGAAGCCGAACGTCTCTGACAAAAAGGCGAAGACGAAGTCGGTATGGAACTCGGGCAGAAAGCCGCCGGCCGACTGTGTCGCATGCCCCAGGCCCTTACCAAAGAAACCGCCCGAGCCGACCGCGATCAACGACTGCTGCAGGTTGTACGCATCGTCCGAATCGGCGTTGTCGGGGTCGATGAAGACCGTCAGACGATTCATCTGGTACTGCTTAATGAGCACATCGTGGCCGAGCAGCGAATCGAAGACCGAATCGAGCGCCAGGACGAGCGCCACCAAACCCACGAGCAGAGCCAAAGTCGACAGCACCCATTCGCGGCGCGCACCGCTCATGCAGATGACGATGGCGCCCGACACCAGCACGACCAGACCCGAGCCCAAATCGCCCATGGCGACGACGGCCAAAAACGGAACGGACAGCATGCCGCAGAGCTTAATGTAGTCGCGAGCGGTATCGATGCGCCCGTTGTACTGCGAGCCCAGCGTGGCCATAAAGAAGATGGTGATGAGCTTGGCAAGCTCAACGGGCTGGAATGTTAAACCGATACCGGGAATCTTGATCCAACCCGTCATTCCCAAGCCGCCCGTGTAGGACAGGCCCGGAATCTTAGGCGAGAAGATCACGATGAGATCGATGACGAGCAGGGCCGTCGAAAAGTTGGAAATGCCGCGCAGGTCGGTGCGCCAGACGAGCACCGCCAGCACCGCGCCAATACCGATACCCAGCAGGTGACGCGAGAACGAGGCATCGGCTTTAAACTGCGAGGCGGACCAGATAATAATGGCGCCATAGGTGACGAGCGCCACAGTCGCCAACAGCACGCCGACGTGCACCTTTTGGCGAAACGTTCCGCGCGATGCGGAAATCTGCTTGTTGACGCGGTCCAGGCTGCTGCGAGAGCCGGTTTTGGTTGAGCGGAACAGGTCCGCCGGCGAAAAGTCCATCGCAACCTCCTATCGAACCGAGGAATCGCCCGTGGCCGTCGACGTGTCGGGCTCGTCATAAATCGCACCGAGGACATCGCGCACAACGTGCAGCGCGGTATCGGAGCCGCCACCGCCCTGTTCCAAGACAGTGGCGATCACATACTTGGGGTCATCGGCCGGCGCGTAGGCGCAAAACCACGCGTAATCGTCCTCGCCGCTCTTCTCGCCCGTGCCGGACTTGCCGTAGACCGTAGGGGTCAGGGAGTTAAAGTGCGCGGCGGTCGAAGTCGACGCCGAGTAAATCACATCGTGCATGCCGTTGCGGACCAGCGCAAGATCGGCATCGTTGTTAATTTGGGCCTCAAGGCGCTTCTTTTTGCCCTTGCCGTTGTACTTGTAGGCATCGCCGTCGCCATCACGCGAGACAGCAGACAAGAACACATGCGGCACATACTGTTTGCCGCCGTTGGCAATACCCATGTAGGCGCAGGCCATCTGCAGCGGTGTCACCAGAATGTCGCCCTGGCCGATGGCGATGTTGGTCATATCGCCGGCATTCCACTTGCGGTCCTCGGCCGAGGCGTCGGTAAAGTACGACTCTTTCCACTCGGCATCGGGAATGCGGCCCGCGCCCTCACTCGGCAGGTCGATGCCGCAGGTCTTGCCCAGGCCCCAACGGCGAAAGACCTCTTGCAGGCCTTCGGGATGCTGATCGTTGTAGAAAAAGGCCTTGCCCATATCGTAGAACACGGGGTCGCAGGAGTTGGCGATACCGGACTGCAGCGTCATCGTGCCGTGGCCGGAGTGCAGCCAGCAGTACTTTCCCCAAGATTTGCCCAAGCCGGTCCAATATCCCGTGCAGTTGGTCGTTTGACTCGAAGTGTACGTGCCAAATTCGAGGCCAGCCAACGCCGAGAGGGGTTTGATGGTCGAGGCGGACATGTACTGGCCGCTAATGGCGCGGTTGAGCAGCGGATGCGAGCCCTCGTCATCGTTAAGCTCGGTCCACACGTCATTGGAAACGCCGCCGATAAAGACAGAAGGATCAAACTTGGGTTCGCTTGCCATGCCCAGGATCTCGCCGTTGTTGGGGTCGAGGCACACCACGGCACCGTTGCCGGCATTGCTATGGCCCGTAGTCTTGGCAAGCTCAATGGCGTTCGCCAGAGCCGTCTCGCAGGCCTGTTGAATCTTAAGATCGAGCGTAAGCTTAATGTCAGAACCGGCCTTGGCGGGAACGGCGCCGGCTTGACCGGTAACGTTACCCGAGGCGTCAACTTTCACGGTCTGCTCACCGCGAATGCCCTGCAGCAGATTTTCGTAGTAAATCTCTACGCCCGCCTGACCCACAATATCGCCCGATTGATACGAGATCTGGCCAGCCGCGCTTTCGTTGCCGTCCGACGACTTCTTGTTCTGCGCCTCGAGCTGCTCGGAGGTAATGGTGCCGGTATAGCCCAAAATGTGGCAGGCGGTCTCGCCATACGGGTACTGGCGCTCGGTGCGCTCGGCGATCTTCACGCCGGGAAACTCGCCGGCGTGCTCCTGAATGTAGGCGACGGTAGAGCGGCGCACGTCAGTCGCGATCGTATGCAGGCTCTGCGCGCCCTCGGAATTGTCCTGGATGTTGCGCAGCACCGCGACATACGGCATGCCGAGCACGTTGGCAAGATGACGCACCAGCACCTTGTCGTCGGCAAGATCGCGATAGGCGACGACGGCGAGCGAGGGGCGGTTTTGCACCAGTGCGACGCCGTTGCGGTCCAAGATGCGGCCACGCACGGCAGGCGTGGTAACGGTACGGGTCTGATTGCTCTTGGCCTGCTTGTCGTAGTAGTCCGACGAGACCATCTGCATGCCCCACAGCTTAACGGCAAGCGCGGCAAACATGGCACCCACGCCCGTGGTGAGGATGGAAAAACGGCCCTTGAAGGCCGTGGCGGCCGTATTGCCCTCGCCCTCGGTGGCGCGCGGGGCCGTTCCGTGCTGTGTGTCGTAGGTAAAGCGGGAGTCGCCGCGGCGCATGATGACCAGCGCGACCACAATGGCCACGACCAGCGCGATACCGGCGACAACAACCGTCAACTGGGAAGACATCTTGAGGCCTCCCCTATTTGAGCTTACGGGTCTTGGGCTTAAAGCGCATGCCCGTCTGACGCCCACCGCGCGCGGAGAACCCATAGCCAGACTGCGGAGCGGCGCCGAACATCAAAAACGGAATGGCAATCAAGCCCGTCAGGATCGATGACGGCAGAGCGTGCCCAAAGATGGCCACCACAAAGCTCGTCTCCAGACCCATAAACAGCAAGATGATGCTGTAGACCACGTTGATGGCAAGCGCAAAGGCGCCCACGGTAATGCCGCGAGCGCTCGGCGAGCCGCCCGTCTGACCAGCCGCGCTGTGCACCAAAGCAAAACTGCCCACGGTCAGCAGCAGCGACATAACGCCCACCGGCACGGCGGCGGAAAGGTCGTAAAACAGACCGCTGCAAAAGCCGCATACGACGGCACGCGTAGGGTCGCCCGAAAACACGCTCAGACACACCAAGATAATCATAAAGTTGACGCGGCCGCCCGCGATGGAGATTTGCGGAGCCAGTCCCGCCTGCAGCAGCACGCAGACGATAGCGGCGATTGCAAAGGCGCGGGAGCCAGTCCCCTGCTCGTGTAGATCCATGGACATGCCTCCCTATTCGCTCGATCCAGAATCGGAAGCTTCGGACGTGTCGGAATCATCATCCGATTTCTCGTCCTTAGACTGAGTCGCGGCATCGCGCGACGTGCCCTGCGGGGTACTATTGGCCGAGCTCACGTCCTCGTCCGAAGCCGACTGCTCGTCGGTGAGCGAGGTGATGACGAGCACTTCCTCATTGTTCTCGGCCGTGGTCTGCGCACGTACCACAATGGTGTAGTACACGTCGTTAGCCGACTTCTCGACCGAAGACACGGTGCCAAGCGGCAGTCCCTTGGGGAACACGCCACCGATGCCCGAGGTCACGATGATATCGCCCACCTTAACATCGGAGTCGACGCTCACGTACTCAAGACGCAGCGTGCCATCGGGCTGGCCCTGTAGCATGCCTTGTGCGCGCGTGTCCTGCACCATGGCGGACACACCAGAGTTCTCGTCGCCAATCAGGCGCACGGTCGATGTCTTGGCCGAAACCTCGATAATCTGGCCGATGACGCCGGCCGAGCTCGTCACGGGCATGTTGATGGTAAGGCCGTCGGCAGAACCCTTATCGATGGTGACGGTCGACGTCCAGGCGTCACCCGAGGCTCCGACAATACGAGCCGCAGTGGACTTGAGGTTATAGGTCGACTGCAGGCCCACAAGACCCTCAAGGCGCTCAGCGGTCTTTTGGGCCTCGGAAAGCTCCGCGACCTTGGAAGTGAGGACCTCGTTTTGCTTCTTAAGGTCGTCGAGCGACTCCTGCGAGGCGGTGAGGTTGGAGAACACGTTGCCGATGGCATTGAATGGCGCCGCCACCGCCGAGCCAACGAAACGCACCGGAGAGGTGATTGTCGTGACGCCCGAACGCACGGCATGTATCGGCCCGGCCTCGCCCTCTCGAATGTAAAACGTGAGCAGCAACACAGAAATCAGGCTGAAAACAATCAACGGGCGCATACCCGTTGATTGTCGTTTGGTATTCAGATTTGAAGAGAAACCCGAAGATCGTGCCAAATGGAATCCACCTTTTGGAAATTAAGCATTGGTCTGGACGAAACCGCCGTCAAACGCGTTGGCCTCGAGCACGCGGGCGCAACCGTTTACGACGTTGTCGAGCGCCGTGGGGCTCACGTTGACCGAAACGCCTGTCTCGTCGCGCAAGCGGACGTCGAGGCCGCGCAGCAGCGCACCGCCGCCGGTCAACAGAATGCCGTAGTACATAAGATCCGAGGCAAGATCGGGCGGCGTGGCGTCGAGTGCGTCCTTGACGGCCTTGGCCATCTCGTCGAGCGGCTTATTGAGCGCACGACGAATCTCCTCGCTCTCGATGCGCACGGTCTTGGGCAGGCCCGTGATCACGTCGCGGCCATTGACCTCGACGTCGAGCTCGTCCTTGAGCGGCACGGCAGAGCCGACCTTAATCTTAATGTCCTCGGCCGTGCGCTCGCCGATGGCCAAATTGTAGGCATCGCGAACATGCGTGAGGATAGCCTGATCGAACTCGTCGCCGGCAATGCGGATGGACTGCGACACGACGATACCGCCCATGGCGATAACGGCGACCTCGGTGGTGCCGCCGCCGATGTCAATGACCATGGAGCCGGTCGGCTCCTCGACAGGCAAGTCAGCGCCGATAGCCGCGGCCATGGGCTCCTCGATCAGATAGGCCTGGCGGGCACCTGCCTGAATCGTAGCCTCGAACACGGCGCGCTTCTCGACCGACGTGACACCAGAGGGAACGCATACGACAACGCGCGGACGAGGGGTCCACGGATAGCGCTTCTCGGAAGCCTTATCAATGAAGTAGCGAAGCATGGCCTCGGTGACATCGAAGTCGGCGATGACGCCATCCTTAAGAGGACGCACGGCCACAATGTTGCCGGGCGTACGGCCAAGCATACGCTTGGCCTCGATACCGACTGCAAGAATGCGCTCGTCGTTTTTGTCGATGGCGACGACGGAAGGCTCGCGAATGACGATGCCCTTGCCGCGCACAGAGACAAGCGTATTGGCGGTGCCGAGGTCGATGGCTAGATCGCCCGCATAGCTACCGAAGAACATGTCCATCAAAGAAAACAACGCAACTCCTGATGTGTTGGATGATTGCTGGAAAACTACTAGCCCATCATACTAGCGCAAGCCCGGCACCTCACTTGCGGTGAAGCACCGGGCAGCGCCAAATCTCATAAGGTCACTACTGGTTGTCAGCGGCCGAGAAATCGATGTCGAGCGAAGATACCGCCCAGCCGATATGGTTGTCGGAGCGCACGAATTTGACGGTATATTCCTGCTCGCCGCCCTTGGACAGGGAAGCCTTCACCTTCGCGGTGGTCTCGGTCATGGACTGATCCATGCCCTCGATGGAGACGGTGGCACCCTGCGGGATCGAGGAGATAATCATCGCCTTGGCGTCCTCGGACAGGCTGGAGGCCAGGCAGGACTCGGCCTTGGCGGTATCACCGTCGCCGGCAGCCTGGAACAGATCGTTGATGACGGACTCCTGCGAGGGGATACCCATGCCGCGCGTGTAGGCAAAGCCCAAACCGCCCGCGGCAAGAACAATCAGCAGAAGCAAAACCAGGAAGACCTTGAGGCCCGTATGGCGATGGCGACGACGGACCTTGGCCTGCTTGCGGTCCCGACGATCCTGCTGGACCATCTCGGACTCGGACAGCGTAAAGAAGCCCGTGTCGGAGGGATCGGGCATAAACTGGCCAGTGGCACCCGTGGGATCGAGCGAATCGACAGCAGTCGTATCCATGGCGGGCGCCGGGGCCGTGGCCATGGCGGTCTGGGCCGAAAGCGCGGCAAGTGAATCGTGCACGCGGGCAAGCTCATCGGCCTGCTCGGGTGTGAGCTGATAGATGCCGTCGGCGGTGGCGGCATTAAAGGCATCGAGCGCCTCGGAAGGACGACCCGCGGCGGAAAGCGCCTCGCCCATACCCGCGTTAAGCGCACGCGTGTCATCGCGCGGACCGGCAAAGTCGATAGCGGTGCGATAGGTCTCCACGGCGTCCGCCGGTCGGCCAAGTTTGATGAAGCAGCGGCCGAGTTCGCCAAGGGCGGCCGCGGGGGCTGGATTGGCGCCATCGATGGCGGCCTGGCGGAAGGCAGTGCCTGCATTGGCGAAATCGCCCGACTGGAACAGCGCGTTGCCAAGACCCAGATAGGCCTTAAACGGCGTGGCGTAGGAAGCATCCTGCGTTGCGGCGGAGAACGCCTGGGCTGCGGTCACATAGTCACCCACGGCAGCGAGCGCCTTGCCGCGGTTGGTGAGCAGCGCGCCGCGCTTTCCATAGGTGCCGTCGTTGAGGGCGGCCGCGTACGCCTCGGCAGCCTCGGCGTACATACCCAGGTGCATCAGAGCGTTGCCACGCAGATGGTCGGCCTCGCCCATGATCTCGCTGGGGGTCTTTGCCGCACCGAGCATCTGAGCGGCTGCAGAAAAGTCGCCCGCACGATAAGCGGCTCGACCCTGTTGAATCAGCTGGCTATTCAAGGAAGTCCCCTTTTACTCGTGAACGATCTCGACATGGACGATCTCGTCGCCGGCACGCAGCTGCGAAATCACGTCGAGGCCCTCGACCGTGGTGCCAAAGACGGTGTAACCGGAATCCAGATTGTGCTGGGCTCCCAGGCAGAAGTAGAACTGGGAGCCCGCGGAATCGGGATCCATAGAACGCGCCATGGCAAGCGCACCGTCCACATGGCTGTTGCGCGGGTTGGTGGCAAACTCTCCCTTGATGCAGTAGCCGGGGCCACCGGTGCCGGGCATACCGTCGGGGCCCTCAAGGCCAGCGGCGACGTCAGCGCCGGACATATCGCGGGTATTGGGGTCGCCGCCCTGGATTACAAAGCCGGGCACATAGCGGTGAAACTTAAGGCCGTCATAAAAGCCCATGGTGGAAAGCTCGCAGAAGTTCGCCACATGGATGGGAGCGCCCTCGCCGTCAAATTTGACCTTGATCGTACCCTTCGACGTCTCGATGATCGCACACTCGTCACCAGCGAGCTGGTACTCGGGCGTATAAAGCTCTTTCTTAAAACCAAACATGCGGTTCCTTCCTCGTGCGTTTAAAGCATATTTGTACGAATTGTAGCAATAAGCACGGGCTTCCATCAATTGCGCACGCAGGTTATGCCGTCGGAGGGCAACAAATTACGAACGCGGCTGCGGCTTCCAGGCGCTCACATTGGCATCGTACTGGTTAAGGGCGCTGTTGCCGCCCTGTGCGATGGGCGCCAAGATTTCACTCTGGCGGGCGCTCAGCGACTCGCCATCGGGAATGGACAGCGAGATATCCCAGCTCTGGCAGATCATGTCGACGCGCTCGTACATCCACTCGGCAAGCTGCTTGAGGTGCTCGATATCCTCCGCGTAGACGGTATCATCTTGCACCTTAAGGTTGTTGAGCTCGTCTTGGGTCTTTTTGATCTGGTCGCGCAGGGCATAAGCGCTCTGCGACAGCTCCTGACGCGTGGAGAGCGGCGTGCGCAGGTACCCGCTGTTAAACGAGTCGACAACCTCGCCGATCTGATCATCGTCGCCATACGACACGATCGTCCGATACAGACCGTCGAGCTTGGTATAGAGCTGGTCGTCGGAAAGGACGGTCTCCTCCTGGACCACCTCGGCGGTATCGTCGGACTTAGTCTCTTCCTCGGTAGCCTCGCCCTTCTGGCGCGAGGGGAACGTCGTCTTGGCGGCCTGGCCAAACTGGTCGTAAAAGCCCGGCATAACGCCCATGGGGTCCGACGTCACAAACCAATAGGCACTGCCGCACACGGCAGCGAGCAACGCGATGACGATGAGCGGCTTGGGAATACGGCGCTTGTGCTTGTGGTAGGCATCCTCGTCCGGATGCACCTTGCGCTTGGGTTTTTGATTTTTGGACTGAGCGTCGTCACGAAGGGACACCGGCAGCGGGATATCGACCTTGGGAATGCCAAAATCCCTGTCGAAAGCCGGCAGCACGCAGGTCTCATTGGGATCGGCGGCATCGGAAAGTACCGCGGCGGCAGAGGCCGGCGCATGGGGCACCTCGGTATCGATCTGCTCCTGCGTCAGGCGGGGAAAACCAGCCGTGCGCCCAGCAGCCAGGTCGGATGCGGCCGCATCCTCGGAGAGAATGCCCGGGGCAGGGCGCCCGCACTTGGAACAGGTACGGTCATGCGGCGACAGACGGGCACCGCAGCCTTCGCAGAACACAAACTCGGTGTGCTCGGGGCCATCGCCCGGGCCAACATAGGTATTGCAATAGGGGCAGAACGAGGAGCCGTCCTCTATGGTCTTGAGACAATGCGGGCAAATCACGGCATCCTCTTTTCGGAATCATTCGAACCATCGAGGTTAGAGCATAACATCGCTACGCCCCTAAAGGCACAGGGCACCAATTCAACATCGCAGGGTAGCTAATTTGGGACGGGGCTTTTTTAGCTGCCCTGGCCGCCAATCGGCCAAATAGATCGCGCCATCAGCCGGGTAGCTAAAAAAGCCCCGTCCCAAATTAGCTACCCTGTGAGGTGCGGTTACTTCTTCTTTTTGCTCGGCATCGAGACCTTAATGCCCTGGGCGGACTTGGTCACACGCGAGCGCTTGACGCCCGCGCCCTTCTTTTTCTTGGGCTGGGTCTTTTCCACGCCCTCGAGCGCGCGGGCTTCGGCCTCACGTGTCGTACGCTCCTCGCGGCGCTGCGCCATGTCGGCGGCGACGCGCTTGGCAAAACGCTCGGCCGTCGAGCCCGTCGAGCTCACCTTGCCGCCACCGCGGCCCAAGCGAACGCGCACGCCGCGGCCAAAGCCAGTGGCGGCATGGCGGCGACGCGGCTTAAGCGAATCCATCATCGTGGCGAGTTTAAAGAACACGCCGCAAGTAAAGACCACAATCACCAGAAGGATAATTGCCTCGCCCATCGACAAGTTGGCGATAGACAGCAGCTCGGGGAATCCGATAACGCCCACCAAGATGCCGACGACGACAAATACAAAGAGCATCACGCGCAAGGGTGTGAGCGGCTGCGAGATACGCCAGATCAGGCTCACGCTTGCCGCGCACGACGTGAGAAGGCACATCGTCGACAGCGTGAGCTGGCTAAAGCCAAACACGCGCGCCACAAAGATGTCGAGCGCCGCGGCCAAAATGACTGCAACCGACGCCGGCAGCGCACGCTTGAGCACGTTGGTCAAGAACGACCCCTTCACGCGGGCATTGTTGGGCTCAAGGCCCAGCACAAAGCCCGGCGCGCCGATGCAGAAGAAGTTAATGAGCGTCATCTGGATAGGCTCAAAGGGATACGGCGGCAGCGCGATGCACAGCGCCGCCAGGCCCATCGAGAACAGCGTCTTGGTCAGGAACAGCGAGGCCGAACGCTGCAGGTTGTTGATGGAGCGACGGCCCTCGGCCACCACGGCGGGCATCGAGGCAAAGTCGTTATCGACCAGCACGATCTCGGCCACGTTGCGTGCGGCGTCGGAACCGGCGGCCATGGCCACGGAGCAGTCCGCCTCTTTGAGTGCCAGCACATCGTTGACGCCGTCGCCCGTCATGGCAACGGTATGGCCACGACGCTTGAGCGCCTGCACGAGCTCGCGCTTCTGCTGCGGGGTCACGCGGCCAAAGACGTGATAGCGGTCCACCGCCGCATCAATCTTGGACGGCGTATCGAGCGTCGTGGCGTCCACATAAGCGTCCGCCCCCGGCACGCCCACCACGCGTGCGATCGACGACACCGTGCGCGGGTCGTCGCCACTGATCACGTTAAGGGTCACACCCTGCTCGTTAAAGTAGCCGATGGTCTCGGCGGCCGAAGTGCGAATCTCATCGCGAATGGTCACAAAGCCCACGGGCTCGGCCTCGCCCACCATATCGCCATCGGGCGTAAAGCCGTCCACACGGGCCACCACGAGCACGCGGCAGGTATCGGCAAGCTCGGCCACACGATTTTCGACCTGCGCAAAGATACGCTCCGAAAGCACAAATTGCGCCGCGCCCATCACATAGGAGCCCTGCGCAAACGAGGCGCCGCTCCACTTTTTGGAGGACGAAAACGGAATGACCGACAGCGGCTCGGACACCTCGACCGGGCGGTCGGCGTAGTAGTTGAGCAGCGCCTGGCAGGTCTCATTGGCATCAGCCGAGGTCGCGCGCGCGACATTGGCAAGCGCAAAATCGAGCACGGTAGTATCGACGGGGACAGGTGCGTCGTCCGGGGCCAAGCCCACACCCTCAACGGGCAACGGATAAGTGCCCTCGACCTCCATGCGACCCGACGTGATGGTGCCCGTCTTGTCCAGACACAGCACGTCGACGCGCGCGAGCGTCTCGATGCAGTAGAGCTGCTGCGCGAGTACCTTGCGGCGCGCCAGGCGCACCGTCGCGATGGCAAGCACCGATGAGGTCAGCAGCACCAGGCCCTGCGGAATCATGCCCAAAAGAGCGCCCACCGTGGACAGCAGCGCCGACGAAGGCACGCGACCGGCCAGCAGCTCGGAAAAGCACCACGAAAGCGCGCTATCGCCCGGGGTACCGGCGGCGTCCCACAACCCACTCACACTCGAGGCGAACAGAGCCAGACCAAGCGGAATCATGATGACGCTTGCAAAACGCACGATGGCGTTGAGCGCGTTCATGATCTCGGAATTGACCTTTTTGACGTACTTGGCCTCGTTGTTGATCTTGGCCACATAGTTATCCGCACCAACATGGACCACACGGGCACGCAACAGGCCCGAGTCGATAAAGCTGCCGCTCATGAGCTCGGAACCAGGTTGCTTCTTAATAAGGTCGCTCTCACCCGTCAGCAGACTTTCGTTAACGAGCGCCTCGCCCGATACCACCACGGCGTCGGCAGGTATCTGGTCCCCGCGCCCCAGACGAATGATGTCGTCGAGCACGATCTGGTCCAAGTCGAGCTCCACCTCGGCACCATCGCGCACCGCGATGGCCTTCTTAGAGGTCAGCAGTGTGAGCTTATCGACCATCTTCTTGGAGCGCATGGACTGGATAACGCCAATGGCGGTATTGAGGAACACCACGAACAGGAACGTCAGGTTCTTAAACGATCCGGTCATAATGACCAAAATCGCTAAAACCACGTTGATCAGATTGAACAGCGTGCAGAGATTTTCGATGATAAGCTCACGAACCGATTTGGTCTTGAGCTCCATGTTGCGGTTGATCTTGCCGGCGGCAATGCGCTCCTCGACCTCGGCGGTCGAAAGTCCGCGCTCGATATCCGTCGTTGCCATACCACGTCCTATCACGTCGCGTCGGTATAAGAAAAACCGCCCGGACCATGCGAGGTTCGGACGGTCTTACGTTCGATGGTGCCCCATGTTGGATTCGAACCAACGGCCTTCTGCTCCGGAGGCAGACGCTCTAATCCCCTGAGCTAATAGGGCCAACGGTTGGCATTATACCCAAGTGCGCCATGAGCTAACAACATAACAGAAAAAGCTTTGCAATTACGTGGGAGACGAAGCGCAACGGCTCACTTTAGGACGCAAAAGTGAAATAATTAGTATAAACTCTCATGCACCATATGATACGGCTCGCACTGCGGGCCGTTTTTGCAAGGGTTATCCATCGAGGTGAGAGGCACACCATGATTGCAATTTTAAAGCAGAGCGCAAGCGATGAGGCCATCGGCCACATCGTCAGCTGGATTGAGAAGAAGGGTCTCAAAACCGACGTATCGCGCGGCGAGAACGAGACCATCATCGGCCTGGTGGGCGATACGACCAAGATCGACCCGTTCCTGCTCGAGTCCATGGACGTCGTCGAGCGTGTGCAGCGCGTCTCCGAGCCGTTCAAGCGTGCCAACCGCAAGTTCCACCCCGAGGACTCCGTCATCGACTGCGGCCACGGCATCAAGATCGGCGGCGACCAGTTCCAGGTCATCGCCGGACCCTGCTCCGTCGAGGGCGAAAACCTCATTCGCATCGCCCGTCGCGTAAAGGCCGCCGGCGCCACCATGCTGCGAGGCGGTGCCTACAAGCCCCGCACCTCCCCTTACGCCTACCAGGGCATGGGCCCCGCCGGCCTGGACCTGCTATGCGAGGCCTCGGCCGAGCTCGACATGCCGATCGTCACCGAGATCATGGACCCGCGCGACGTGCAGGTCTTCTTGGATAAGAAGATTGACGTCATGCAGATCGGCGCCCGCAACGCCCAGAACTTCCCCCTGCTCAAGGAGGTCGGCAAGACCCAGACCCCGATTCTGCTCAAGCGCGGCATGTCCGGCACGATCGACGAGCTGCTCATGGCTGCCGAGTACATCATGAGCGAGGGCAACGACAACGTCATCCTGTGCGAGCGCGGCATTCGCACCTTCGAGACCCGCACCCGTAACACCTTCGACCTCAACGCCGTGCCGGTGCTGCACCACCTGTCGCACCTGCCCGTCGTGGCCGACCCCAGCCATGCGACCGGCTACACCCGCTACGTTGAACCCATGGCGCTCGCCGCGACCGCCTGCGGCGCCAACGGTCTGGAGATCGAGGTCCACGACGAGCCCAGCCGCGCGTGGTCCGACGGCGCCCAGGCCCTCACCCCCGACCAGTTCGACGACACCATGCGCCGCATCCGCGCCATCCGCGAGGTCGTCTGCCAAGAGACCATGGAGTAGCCCATGGGTACGGTGAGAAACGCGCGCGTTAACCAGGGCGGCCCCAAATGCGCCGGCATTGTGGGCCTGGGTCTGATCGGCGGCAGCTTTGCCCGCGGCTATGCGCAGGCGGGCGTCCGCGTGCTGGCCTGGGACCCCGACGATGACGTCATGACGGCCGCCAGCATGGGCACCGTCGCCGGCGAGCTCAACGACGAGACGCTCGGCGAGTGCGACATCATCGTGCTGGCCTGTTACCCCGAGGCCTGCATCGAGTGGCTCGAGACGCACGCCCAAGCACTCGCCGACGCCACCGATACCGAGGCCATCATGGGGCCCGTGGTGATTGACACCGTGGGCGTGAAGGGCATCGTGTGCGAGCGTGCCTTCGAACTCGCCCGCGAGTACGGGTTTTACTTTGTGGGCGCGCACCCCATGGCGGGCACCCAGTACTCGGGCTACGCTCACTCCCGTGCCGACCTGTTCCAGGGCGCGCCACTCGTGCTCGTGCCGCCCGCGGTGGACGATGCGCTCAAGCTGGAGCTTTTAGGCCAGGTGCGCGAGATGGTGCGCCCCTTAGGGTTTGGCAAGTTCAGCGTGACCACCGCCGCCGAGCACGACCGCGTGATCGCCTTTACGAGCCAGCTCGCGCACGTCGTCTCAAACGCCTACGTCAAAAGCCCGACTGCCCAGGTTCACCACGGTTTTTCGGCCGGTAGCTACCGCGACCTTACCCGCGTGGCGCACCTCAACCCCCAGATGTGGTCCGAGCTCATGATCGACGACGCCGATGCGCTCGCCTTCGAGATCGATCATCTGATCGAGTCGCTTGGCGCCTACAGCCGTGCGCTCAAGGACCGCGACCAGCGTTATCTTGAGAATCTCCTTGCCGAGGGCGACCGCATTAAGCGCGCGCTCGACGACGAGGCCGCCCACTAGACCACCTATCACGCCAGGTCGAAAGGACCAAAGCTTATGGCGATTACCATCGATATCGACACCGCACGCCCCTACCAGGTGCACGTCGGCACATTTTTGCTGGAGCAGGCGGGCCCGCTCGTTCGCGCCACCGCCGGCGGATCGCGCGCCGTCATTGTGACAGACACCAACGTGGGTCCGCTCTACCAGATGCCCGTTAAGCAGAGCCTAGAGGCTGCGGGCTATACGGTGAGTGTCTGCACCTTCGAGGCCGGCGAGGCCCACAAGCGCGCCGAGACCTACATTGCCATCTTGGAGTTTGTGGCCGAGCACGAGCTTTCCCGCTCCGACGTGATCGTGGCACTCGGCGGCGGCGTTGTAGGCGACGTGGCTGGCTTTGTGGCCGCCACCTACATGCGCGGCTGTAAATTTGTGCAGATCCCCACGAGCCTGCTCGCCATGGTTGATTCGTCGGTGGGCGGCAAGACGGCCATCGACCTAGCTGCCGGCAAAAACCTGGCCGGCGCCTTTTGGCAGCCGAGTGTTGTTATTGCCGACGTGGGGTGTCTCGCCACCCTCACGCCCGAGCAGTTCGCCGACGGCTGCGGAGAGGTCGTCAAACACGCCGTGATCGCCGACCCGGAGCTCTTCGCCGAGCTTGAGAAAACCCCGCTCACGCTGGAGCTCCTCAACCGGGACGTGGCCCGCGTGGCGCTCATCATCGCCCGCAATATCGACATCAAGCGCGCCGTGGTTGTCGCAGATGAGCGCGAGACCAACCAGCGCAAGCTCCTCAACTTTGGACACAGCGCCGGACACGCTGTCGAGGCCTGCGAGCACTTTGAGCTGGGACATGGCAACTGCGTGTCGATCGGCATGGGCATCATCACGCGCGCCGCAGCGCTTCATGGCATTTGCGATGCCGCGCTGCCCGCACGTATTGAGGAGCTCTGCGCCCGCCACGGCCTTAAGACCCACTGCGAGCTTTCCGCCGACGCCGTCTTTGCCGAGGCGCTGCACGACAAAAAACGAGCCGGTGACACCATCGACCTGGTAATTCCGCACGACATTGGCCGCTGCAGCATCGACCGCACGCCGCTTTCCACCTTCCATGATTTAATTGCCGAGGGCCTCGGCCAGAAGGGAGACGTCTCCGCATGCTAGCCCGCATCACTCCGTCCCCACTCAAGGGCACCGTCCCCGCTATCGCATCCAAGTCGATGGCGCACCGCCTGATCATCTGCGCCGCCCTTGCCAACGGAGAGACGCATGTGACCTGCAACACCACCTGCGCCGATATCGAGGCCACGGTGCGCTGCCTCACGGCGCTCGGCGCCCGCATCGAGACCGTCGAGGATGGCTTCCAAGTCCATCCCACTATGAAGAGTGTTGAGTTCGGCCTGCTCAAGGCACTTGCCGGCGGCACGCTCGACTGCGGCGAGAGCGGCTCCACCCTCCGCTTTATGCTGCCCGTGGCCTGCGCGCTGGGGGCAGAGGCCACGTTTGTGGGCCAGGGCCGCCTGGGCGCACGTCCCCTCTCCCCGCTCTCCGACGAAATCATTGCCGCCGGCTGCGACCTGCAGGGCCTGGGCGGCTTTCCGCTCAAGACGAGCGGCCGCATGCGCCCGGGCACATTTATCCTGCCGGGCAACGTGAGCTCGCAGTACATTTCCGGCTTGCTGCTGGCGGCCCCGCTGCTGGCCCAGCCCTCCTGCGTGCAGGTGACCGGCCTTATCGAGAGCCGCCCCTATATCAACCTGACCATCCAGGCCATGAAGGCGTTTGGCGTCGAGGTCAACGTCGAGCGCATCCCCGCCAAGAATGGCAAGCCCGAGGTCACAAACTTCCGCGTGAGCAGCGGCTCGTACCGCACGCCCGGCAGCGTGGCTGTCGAGGGCGACTGGTCCAACGCCGCCTTTTGGCTGTGTGCCGGCGCCATCGGCTCCGACCCCATCACTGTGGAAGGCGTATCACTGAGCTCCGCGCAGGGCGACCGCAACGTGCTCGCCGCGCTTTCGCGCTTTGGTGCCCGCATCGTGCGCTCCACCAACGCCGCCACCGTGCAGTCCGACAAGCTCGCCGGCTTTGAGATGAGCGCCCACGACATTCCCGACCTGGTGCCCGTTATCTCGGCCGTGGCATCGCTGGCACAAGGCCGCACGTTCATCCGCGATTGTGCCCGCCTGCGTATCAAGGAATCCGACCGTCTTGCCACTACCACCCGCGAGCTCACCGCGCTGGGCGCACAGGTGCGCATTGCCGGCGACGACCTCATCATCAAGGGTGTCGATGCTTTTACCGGCGGCGAGGTCGATTCGCACAACGACCATCGTATCGCCATGATGGCCGCTATCGCCGCGAGCCGTGCTACCGGCGAAGTTGTGATCCACGGCGCCGAGGCCGTCAATAAGTCCTATCCCGATTTCTTTGACCACTACCGCCTGCTGGGCGGCAAGGTCACGCTCGAGGAGGAATAGCATGTCCTCGACCTTTGGCAACGTTTTGCACTTAAGCATCTTCGGCCAGTCGCACTCCCCCGCCATCGGCTGCTCGCTCGACGGCATCCCGGCTGGTATTGCCGTTGACCAGGAGCAGCTACAGGCGTTTTTGGATCGTCGCGCCCCCGGTCGCGACGAGACCGCGACCAAGCGCCGCGAGGCCGACGCCGCGCACATCATTGCCGGTGTGGTCGATGGGCACACCACCGGCGCGCCTATAGCCGCGATCATTGAGAACACCAACACGCGCTCCAAGGACTACTCCGAGCTGCGCCGTAAGCCACGTCCCGGGCACGCAGATTTTCCGGCGCGCGTGAAGTACCACAACATGCACGACGTCGCCGGCGGCGGGCATTTCTCCGGCCGCTTAACGGCCCCCTTGTGCATCGCCGGCGGCATTGCGCTGCAGGCGCTCGAGGCCCGCGGCATCAAGGTGATGGCGCACGTCGCGCAGATCGGCGGCATCTCCGACCTGCCCATGGACGACATGGTCTATCGCGAGGCCGACCGCAAGGCGATCCTTACGAACGACCTGCCCTGCATTGACGCTGCTGCTGCCGGTCGCATGCGCGAGGAGATTCTCGCCGCACGCGACGAGCTTGATAGCATCGGTGGCATCGTGGAG
This sequence comes from Collinsella sp. LCP19S3_C9, assembly GCF_052121575.1. NCBI lineage: Bacteria > Bacillati > Actinomycetota > Coriobacteriia > Coriobacteriales > Coriobacteriaceae > Collinsella > Collinsella sp. LCP19S3_C9. The sequence goes on from NZ_JBQKDZ010000003.1 coordinate 152,478, forward strand.
TGCGGCATCTACGGCCTTCCCGCGGGCATCGGCGACCCCATGTTCGACGGCATCGAGAACCGTATCGCGCACATCGCCTTTGGCATTCCCGCCGTAAAGGGCGTGGAGTTTGGCATGGGCTTTGCCGTGGCCGCCATGCGCGGCAGCGAGAACAACGATCCGTATCGCGTTGATGCCGAGACCGGCGAGATTGCGGTCGAGTCCAACAACGCCGGCGGCATCCTGGGCGGCATCTCCACCGGCGCACCCGTCATGTGGCGGATGGCCGTAAAGCCGACGCCCTCCATCGGTCGCGAGCAGCAGACCGTGGACATGGACGCCATGGAAAATGCGGAGCTCTCGGTCCACGGCCGCCACGACCCCTGCATCGTCCCGCGCGCCGTCCCCGTAGCCGAAGCAGCCGCGGCGCTCGCCATCTGGGACGCCCTCCTCGAGGACGCCGCCCAGCTTTAGCCCACCCACCCCGAGGGTAGTTAATTTGGGACGGGGCTTTTTTAGCTACCCCCATATGCCAGTGAGTATTTGCCCCGGCACCCATCGATTCGCCACCAGTCAAAGGGTAGCTAAAAAAGCCCCGTCCCAAATTAGCTACCCCAGGCAACGATTCACGAAAGGGGTCTCCATGGACCTTGCCGATATTCGCCAGGCCATCGATGGCATCGACACCGCCTTGCTCAACAGCTTTGTCGAGCGCATGGATATTGCCACCGAGGTCGCCAAGTCAAAAATCGAGATGGGCAAGGCCGTCTTTGACCCCGCCCGCGAGCGCTCCAAACTCAACAACCTCGCCAGCCGAGCACCCGAGCGCTACGAAGCTCAAACCATCACCCTGTTCCGCCTTCTCATGAGCATGAGCAAGGCCGAGCAGCAGCGCTACATCAACGAGCTCAAGGGCATCACCGTGTCGCAAAAGGCCCATGCCACGGCAGCAGCCTTCGATACGCCCTTTCCCCAGACGGCCAGCGTTGCCTGCCAGGGCGTGGAAGGCGCCTACAGCCAAATCGCCGCATGCAAGCTCTTCGACGTACCCGATATCGCGTTCTTTGAGACCTTTGAGGGCGTTATGCGCGCCGTACGCGACGGCTTCTGCGAGTTTGGCGTGCTGCCCATCGAAAACTCAACCGCCGGCTCGGTCAACGCCGTCTACGATCTTCTCGCACAGTTCGACTTCCATATCGTGCGTTCGCTGCGCCTCAAGATCGATCACAACCTGCTCGTCAAACCCGGCACCAAGCTCGCCGACGTGCGCGAGGTCTACAGCCATGGCCAGGCCATCGCCCAGTGCGCCGGCTTTATCGAGGCCCACGGCCTGCATGCCACCAAGTACCCCAACACCGCCATGTCGGCCGAGATGGTCGCCAACTCCGAGCGCACCGATGTCGCCGCCATCGCCTCGCGCAGCTGTGCCGCGCTCTACGGTCTGGAGGTGCTGGAGCCCAACATCCAGGACTCGGACAACAACTACACGCGCTTTGTCGTCATCAGCCGTGAGCCGCGCGTCTATCCCGGCGCCAACCGCACTTCGCTCATGATCACCACGGCCAACGAACCGGGTGCCCTCTACCGCGTGCTCGAGCGCTTCTACGCGCTCAACATCAACCTCATCAAGCTTGAGAGCCGCCCCATCCCCGGGCACGACTTTGAGTTTATGTTCTACTTTGACCTGGACTGCCCCTTTGGCAGCAAGGCCCTCGACGACCTGCTCGATTCCATCGATGACGTGTGCGAGAGCTTTACCTACTTTGGCAGCTACACGGAGGTGCTTTAGATGACCGATACCGCCGCAACCCGCCCCTACGGCGTTCTGGGCCGCGTGCTGGGCCACAGCTACACCCCGACCATCTACAAAGAGCTCGCGGGCCTGGAGTACGTGCGTTTTGAACGCGAGCCCGAGGAGCTTGAGGCCTTTATGACGGGCGACGAATGGGAAGGTACCAACGTGACCATCCCTTACAAGCGCGCCGTCATGGAATACCTGGACGAGCTGAGTCCCCTGGCCAAGCGCATGGGTAACGTCAACACCATCACGCGCCTACCCGACGGCCGCCTGCGCGGCGACAACACCGACTACTTTGGCTTCCAATGCCTGGTCGAGGAGCTGGGCGTTGAGGTTGCCGGAAAGAAGGCCCTCGTGCTCGGCGCCACCGGTGGTGCCGGCACCACGGCCAGCATGGTGCTCGGTGACCTGGGCGCCGTCGTTGTACCTGTCGGCCGCACGAGTGAAGTCAACTACGACAACATCGCACAGCAGTCCGACGCGACGCTGCTCGTCAACTGCACGCCTGCTGGCATGTTTCCCCACTGCCCCGACGCGCCTTGCACGCTCGAAGGACTTGACGCACTCGAAGGCGTCATCGACATTGTCTACAATCCCGCCCGCACGGGACTCATGCTCGAGGCCGAGCGCCGCGGCATCCCCTGCATCGGCGGCCTGCTCATGCTCGTGGCCCAAGCGGCACAGGCTGTTGAGCGCTACACCGGTCAGATTACACCGCGCGAGCGCATCCTGGACGTAACGGAGCGCTTGTCTCGCCGCGAGCAGAACATCGCGCTCATCGGCATGCCGGGTTCGGGCAAGACCCGCGTAGGCGAGCAGATCGCCCAGCTCACGGGCCGCGAGCACATCGACCTCGATCGCGCCCTCGAGGAGCGTTTGGGCATGTCCTGCGCCGACTTTATCGTCGAGCGCGGCGAGGCAGCCTTCCGCGAGCAGGAGACGGCGGCGCTGGCCGACATCTCCAAGCGCAGCGGCCTGGTGCTCTCCACCGGCGGCGGCGTGGTCACGCGCGACGAGAACTACCCGCTGCTGCATCAGAACAGCCAGATTGTGATGCTCAACCGCAAGCTCGACGAACTGGCCCACAAGGGCCGCCCCATCACTGCGCGCGACGGCATCGACAAGCTGGCCGAGCAGCGCATGCCGCGTTACCGCGCCTGGGCCGACTACATCATCGACTCACGCGACTGCGCCACCAACACCGCACGCGCCCTCCTCGACACCCTCTAAAACCTGCCAAAAAGGGACAGGTTTATTTTGGCAGGTTTTATCTGGGCAAACGTCGCAGACAGCAAGCCCCGCCACCAACCAGACCACAAAGGAAGCAACCATGAAAGCACTCGTCATTAACGGCCCCAACCTCAACATGCTCGGCATTCGCGAGCCGGGCATCTACGGCAGCGACAACTACGACCGCCTGGTCCAGATCTGCCAGGAGGCAGGCGCCGCGCAGGGCTTTGACGAGGTCGAGGTCTTCCAGTCCAACCACGAGGGCAGCATCGTCGACAAGATCCAAGAGGCCTACGGCAAGGTCGACGGCATCGTCATCAACCCGGCTGCTTACACGCACACGAGCGTGGCGATTCTCGACGCCCTCAAAGCCGTCGCCATCCCCGCCGTTGAGGTCCACATTAGCGCCGTCGAGACCCGCGAAGACTTCCGCCAGGTGAGCTATGCGCGCCTGGCTTGCTTCGCCACCATCACCGGCGAGGGTCTGCAGGGCTATGCTCACGCGCTGGAGCTGCTGAGGGAGCATCTCGAAGAGTAGCGTCGCGAGCAAATCCATCAACACGACTACGCGCTAATAAAGCCAGCGCCGGCAGTAGCGACCTCGCTGCTGCCGGCATTTTATTACTGGCATATAATCGTTGCAGTCACACTACGTCTGGAGACCCACATGCTGAGCATTCACCTGGGGGATTACCCCGGTTCCATCTACGATACCGAAACCTATTTTAGGAACTCATACTTGGACTCATGGTTCGAAGACCCCATGGCCGCACAGATTATTAAACGCGTGGACGGATCAGAGCTCATCGGTCCCCACAACATCGTAAGCAAGCAGCTGGGCTCAATCACTCCACTCGAACTGTCCGGCGGCGTTAAGACGCTGCTGCTGGTGCGCAATCTCCCAAATATGGTGTTTAACGCATCCACCTGCGGAGACAACTGTGCCCGCTGGCTACTCAAGATCGGCAAAGAACAGGATGTGCTGGTGACCCTTTACCACATCATGAAATTCCCCTGGAAGAACTTTGAAATCCGCATTGAAAACGATGGCCGCATCGTCAGGAACATGCAGGAGTTTGTCGGTGCCACGAATGACTTTTTGGATGTTGATGAGTAATGAGGGGAACGCACACCGTTGTCGTAGAGCGTGCAAAGGTCAAATACACGCTCACGTTTAAACGAAATATTTCCTTCATACGCGGCAACAGCGGCACGGGCAAAACGACGCTCATCTCGATGATTCGCGACTACAACGACCGAGGACCGGAAAGCGGCGTTGCACTCAGCTGCGACGTACCTTGCGAAACGCTTTCTGGCAGACGCTGGGAGCGCGAGCTGTCGATCATCGAAGATTCAATCGTCTTTCTAGATGAGGGTAACGAGTTTATCTACTCAAAGGACTTCGCCAAAGCCGTCAACGGCTCGTCCAACTATTTTGTTCTGATATCTCGTCGCGACGCCAACGAGCTCCCCTACAGCGTCGACGAGATCCTAAAACTGGTCAACACCACAAGCAAAACGATCAATGGCCGCAAGAGCGACAAGCGTTTTTACTCGGTGACCAAACCGCTTTATACTCACGCGGGAAACATGCTGTATCAGGACCTTAACGTAGGTTTCGACAATCCCGATGCCGTAATTGTCGAGGATAGCAAGTCTGGTTATCAATTCTACAGCGCCCTTTGCAACCGACTGGGAATCCCCTGCTACACCGCTACCGGCGTAGCAAACCTAAAACGAACGATTCACGAATGCCCCGAGCAAAACGTTCTTGCCATTGGAGACGGCGCAGCGTTTGGTCCCTACATCGAAAAGGTGCTCGGACAGCGCGTTTACAAGAACGTTCGCCTGTTCCTCCCGGAATCATTTGAGTGGACGCTTCTGCAATCCGGTCTCATCCCCAACAACGACATTCCAATAATCCTCAAGGATCCTTCGAGCTATATCGAAAGCCGCGACTACCTAAGCTGGGAGCGGTTCTTCACCGATGTGCTGGTCAAATACTCGGCAGACACTCGCTATGCCTACAAAAAGGCGAAGCTCAATGAGCAATACCTGAAGCCGCAGGCGATGAATGCAGTCGGGAGCGTCTTACCCGAGTGCCTAAGGGCAGAATAGCGAGTCCTAACGTCATTTGGAAACCAGGCTACGCCCATGCGTTGGAGCTGCTGAAAGAGCATCTGCTACACTAATCCATGGGACAAATTAATCAGGTTTGTTTGTCCCAAAACTAGAGCAACTGTTCAATTGACATACAAAGGAGCATATCCATGTCCCAGTACGATTACCTCGTCGTCGGTGCCGGCCTTTCGGGCGCGGTCTTTGCCAATGCCGCCAAGCGTGCCGGCAAGTCGGTCCTGGTCATCGACCGCCGCGACCACATCGCCGGCAACATCTACACCGAGGACGTCGAGGGCATCCAGGTCCACCGCTACGGCGCGCATATCTTCCACACCTCCATGAAGGACGTCTGGGACTACGTCAACCGCTTCGCCGAGTTCAACAATTACGTCAACTCGCCGGTCGCCAACTTCCACGGCAACATATACAACATGCCCTTCAACATGAACACCTTCGCCAAGATGTGGCCGGGCGTCGTCACGCCGGCCGATGCCAAGGCCAAGATCGCCGAGCAGGTGGCCGCCGAGAACATCGGCGAGCCGCAGAACCTCGAGGAGCAGGCGCTATCGCTCGTAGGCCGCGACATCTTCGAGACGCTCGTGAAGGGTTACACCGAGAAGCAGTGGGGCCGTGATTGCCGCGACCTGCCCGCGAGCATCATCAAACGCCTCCCCTGCCGCTTTACCTACGACAACAACTACTTCAACGACCGCTACCAGGGCATCCCCATGGGCGGCTATACCAAGATGGTCGCCAACATGCTCGAGGGAATCGAGGTCCGCTGCGGCGTGGAGTACAAAGAGCTGATCGCCGCCGAGCCCGATATCGCCGCCAAGACGATCTACTGCGGCCCCATCGACGCGTTCTACGACTTTAAGCTGGGCACGCTCGAGTACCGCAGCCTGCGCTTTGAGACCGAGACGCTCGACGAGCAGGACCACCAGGGCGTGGCCGTGGTCAACTACACCGAGCGCGAGATCCCCTACACCCGCATCATCGAGCACAAGCACTTCGAGTTCGGCACGCAGGACAAGACCGTCATCACGCGCGAGTACCCTGCCGACTGGAAGCCCGGCGACGAGCCCTACTACCCCATCAACGACGCCAAGAACGAGGCCCTCTACAAGCAGTACGAGGAGCTGGCGGCGCAGGAGGGCGACGTGATCTTCGCCGGTCGCCTGGGCGGCTACAAGTACTACGACATGGACAAGGCCATCGCCGCCGCCTTCGAGCTCGTGCGCAACGAGCTTGGCGTGGAGCCCACGGAGGCGTAAACAAGGCGGTCGTAAACACACAAGCAGGAAGCCCGGCACAGTTCATCATTGCTGTGCCGGGCTAGCTTATTTATGGAGCGATCAAAACGCGCTATTTCCATGTGAGAAAACGGGCTGCAAGTCATCCCCATGTCTTACAGCCCATGTTTAAACAATACCACGGCAGACACATGTGTCCCCTCTGGTTTTCAGCCCTTGAAAACCAATACAAAAATGCAACGACTATACTTCTAACGGCAACAACCAAACTCTGGAGATCAACGTGAACTCAAAGAAAATCGCCGTTATCATCCCCTGCTACAACGAAGCGGTAACCATTGCAAAGGTAGTAGACGATTATCACCGCGAGCTGCCCGAAGCAACTGTCTATGTATATGACAACAACTCTAGCGACGGCACCGCCCAAATTGCACACGAGCATGGGGCGACCGTTAAGTTCGAGCCCCGTCAGGGCAAGGGCAACGTTTGCCGTCAAATGTTCCGTGATATCGAGGCTGATTGTTATCTCATGGTCGATGGAGACGACACCTATCCGGCTGAGTCAGCGCGCGCACTGTGCGACCCCATCCTCGCCGACGAAGCAGATATGACCGTAGGCGATCGACTCTCCAACGGCACATACGCCGAAGAGAACAAGCGCGCCTTCCACGGTTTCGGCAACAACCTGGTACGCAGCATGATTAAGTGGATCTACGGATACAGCTTCGATGATGTCATGACCGGCTATCGCGCCATGAGCAAACCTTTCGTCAAGACGTTCCCCGTTCTTTCTGAAGGGTTTCAGATTGAGACGGAGCTATCCATCCACGCTGTCGACCATCGTTGGCGCATTAAAGATGTTCCCATCGAGTATCGTGACCGTCCAGCCGGTTCGGAGTCCAAGCTCAATACCGTAAGCGATGGCATCCGAGTGATTGCCATGATTGGCACCCTCTTTAAGGACTACCGCCCGCTTAAGTTCTTCTCACTTGTTGCGCTCATCTTTGCGGCGATCGGTCTTATCCTAGGAGTCCCCCTCATCACAGAATACTTTGCCACCGGTTTGGTGCCTCGCTTCCCTACCGCGATTCTCGCAGCCGCATTTATGTTCCTATGCGGATTGTCACTCGCCACAGGCTTCATCTTGGATTCCGTGGCGAAAGTGGAACGTAAGCAGTGGGAGCTGAGAGTGTATGAGGAGAGCGCGGATAATTAATGGCACGACCAGCCGAATGAATATCCGCTATATTAAATATAATGAGAATCAGCCTCTTTAAGACCGAAGGGGTCGCCATCGACATCCGGTACAAGTAGCTTCAACCTCGACGCCGCGATGCCTTATGTATGGCAGCCTTTACCAGTCTAAGAGCGTTAATTTTGCCGGGAGGCACCCATGAATATTACCGTCGCAGGTCTAGGCTACGTAGGCCTTTCACTCGCATGCCTGCTTTCCAAACATAACGATGTCATTGCTATCGACATTAATGAAAACAGGGTAGCGGACATCAACAACGGCATCTCCCCCATCAAGGATGCATTCATCGAGGCATATCTGGCAGATCGCCCGACTTCGCTACGTGCTACCACCGATGTAAAGAAAGCATATGAAATAGCTGATTACATCGTCATAGCTACGCCAACCAACTATGACGATGCCACGCACTACTTCGACACCTCGAGCATCGAGAGCGTCCTGGATCTGGTCAAAAAAATCAACCCGCACGCCGCCGTAGTAATTAAGTCCACCATCCCTGTTGGCTACACCAAGGAAATCAGTGCCAAATATTCCGAGCTCCAGATCATCTTCTCCCCCGAGTTTTTGCGCGAAGGCCACGCACTTGAAGACAATTTACATCCCAGCCGAATCGTTGCCGGAATCAACGAGGAGGCCGACCGCGAAGCGGCCCAGACCTTCGTCAACCTTTTGGACGAGGGCTCCGAGGACGCCGGGACAGAAATTCTAATAACTGGATCAACCGAGGCAGAAGCTATCAAGCTATTCGCCAACACGTATCTAGCGCTCAGGGTTTCATACTTCAACGAGCTCGACACCTATGCCAAAAGCAAGGGCCTAAATGCGTGCGAAATCATTAAGGGCGTTTGCCTTGATCCGCGCATTGGAACCCATTACAACAACCCCAGCTTCGGCTATGGCGGCTACTGCCTGCCAAAGGATTCCAAGCAACTCCTTGCAAATTTTCAAGATGTTCCTCAAAATCTAATTCGCGCTATCGTCGATTCCAACAATACACGTAAACAATTCATTGCCGATCAAGTGCTAGCAATGCAACCAAAGATCGTTGGAGCATTCCGCCTTACAATGAAAAGCGGGTCTGACAACTTTAGGCAAAGCTCGACTCTCGATGTCATTGAACTGCTCAAGGCAAAGAGCATCAAAGTCATAATTTATGAGCCCACCAGTAGTGAAACAAACCTACTTGGCTGCACCGTTGTTAATGACATAGAGCTATTCAGAAGTCTAAGCGATGTCATTATTGCCAATCGCTACGACCCTATCCTTGATAGCGTGCAGCAAAAAGTGTACACAAGAGATTTATGGAACAGAGACTAAATAAGGGGTCGCGCCATTCAGTGCGGCCCCTTTAATTATTCAAGGTGCTCCATGGCGGATTCGAACCGTCGACCTTGGGATTAGAAGTCCCCTGCTCTATCCAACTGAGCTAATGGAGCGGATAAGGAGTGATTATACCCTAATTGAATTGATCGCGGTATGCTTTGCAAACCGCATCAACGGGACCGTCCATGCGAAGATCGCCTTTCTCGATCCACACAGCGCGCTGGCAAATACGCTCAACCTGATCCATTGAGTGCGAAACGAACAGGACAGTAACATCACCGGATTCAATAAAATGTTGAATTCGCCTTTCGCACTTTTCCTGGAAGAACACATCACCAACCGATAGCGTTTCATCAACAATCAAAATATCAGGCTCGGTAATCGTAGCAATTGCAAAGGCAATACGCGCCACCATACCCGAAGAAAAATTCTTTAGCGGCATATCGACAAAATCATTAAGCTCAGCAAAATCGATGATCCCGTCAAAGTTTGCATCGATAAATTCCTTGGTATATCCGAGAAGCGAGCCGTTAAGGTAGATATTCTCGCGAGCCGTCAGCTCCGGGTCAAAACCGGCACCGAGCTCGATAAGCGGAGCGATGTTGCCATGAACCCTGACCTCGCCCTCGCTCGGCTCAAGAACGCCAGCAATGATCTTAAGCATAGTGGATTTGCCAGATCCGTTCGTTCCGACCAGACCAACGACCTCGCCCTGATGAACTTCGAATGAGATGTGTTTAAGTGCCCTAAACTCCTCAAAAAAGAGTTCGTGTTTCGCAAGCTTTATAAAATACTCTTTAAAGCTACCCAGCGACTCAGAAGCCATATTAAAGACCATGGAGACATCTTTGACTTCAACCGAAAGAGGCTTCTTCTCATAGTCAACCGAGGGCATAGCACCCGCTTGAATAACTCCAGACATACTATTCCCCTAGATATAAAGAATGAACTTATGCTCGCTCTTATGAAATACTGCATACCCTATAACCAGTGAAAGGACTGCCCATAGGACGCAAAAAACCAATACCTGTGTGGAAGGATTGCACTGAAACAGAAAGATATCACGCATGAAAGTCAAATAGTTATACATGGGGTTCGCATACATTAGAACCCTGAGGATATGTGGCATTCCGGCAATAAAATCTGTAGTCCAAAAAATAGGAGTAAAGTACGTCCAGGCGGTAATCACAACGCTCCAAAGATGGATCACATCTCTAAAGAAAACTGCAAGGGCAGAAAGAGCCAGACCAATACCCATGCAAAACAGCATTAAAAGAATCAGACACACCGGAAGCCAAACAAGATGCCATGTGGGCACTACACGGAACCACAACATGACTAAGGCAACAGCAACAAGCGAAAAAGCAAAATTTACCAAGGCAAACAAAGCCTTTTGAACGGGAAATACCCAGCGATGGACTTTGACCTTCTTTAACAATGACGCTGCCGCTAGTATTGACGTCATCGCCTGTGATGTAGAATCGGACATAACGGCAAAAGTAACATTACCGACAATTAAGTAAAGAGGATACATCTCTGGCGTAATGGAGCCATTGCGGCCTTGGGCAAAAATAGTCGAAAAGACGACCGCCATTACAATCATCATTAATAAGGGATTTAGAACAGACCAAGCGACACCGAGAACGCTACGGCGATATTTCAGCTTAAAGTCCTTGGTAACTAGCTGTTTTAGGATGTAAAAATCCTTTTGAATATCATTCGCCGCGTGTGATTGAATACTCATCGGTTCAACACGGCTATCAATGTTATTCGTCACAAACGACTCCTTAATAACAACATCCTGTCGAGAGAGAAGTATATCCTCCCGTAGCTCGCAGAATGAACGGGCCCGTAAAAGAGGGGTATTAACCCATACTTTGTCTAAAGAAAGGCATGGAGCGAACGCCCCATGCCTCGAAACAGGCTCGACTATTTCTTTCCCTGAACAGCCCTGCCAATGGATTTCAGAACTTCACGGCGCGCAGAACCAACAGGACACAGTGGATCGACGATTTTACGAAGTGGACTAGTTTCAGAGATTGCCTTTTCATGCATCAACAGTGGCGTGTCGACCGAGGCGCCAGATCCCATAAGCAATGCAAGAAGCTTCTCGTAGAACGGTGTCTCGCGAGCATATTTCCAATACAACTGGCTTCGATCACAATAAGCAAACTTCCACGGTTTTTCAAACCCAGCATAATGAACAATCCGCTCATGACCACGCGAATCATTAAATGCGTCAAATACCTCATGAGGTGCAAAGCTGAAAACATTTGCAATACGGTTGCCGCAATCAATCATGACATTCCAGTCATAATCTAGCCAGGTCACACGTCCTTCACAATGCGCGTTAAGAACATCCTGATCGTTATAAATAAAACGATCATCAGAAGCGAATTCAAGCCACTCTTCAATAGTGTAGAGATTTCGCATCTCATACGTATTAAGAAGTAGAACGCCCGCCTGGAAGTAGTCATAGGGATCATTCATTCCAAGTACTTCCTTGGCATACTTTAGTCGATCACCGTTTTTCATGTTCAGGTTGCCCAGGAAATCAATATCCCTTGTTGCGCCAAGCAGGTTAGTACCGAGTTCGGTTTCGTACAGCTCCGAAATGTCACCCTTAACAATAAGGTCAGAATCAAGATAGAGCACCTTATTGTAATAAGGCAATAGCTTCTGAATAAGGAAGCGGTAATAAGTCTCGACACTAATATGCGGGTTATTCGTTGTCAGCTCATATTGATCAATAATGGCAGAGACGCTGCAGAACCTCAGGTCGGCATGAGGGAAAGCCCTAAAGAAACTCTTCATACGGGCTTGGTTTTCCCCATTGATATCACGATGCAGTACGACGATATCGTAGCGATAGTCCGTAGAAGCATTTGCAAGCATTGAATAAATTGTGGTCGTAAGCATGGGGACATAATTATTGTCCGAGGCAAAAACAACAGGGATTATAGGGCGGGGATCGCCAGAAAGACGCGGAAGACCGAGTTCGCCATGATAATCTGGCTCAGTAAAGTGAACACACTGCAGCTCGGCAGTTTTCCAACCCTCACCAACACGCTCATGATGAAGCAAATAAATATTCAAGAGCCTTTCAGCAAGGTGACCTGGCGTGCGCAGGCCTTCCTTGCTGTATTTCGACATGTCTGTCGTATTAACAAACTCTTCGAGAATCGGGAATAACCACTCGCAATATGCGTTAAAAATGGCCCGCTTCATGATGAACATGTTGCAGAAGCGCGCGGTGTGCCCTTTGAGGAAAGCCTGAGCATCCTGAAGATACTCAGGATGCTGTTTAACGAGAATGGAAACGACTTTGTCGAGATCCTCGACAAACAATTTGTCGGCAAGATCGTATTGCTTGCGAATGGTTGCAGAAGACCCGCAGTAAGGACGAATATCCTTACGCTCGGTCGTAATCACATCATATTGCTTAACATAATCACGGACGCTATCATCATCAAGGCAATATTCCATTTGGGACGAGGAATCGATATACCGATCCAGGACCTCACCAAATTGGTTCTCCTCATGTCGCGAAGGAGAGAAGTCAAAGTATCTGCGATAGTGGCAGAAGCCAACATAATCGCTGTCAGTATTTTTCCAAGCCCAATACTGAGTCGTAAGCTCGCAGTACATTGCATTTAGGGAAGAAATATTAACGCCATCATCATCGTGAAACGCCCAGCCGAAATGCGATGAACGCAAGGCGCAGCCAACTTCAACTGGCTGAAAAACCCTTCCACTAAACGTGTCCACCCTCTTATGAGTAGAGACAAAAATGCGCACATCTTCTTTCTTAAGACTGGTCAATTTAGCCCTATCGGTCAAGTTACATAGATGATTTTTTGCCGCAGATGCGTATTCGATTAAATCCCGAGACGTAAAGCCAGATTCAGCCACGAAACCCATGGCCTCACGATACCATTCAGCAAGCTCCTCCAAGGTAATTGTAGAAGAGCCAGAATCCCACAGGCGATATGCCTCATCTCGAATGATTCTGAATAACTGAGTAGCCGTCTCAATACCGCCACAGAACGACGCTGCTCGACGAGCAGCAATCAGTTTCTCTTCGAAGCCAACCCGAACAAACCAGTCGTTATACAGGGATTCCAACAACTTAAGCTTAAGAGAAGCGGCCGCTCTGCCAACAATAGGAGCTTTATTCATAGCAAATTCGCACGCTAATTCCCAGCAATCACGATATGCCGTGGCCTCTTTTAACCACGATTCGGTGCTAAGAGAACTTGAATTTGTAATTCCACGCCCTAGATAGTACCTATAACACTTAAGCGAATTGCAAAACTTTGGATTCTCCGCCATCGAAGAAAGAACGAGACATTCATACGCGTCTTGGCCTCTACCCATTTTTTCAGAAGTCATAGAGGCGAAGGCACGCTTAGCCAACCTGGAGCTAAAGCATCTCTGAATAACACGCCAATCCGATTCAAAAGTAATAAAAGAGCTGGAAAGCAAATCGTCAGAAGAGTTACAGACAGGATCGAAATTGGCTTGCTTATTAAAGTTTAAAACAGTAGTCTCGTCAAAATCACCCTTGTTAATTACATCCATTCCAAAATGCAAATAGTCGCACTCTGGGAATTCGCAAATATACGAGTCCAGTGAGCGAAGAGCATCCTCTTTTAACTCATCGTCAGCATCCAAGAAAATAACAAAATCGCCAGTAGATAGGTTAATCGCATCCTTTCGCCCTAAATGAACCCCCTCGTTTTGCTTCTTGATGATAGTTTTGATACGGCAGTCCTTCTCAACATATTTATCGAGAATGGAAGACGTTTCATCAGTGCTACCGTCATCAACAACTATCAATTCAAAGTCCGAAAAGGACTGGGAAATGACACTCGTTATACATGGCGTCAAAAAGTCAGCGTCGTTAAAAGAGGAGACGCAGATAGAAAATCGCGGCAAAGCAATCGCTCCTAAATAATCGTTCAATAATGTATATATAATACCAATGGGCTTAAGGGCACACGCAATTTAAAACCAAGGAGCACAACCAATCCCGAAGAGATGGATTTTTCAATCTAGCTACGCTACGACAATCGAGCGCTGAAACCTATCTGTACTCTTTAAAAGTTCAGATAGGTAAGACGAATAAGCGCTCATCTCAAAACGTAAATACATAAATGCCACTCCCCTGAGTGATTATGGACTATTGTTGATATATAGCTGATGAATATAATTTAACTAAGCAACGCTATGGTCCACTTTGTCAGGGATTCTTTGCGAACTTTATAAACCCCAATGTAGGAAAGGGCTGTCTTGGAGAGCGAGAATATAGGCACCGATGAGATTATCGAGATACGCCAGCACAACATCATGCAATCCCCTAAATTGGGAATGACCATCCAATCAATTGTGCTAAGTGCCCTAATAATAGTTTTTTGCGTTTTGTACCGCGCCTTATACCTGCAGTTTTTGAACGGAGAGTCCTTAATCTATAACACATCGGTTGTCTTGTTCGACAATGCGATCATTTTGTTGTCCAGCACGTTACTGTTAACCATTTGCTTCTTTCTAATTATTCGGCACAAACATTCCTTTTTTAACTTTATGTTTGCGCATCGATATCTATTTGCATTTCTGGCATTATCTGTTCTTACTTTTTTGGGTGTTAGTGGCTCTTCTATTTCCATGTGGGGCGTAACTTTGCCTTATGGCGATTTGTCTAACGTCATAGCAGGCACCCCTCGCTGGTTTAGGACTGACGAATTTGCCACCTCTCTTGCAGAAACGTTCGCACAGTTTAATGACACCAACGGTTATATGCCGTATATAGGATCGGTATTCCGCGGAACTTCGACTGATATGCTTGTCACTGGAGTACCTGTTTTAGACGCTTCGCTACTGTACAGACCTCTGTATTGGGGATATCTATTATTTGGCCTGGAAAAAGGCCTCGCCTTTTATTGGAATGGGCGCATTATAGCCCTCTTTCTTATGACCGTTGAAGTCGGCCTCATCTTTCTAGATGAACAGAGGGGCAAATCAGTAGCACTGGGCATCTTAGTATCTCTTGGTTCAGCCGTGTGTTGGTGGGGATCTGTTGAAATAATTGTTTATTCCGAAGCTTTGTTTGTTACAGCTGTTCACTTTCTTAAGACTAATTCACTCTGGATTTCTTCAATCTTTTCCTTCGCATTTTTCCAATGTCTCGGTGGACTTATTTTGACTCTGTATCCAGCATGGATCGTTCCGTATTCCTTATTGTTCTTAGCGATGGGATTAGGTTTTATTTTAAATAACACTGAGGTTCTAAATAATTTGAGCCCAAGGAAACTACTGCTAACAATGCCTTGGTTATTGTTACTTGTTTTCATTTTTATAAATATTTATAAAACTTCTAGCCCAGCGATATCGCTAATCACGGGAACCGTTTATCCCGGTGCACGCAAAAGCTATGGCGGCGGCCACCCATCTCTCTTGTTCCGCTCTGTAACACAGCTTTTTACTCCATTTTTCAATAATGGATATTCTGATCAAAGAGTAGATGTTTACTCTTCCTTTTTTGATTTATTTCCGCTTGGATATCTTGTCGCGACCTATGCGATTTTCATAAAAAAAGTAAAAGACAGGCAACTATTAGCTCTGTATTTTATTGAATTGTTTTATTTGGTTTATTTCCTTTTCGGACTTCCAGCAATCGTTGCAAAAATTACCCTAATGAGCTTTACGACACCCGAAAGGCTTGCGGTTGTAATTGCATTTGGTGACGTTCTTATCCTATTCAAATCAGTTAATTATCTTGAATTTGGCTATAAAAAGGGTCTTTGCATTGCAGCCATATACACGTTAATCATGATGCTGATTTCTAAATATGTTGAACCTGACTACTTCTCTCTGTTCAAGATCATTGTTTCTGCTGTCTTTATATTTGGTTACATCTATTTCTTGATTACGAAAAATACTGTATGGATTGTAATTTCATGTCTCGCGATTGGCATGTTTGGCGGAATTGCTGCAAATCCACTTCAAATAGGAATTAATGTTGTTGAAGACAATACTTTAATTAAAGACATTAAAACCATTCAGGACACAGACCCAGGTAAATGGATTTCGCAGACAGGATGGGCTGAAAACATTCCTACACTCGCAGGAGCACCAACTATTAGCTCATTACACTATTATCCGAACTTTGATATGTGGAAAGTACTCGATCCCACCGGTAAATATTCAGACGCATACAACAGGTTTGCTCATCTAAGATTTACAATAACCGATACAAATAGCTCTGAAATCATTTTGTCTTCTAATGATGTCGTATCTGCAACCGTGCCCATAAAGGACCTTAAAACTCTTGAAGTAAGGTATATTCTTTCGAACGATAACCTTGAGGGCTTTAACAGCAATAGTTATGGCGTTTCATTCAATCTTATTAAAAGTTATCCCGGTTACTATATATATAAAATTGATTACTAATATATAGCCGGGATAACTGATTATACAAAGATGAAAGGGTATCGACGCCATCGATACCCTTTCATCTGTCGCTTAATTCGTACTCCCGTTGCAACCACTCGAGCAGAATGGGTATCCGGTTGCTTATCGGTGACGCATAATTTCTTTCGCAAATTGACAACCTCATAGCGGAACACGGCCCGCGCTTCGTCATATGATTTCCAGCGACTAAACAACAAATCACCGACGAAGGGGGCACGGGCCGTGTCTGCGAACACCGTATCAGCCGACGGGGAGTCGCTGCGCGACGACAATCGTGTCGGAAATGTTGGTGTAAGCGCGCCGACGGCTGACCGCCAAACGCAAGCGGCCCCTGTCCTAGAATCTGGAATTCTACATAATACAGGTTCTGGGGAAGGACAGGGACCGCTATGGAGACATAAGCGGGCGCAGTGCCGGAGAAGGCCGCCATCCCGAGGTCGACCGACGGAATGGTCGACATCCAGTCGCTGCTCAGGCCGCTCGCCGAGCAGGTGGCCAACGCCATCATGGACGAGGAGGCCGACCATCTCTGCGGCGATGGGGCCAACAGCAGGAACGGCTACCGCAACCGCACGCCCGAGACGTGCGTGGGCACGCTCAACCTGAGAATCCCCGAGCTCAGGACGGGCAGCTTCTTCCCCGAGGACGTCCTCGAGCGCCACCGGCGCGTCGACCGCGCACTCGTCGCGGCGGTGGCCGAGATGTACGCCACCGGCACCGGCACCAGGAAGGTGCAGAGGATAGCCGAGAAGATGGGCATCGAGAGCCTCGGCAGGGACCGAGTGGGCGCGATCGCCGCGACCCTCGACGCCGAGATAGCCGACCTCGCGGAGGGGCCGCCCGATGCGCGCGCGATACCCTGCATCTGGCTCGGCGCGACCTACGTCGAGTGCCGCCGCGGGGGCCGCGTGGCTTCGACCGCGGCGGCCACGGCGATAGGCTGCGACGAGTCCGGCTGGAGGCGGGTGCTGGGGGTGTCCGTGGCGGGCACGGAGTCCTACGAATCGTGGATCGGTTTCCTGCAGGCACCGCGCGACCGCGGCGCGACCGGCACCGAGCTCGTCGCATCCGATGCCCACGGGGGCCCGGTCAGGGCCATAGGCGAGGTCTTCCAGGGGGCGGCCTGGCAGCGATGCGCCGTGCACCTGATGCGCGACTGCATGCGCGAGGCCGGCTCCTGGCAGCTGAGGCTGTTTAGGGCAATCTGATTGTTGCTAGTGCGGCACCCATTCTTTTCATCTACGGAAACGAAAAATTTCAGAAAAGGCAAAGGCATGCCGACCAGCTAGGCCTACCGTTGC